>DATHKX010000024.1:0-4210 GCA_035488835.1 Gemmatimonadales bacterium
TCCTCCCTCGTCACCACCTCGCCGGGGTGCTCCAACAGCAGCGCCAAGACCCGAAGCGGCTGCTGCTGCAGCTTGATCTTGATCCCCTGCTTGAAGAGCTCGCCCGCGCGAAGGTCCACTTCGAAGACCCCGAACCGGACCACTCGTCGCAGGGATTGCTTGGGAACTTCCATGACATCTCCGACGATGACCGCAGCCTAATGTACAGCAGATCAGTTTCCACCGTAATCATCTGTCTTCCAACCAGTTAGCGGGTAAGCCGGAGTTCTGCCACAAGTCAGGTGCGCGCCATGGAGTGCTTGTGGGCACCCGCCTACTCTACCCACCGGCGCTCTCCTGGAGGTTTCGCACGTATGTCGCCGATGAGGAAATGGTGGTTTGTGGGTGGCAGCGTGCTCTTGCTCGCAGCCTGCGCGGAGCCCGCCGGGCCGACGCTGCTCAACCCCGCTCAACCGACGGGGTCGCTCCGCATCACTATCGGGACGACCGGCAGCGCGCTCGATCCCGACGGCTACGCCGCCTGTGTCGACCCCGCCCCCGACGGTCACGGCGGGACCTCCTGTGCGTACGCTGGGCCGTTGGCAATCGGAGTGAACGGGTTTTGGACCGTAACCGTGGACACGGGCGCTCACGCGGTCCTGCTCACGGGCGTCGCCGCGAACTGCACGGTCGCCGGTGACAATCCGCGCGCCGTCTCCGCCTCCCGAGGGGAGACGGCTGCGGTGCCGTTCGCCGTCGCGTGCGCGGCGGGGACCCTGCACGTCACCACCACGACCACGGGGGCCTCCGTCGATCCCGACGGCTACCGCGTGTGCGTTGATCCCCACCCCGACCCCTGGGACTACGGCGGCGACGTCTGCACCACGGATGAGGCGGTCGGTGTGAACAGCGGCGTGTCCGTGTCGGTGGTGCCCGGCACCCACCAAGTGGACCTGGACGACGTAGCCGAAAATTGTACGGTCATTGGGGGCGGCACGCGCACCGTCACCGCGAACGACAGCACCGACGTGCCGTTCGCGGTCACGTGTGCCGCGACTGGGAGCGTGAAGGTCACGACCGCCACCAGCGGGACCGACATCGATCCGGACGGCTATTTGGTCTGCGTCGACCGCTCCGGTAGCGACTGCCGCTGGAACGCGCGGGCCCACGCCAACGACCAGGTCACCATCGCCGGTGTGACCGCGGGCCTCCACACGGTGAGACTCATCGGTGCAGCCGGGAACTGCTCGGTCAGCGGGACGACGGCCCGCGCCGTGACCGTCCCGTCGGACGCCGCGGCAGCTGTCACCTTCGACGTCGGGTGCGTCGTGACCGAGCGGATCGCCTACTCCTCCCCCGGGACCATCATCGTCAGTCAATTGGATGGTTCGGTCACTCAAGTGATCGCGCAGGGATTCGCTCCAGCATGGTCGCCCGACGGCGCCAGGCTCGCGTACGAGTGCGGCCAGGACCTCTGCGCGATCAACGCCGATGGCACCGGGTTCGCGCAGCTCACGGTGGACGGGGCGAGTAATCACCACCCGACCTGGTCGCCCGACCGGATGAAGATCGCGTTCGCCGCGACGCAAGGTGGTGCGACGGACCTGTATGTGATGGCGGCGAGCGGCTCCGGTGCCGTGCGGCTGACCCAGGGCGTGGGGTTCGTGGGAAGTCCGGCCTGGTCTCCGGATGGGACAAGAATTGTCTTCGACTGCCAGGTGGACCCGGGCAACGACGATCTCTGCTCCGTGAACGCCGACGGCAGTGGGTTTGCGCGGCTGACCAACGACCCAGCCCGCGACTACGGTGCCGCCTGGAAACCGGACGGCTCGACGTTGGCGTTCGCGACCACGCGCTACCTGGGCGACCAGATCGCGCTCTTGAACGTGGCCGACGGCGGCGTGATGCGCGCGGGCCTTGACGGGTTCGGGCCCAGCTGGTCCCCCGACGGCACCCAACTCGCTTTCGTGCAAACGCTGGAGGACTGCGGCGGTTGGGATTATAGCCGACCCGCCGCGAGCGGCGGTACAAGGTCCGCACGCCCTCGCGGAGCGAGCGGCTGCAGCACGTACGACGCCGTGTCTGTGGCGTCCTCGAATGGTTCCAACGTCCGTCTCTTCACCACCGGCAACCAGCCGGCGTGGAGGCCGCATCCATAATGAGGAGGATGAACATGTCTAGGCTCTCGAGAGTATCCGCCATCGTGACCGGCGTGGCGCTGCTGGCCGGCTGCACCGACCAGGCTCCCGCCCCAACGGGGCTTGGTCTTTCCGCGTCGCACAGCGGCCTGCCGTTTACTGAAGCTCTCGCCAGCCCCGCCTGGCAGGAGAAGGCGGCCGGCCTCGTTGCCCAGGCGGGCTCCAACGCCCAAACTGCCACGCGCGCGTATCCCCTCCTCGGGGTCGCGCAGTACCTGGCCGTGCAGCGGGCTGAAGCCGCCGAGGGTGGCACGGACGCCGAAGCCTGGGCCTCCGGCAACGGGATCGGGCGTGGCGGACGGAACCGGCTGGAGCTTGATCGGGGCGCCGTCGCAGGCGCTTCGGCTGTCGTGCTGACGTACCTCTTCCCAAGCCAGGCTCAGGCGTCGGAGGACATGGTCAACGCGCAGGCGAACGCAGGTCCCGGTGGACCGCACCCCGCATTCGCGCGCGGCGAAGCGATCGGCCGCGCGCTAGGCGCCGAGATCGTTACGCGCGCCCAGGGAGACGGCTTCAACCGGCCCTTCACCGGGACCATTCCCGTGGGCGCGGGCCTCTGGGTCAGTAACACAACCCCGGCGACGATCGCGGGCGGGCAGCTGCCGGGGGTGACCCCCTGGTTCCTGACCTCGGCGAGCCAGTTCCGGCCGGGGCCGCCGCCCGCGTTTGGGTCGTCAGCGTTTCTGGCGGCGCTCAGCGAGATCGGGCAGATCTCCGATACCCGCACCGCGGATCAGGTACGGATCGCGGCCTTCTGGGCGCTGAGCACCGGTACGCCGACCACGGCCGGGTTCTGGCTCCAGGTCGCGACGGACGGCATCAATCAGCACGGTCTGTCCGAGCGCGAGGCGACGCACCTCTACGCCCTGCTCAGCGCGACGATGTTCGACGCGCAGATCGGTTGCTGGGATGCGAAGGAGACGTACTGGTTCGTCCGGCCGTGGCAAGCGGACCCGCTCATCACGGTCGTCGCCGCCGTCGGCAAACCCAACCACCCGGCGTATCCCTCCGGCCACAGCTGCCTCTCCGCATCGGGTGCGGACGTGCTAAGCACGTTCTTCCCGGAGCAGCGCGATCACTTGAACGCCATGGTCACGGAGGCGGGGCTGTCGCGCATGTACGGCGGCATCCACTACCGGTTCGACATCGAGGCCGGTCAGGCGCTGGGACACAGTGTGGCGCGGTTCACCATTGCGGCGGACGCATCGGGGAATTCGGTATTGACGCCGCGATAGCCGCACGTCGGAGACGCGTAGGGGCGCAGTTTCGCTGCGCTCCTACAGCATTCCCGCCTCGGCGAAGCTCACGTACCGATCGCCGCCGACGATCACGTGGTCGTACACCGGCACGTCCAGCAGCCGGCCCGCGTCCACGAGCTGCCGCGTCACCGCCCGGTCGTCGGCCGAGGGTGTCGCGTCGCCGCTCGGGTGGTTGTGCACCACGATGATGCCCGCCGCGGCTTCGGCGATCGCCGCGCGGAAGACCTCCCGCGGGTGTACCAGCGAGCTGTTCAAAATCCCGCGCGTGATCAGCAGATCGCCCAGCACCTGACTCTGGCTGCCGAGGGCCAGCACGTGAAACTCCTCCACCGCCAGATCCCGTAACCGGGAGGCGTAGAACCGCTGCACGTCCGCCGGCCCGCGGATCCGCTCGGGGGGCGGCTCTTCCTCGGCCCCCACTCGGCGTCCCAGCTCGAGCGCCGCGGCCACGCGAGCGGCCTTCCCGCGGCCGACGCCCGGCACACGGGCCAGGTCCGCCGAGGGCCGCCCGGCGAGCCGGCGCAGCGACCCCTCCACCCGGGCGAGGACCTCACCCGCGACGGCGAGCGCGTCCCGACCCGCGTACCCTGTGCCTAAGAGAATGGCCAAGAGCTCCTGCCCCGTTAACGCGGCGGGGCCGACGCTCCACAAGCGCTCGCGCGGACGGTCCCGTTCCGGGTGCTCGGACAAGCGCAGCGGCATCCGGGCAACCTAGCCGGGCTCAAGGGAATAGGCGGTATCGGAAAAAAACGAAGGGGGGTCAGAGCCCCGCGC
>DATHKX010000025.1:0-7281 GCA_035488835.1 Gemmatimonadales bacterium
GTCGGCGGTGTGCACGTACCGGTACAGCGCGCCGAGCATCGTGGTGGGCGGCGGCACGACGGGGGCGTCGCCCGCCAGCAACCGCGCCAGATTCACGCCTGCGAGGATCCCCGTGGCGGCGGACTCGGTGTAGCCCTCGACGCCCGTCAGCTGCCCCGCGAAGAGCAGCGTCGGATCGTCCTTGGCCGACAAGTGTGCCGTGAGCGCGCGCGGCGAGTTGATGTACGCGTTCCGGTGGATGCTCCCGAACCGCAGGAATTCCGCGCGACCCAGCCCCGGAATCATCCGGAACACGCGCTGCTGGTCCGGCACTTTGAGCCGGGTCTGGAACCCCACCAGGTTCCACATCTGTCCGGCGCGGTCCTCCTGCCGCAGCTGCACCACGGCGAAGGCCTCTGTTCCCAACCCCACCGGCTTCATCGGTCCGAAGCGCAGCACGTCGCGCCCGCGCGCGGCCATCTCCTCCACCGGCAGGCAGCCCTCGAAATAGGGCGTACGGTCGAACTCGTGGTGGGGCTGGTACTGCTCGCCGCCGCGGAGCGCCGTGACCAGCGCGTCGTACTGCGCTTCCGTGAGCGGGGCGTTCCAGTAGTCGTCGCCCGAGCCCTTGCCGTAGCGCGAGGCGCGGAACAGCTGCGCCGTGTCGAGCGAGTCGGCCGAAACGATGGGCGCGATGGCGTCGAAGAAGGCGAGCGATGTGGCGTCGAGCTTGCGGGCGATCGCGGCCGCGAGCGCCTCGGAGGTGAGCGGGCCCGTCGCCACGATGCCGGGGGACTCGAGCTCGGTCACCTCGCCCCGCACCAGGGTGATCCCGGGATGGCGGGTGACTCGATCGTGCAGGCTTCGCGCGAACGCGACGCGGTCCACCGCGAGCGCCGCGCCCCCCGGCACGCGTGCCTGGTCGGCCGCCTCCAGCACCACGCTCGAGAGCCGCCGCATCTCGGCCTTGAGCAGGCCGTGCGCGTTGGTGAGCTCCACCGATTTGAAGGAGTTGGAGCAGACCAGCTCGGCGAGCCGGTCGGTCTGATGCGCGGGCGTGGTCTTCACGGGGCGCATCTCGTGCAGCGTGACCCCGATCCCGCGCTCGGCGAGCGCCCAGGCGGCCTCGCTGCCCGCGAGCCCGCCCCCCACCACTACCGCCTTCAGCCCGCCACCGACTCCGCCGGCACCGCCTCCTCGACCATGATTTCGTGTCCGCACTTGAGGCACTTGCGAGAGACCCCTTTGGTCTTGGTCTGCTTCTCTTCCATCCCGAGGAACCCGCAGCTCGGGCAGGCGACCGCGACCGGGCGGTTCCACGTCGAGTAGTCGCACTCCGGGTAGCGCAAGCACCCGAAGAAGTTGCGTCCCTTCCTGGTGCGGCGCTCCGCGAGGTCGCCCACGCCGCACTTCGGGCATTTCACGCCCAGCGGCACGGGCCGCGTGTGCTTGCACGCGGGGAACTTGGTGCAGGCGAGGAACTCGCCGTAGCGCCCCGTCTTGATCACCATAGGTGCGCCGCACTCCTGGCAGATCTCGTCGGTGGGCCGGTCGGGCACCCGGTCGCGCCGCAGCGGCCGCGTGAACTTACACTCGTCGGGGTAGCGGGCGCACGCGATGAACGGGCCGAACCGCCCGCTCCGCACCACCAGGCCGCTGGCGCACGTCGGGCACTTCTCCTTGTGCAGGCCCGAGAGGTCGTGCACGTCGTGGATCAGCTTCTGCACGTCCACCGCCTCGAGCGCCTTTGCGAACGGCCCCCAGAAGTCGCCCAGCACCTGCTGCCACGCGAGATCGCCTTCTTCCACCTTGTCCAGCTCGTCTTCCATTTGCGCCGTGAACCCCACCTCGAACACGTCGGGGAACGAGCGCTTCATTACCTGCCACACCGTCTCGCCCAGCGGCGTCGGCGCGAAGCGGCGGTCCTTGGCCGTGGCATACCAGCGCATCTTGAGGGTGGAGATGATGCTCGCGTAGGTGGACGGCCGGCCGATCCCCAGGCGCTCCAGCTCCTTCACCAGGCTGGCCTCGCTGAAGCGCGGCGGCGGCTCGGTGAAGTGCTGGTTGGGCGTGATCTGCTTCACCGTCACGACGTCGCCCTGGGCGAGCGGCGGGATCGGGGGCAGGTCCTCGAGGGTCTTCGCGTCCTCCGGCTCGTGCGCCTCGTGATACAGCTTGTGATAGCCGTCGAACAGGACGCGCGACCCGGTGGCCCGGAACACGAAGCGGCCCAGATCGAAGTCCACCTTGGTGGTCTCGAACACCGCGGGCGTCATCTGGGACGCCACGAAACGCCGCCAGATCAGCTGGTACAGCTTGAACTGCTTGGAATCGAGGTACTGCTTCAGGCCGTCCGGGCTTCGCAACACGTCGGTGGGCCGGATGGCCTCGTGGGCGTCCTGGACGCGCATGCTGCTCTTGCCGCCCTTGTGGATCACGGGCTCGGCCGGCAGGTAGCGGTCGCCGAATTCCTTGCGGATGTAGTCGCGCGCCTGGGCTAGGCCTGCGTCCGCCACGCGCACCGAGTCGGTACGCATGTAGGTGATCAGCCCGACCGGGCCTTCTGCGCCGAGCTCGATGCCCTCGTACAGCTGCTGCGCGATCCGCATCGTGACCGCCGCGGAGAAGCCCAATTGCTTCGCGGCCTCCTGCTGCAGCGTGCTGGTGCGGAACGGCGGCGGCGCCGCGCGCCGCCGCTCGCCCTTCTCGACCGTGGTGACCTTGAAGGGGATCTTGAGCGCGTCCGCCACGATCGCCCGCGCGGTCGCCTCGTCCTTGATCTCCGGCTTCTTCCCCTCGAGTTTGTGCAGCCGCGCCTGGAACGCCTGGCCGTCCTTCTCGAGGTCGGCCTCGACGGTCCAGTACTCCTGCGGCACGAACTTGCGGATCTCCTCCTCACGCTCGCAGATCAGCCGCAGCGCCACCGTCTGCACCCGACCTGCTGAGAGGCCGGTCTTGATGCTCTTCCAGAGGAGCGGGGACGTCTTGTAGCCGACCAGCCGGTCGAGCACCCGGCGCGCCTGCTGGGCGTCGACTTTCCGCTGGTCGATGTCGAGGGGATGCGCCAGCGCGTAGGCCACCGCGTCCTTGGTGATCTCGTGGAACAGGACGCGACGGATCTTGCCGCTTTTTCCGTTGCCGAGCTGGCTGGCCACGTGCCAGGCGATGGCTTCGCCCTCGCGGTCCGGGTCGGTGGCGAGCAGCACCCGCTCCGCTGCCTTCGCGGCCTTCTTGATTTCGGCGAGGGTTTTGGCCTTCTCTTTGATCGTCACGTACTCGGGCGTGAAGCCGTGCTCCACGTCCACGCCCAGCTTGCGCTGGGGCAGATCGCGCAGGTGCCCCACGGTCGCCTTGACCGTGTAACCCGCGCCCAAGTACTTGCCGATCGTCTTTGCCTTAGTGGGCGACTCGACGATGACGAGCGCGCCCTTCCCGCCCCCGCCCCCGCCCCCGCCGCCCGCGGCGGGCGCCTTGGGCTTGCGCGCGCGCCGCTTGGGAGGGGGGACCACGGCCACGGCCGTTTCCGCGCCCCCGTCATCCCCGGGCTTGCGCCCGGGGTCAGCAGTCCCACTGACCCCGCGCGCGAGCGCGGGGTTTTTGGGATCGGCTTTCTTCCGCTTCACCGCAGCTTTCTTAGCAGCCATGCATCAATCCTTCATCAAACGACACGAGTGCGCATCTTTACCATCCCGCACTCGATTGCGCAAGCCTGACGACCTCATTGGCAACCTGCGGCGCCGACTTCCGGTCGGTATCAACTTGCGCGTGCGCGCTGCGATAGAACTCGTCGCGCTCGCGCTGCAGCAGCCGCATGCGCGCCACTGGATCCTCTCCTGATAACGCCGGGCGGGTTCCCTCGGGCGCCGCGCGTTGCGTCGCGGTCTCGGGCCGCGTGTACAGAAAGATCACGAGCGCGTGCGGCTTCGCGCCGTCGATCGCGCCCGGCTGCGCCGCCCAGCCGCCGCCCGGAGCGATCACCGCGGGCTCGGCCGCGAGCGCGGTCTCCATCTCCTTGCGCTCCATCTCGCGGAACGCCGCTTCGCCTTTTTCCGCGAAGATCATGGCGATCGGCCGCCCCTCGCGCCGCTCGACGATCGCGTCGATGTCCACGAATCCGGCGCGCAGCTGCTCCGCCACCAGCCGGCCCACGGTGCTCTTGCCCGACCCCGGCAGGCCGATCAACACGACGTGCCGTTTCACGAGGCCGCCCCCTGCGGCGTACGCGCGCGCACCTGCGCCAGATACCCCTCGAAGTTCCGTTTCGTCTCGCTCAGCGCGTCGCCGCCGAACTTCTCGAGCAGCGCTTGCGCCAGCACCAGGGCCATCATCGTCTCGGCGATGACCCCCATGGCCGGCACCGCCGTCACATCCGACCGCTCGGATTGCGCCTGGGCCGGCCCGCCCGTCTTCAGGTCCACGGTGCGCAGCGGCGACATCAGCGTCGAGATCGGCTTCATCGCGACGCGCGCGACCAGGGGCTCGCCGGTGGTCATGCCGCCTTCGGTGCCGCCCGCGCGGTTGGTGGCGCGGGCCAGCCCGGGCAGGATCTCGTCGTGCACCTCGGAGCCCTTGCGTCGCGCGGCCTCGAACCCCAGGCCCAGCTCCACCCCCTTCACCGCCGGGATCGACATGAGGGCCTGCGCGAGGCGGCCGTCCAGCTTCGCGTCCCACGAGACGTGGGAGCCGAGCCCGACGGGAACTCCGAGGGCAATCACCTCGACGACGCCGCCGAGCGTGTCGCCCGCGGCCTTGGCCGCGTCGATGCGGGCGATGATCTCGCGCTCCGCCTCCGAGTCGAGGCAGCGGACCGGGCTGGCATCGGAGGCGGGGTTCAGGGGCTGGGGGATCGGGACCGGGGATTTCGCCACCACCCCACCCAATTCCACGACGTGAGAACCGACTTCCACGCCGAACTGTTCCAGCAGCACCTTGCACACCGCGCCGCACGCCACCCGCGCCACCGTCTCGCGCGCGCTCGCCCGCTCCAGGATGTCGCGCGCGTCCTGGCGGTCGTACTTGAGCGCGCCGGCGAGATCGGCGTGGCCGGGACGCGGGCGCGTGACCTGGCGCCGCCGCTCGGCACCAGGCGCATTGCCCTCGGGCGCCATCACGTCCTGCCAGTGCTCCCAATCGCGGTTCCACACGAGCATCGCGATGGGGGAGCCGAGGGTCTCGCCGGAGCGCACCCCGGCGAGCCACTCGATCTGGTCGGATTCGATCTTCATGCGGGCGCCGCGGCCGTAGCCCCCCATCCGCCGCTTCAGCTCGGCGTTGACGCGCTCGGCGGACAGGGGCAGGCCCGCGGGGATCCCCTCGAGGACCGCCACCAGGCCGCGTCCGTGCGACTCGCCCGCCGTGGTGAACCGGAACATCACCGAGCCCTCATGCTTCCGGATAATAGCACGCGAGCCCGACTCCGGGCCGGGCTCTCAATGTCTTCAAGCCGTTCCCCCTCTCCACACCGTGGAGAGGGGGACAGGGGGTGAGGAATCACCGTCTGGGCGGCGCCGGGTTCGGGTTGATGAGGCTGGGGAGCCGGACCATCACCAGGCCGTTGGCGGTGATGCCGAACAGCAGCTGGCCGGTCGCGTCGCGCGCCACCCGGAACGGTCCGATGATCGGGTCGCGGATCGGGATCGTCACGGGCACGCCGCCGCTCAGGAGCTGCCCACCGTCGAACGTGTCGAACACGTCGATGCTCGCGTCCGGCCGGGCGGCGAACAGCAGCCGCGTGTTCTTGTCCGTGCCGCTGCCGCAATTGGGGATACACGTACCCCCCGGCGAGAAGTCGTGATTGTAGTTCATGTCCATCCCCGGCGCGCCCATGAGGCAGGTGGCGAGGTTCGTCGCCAGGGTGCAGGAGGTGGCCTTGAGCCGCAGCTGGTCGTCGAGGTAATAGATCGAGTCGGCGCGCACCACGTTGGTCCGGCCGTTGAAGTTGGTGGCGATGGACGACACGTGGATGCCGGTGTTGCTGATGAAGTCGCTGACGTACACCCCGGGCGACATGCCCAGGTCTTCGTGGTCCTCGCCCGCGGCGAGCGCGGTCCGGCCCGTGACGAGCGGGTTGACGCAGGTGCTGTCGGGAATCCCGACGCCGAGGATCCTTTGACGCGCGTCGTACGCCATGACGCGCGCGAACGCCGTCGAGATGTTGCCGCCCTCGCCGATGAAGGCGTGGGTGAAGTTCCCCGAGTTCCGGGCGTAGGTCGAGTCGCCCAGCCCGAACGTCGGCAGGTCCACCGAAATGCCCCGGCACGCCGACAGGATCACTTTGCGCGAGTTGCGGCGCACCTCCTCGATGCGCAGCGTGTCCGTCGAGGTGCTCGCGAATGTCGCCCCGATCTCCCAGAACAGGTGGCCGAAGGGCAGGAACCCGCTGGTGGGGCTCACCAGCTTCTCCATCCGCAGCGTGGCCTTGCCGGCAAACGGGCTGGTGCTGCTTTGGGTCGGCGTGGTCGAGTACACCGCGAAGATCGAGTCCTGGTGGCACGCCGTCCCACCCCCCGAGCGACACACGGTCGCGACGTACTGCGGCCGGTCGGAGACGTCGTGCACCAGGATCTGCTCGAGCGTCCCACCGGCTTGCCGCAGCACCTTGTACGTCTCGACCAGGAAGTTGGGCAGGTCCTGACGCCACTGCAGCTGCCGCACCGCCGTCCGCACGTCCACGATGGCGAGCTGGGTGCCGCCCGCGTCCGCCACGACGATCGAGTCGCCGTAGTTGCCCAGCGTGTCGCGCGGCCACAGGGCGACGCCCCACGGCACGCCCACGCCGAAGGTGATCCCCGAGGCCACGAACGTGCTGTTCGCCACCTGGAACACCTCGACGCGATGGCGCGTCGGATTGGTCAGGTACAGCTCGTTCAGGTTGGCGTTGAAGATCGCGTCGGCGATCCGCCCGCCCAGCGGCAGCGCGAACGTCCGGCCGGCCACCACCACCACGGTATCGACGCCGCTCGACGGCGTGGCGGCGCGGGAAGGAGCGCGCGGCGCCGAGGGCGTGATCACCGTGCTGGTCTGCGAGAAGGCGCAGTTCCTGGCCGTGGCGAGGTCGCATGCGTAGCCCCGCACCACGACGCTCACCGGCGTGGCGAGCGCCGCAAGCCCGAGGCTGAGCTTGCGCGTCACGTCCGTCAGGTTCCCCGCGCCCACGTTGACCGAGTCGAACCGCGCCGGCGTGATCCCGGTGAACGGCGGGACGGCGGTGAGCACCGTATCCACCCGGAACCCGATCCAGGCGATGCCGCTCGGATCGAGCGCGCGCACGGTGATGGTATCGGTCGCCTCCACGCGGGCCGG
>DATHKX010000026.1:0-26598 GCA_035488835.1 Gemmatimonadales bacterium
GAGGACGATGTAGAGATCTTCGCGGAGATCGCTCCGGATGCCGACCTCGGTGGACGGCTGGAACGTCGGCCGGCCGAGCGCATCAACGTGCTGGCGTTTCTCCGTGGTGAGCACGCCGAGCCGCTTGCCGTCGCGGCTCACCTCGAGCGTCGCGGCGGTCACCTGCCGGTTGAGCGCGTCGTACTGCGAGATCCCGAGGTGGGTGAGCCGGTAGGTCCAGCCGTACGGGCTGCGGATCGACGCGGACTCCCCCGGCCGCAGGCTGGCCTCGGTCTCGGTCTTGAAGGCCATGCCGGCGAAGGCGACGAACAGGATCACGATGCCGGTGTGCACGATGTAGCCGCCGTACCGCCTGCGGTTGCGGGCCAGCAGCCGGCCGAGCGCCAGCGCATAGCCCTCCCCGTACTGGCGGTGCCGGGCGCGCGCCCCGCGGGCGAACTCCTGCCCCACGGTCCCCAGAACGAACCCGCCCAGCGCCATCGCTATCACGGCATACAGGTCCCGCATCCCCGCGACCAGCAGGATCAATGCGGTGAACGCGCCGACGGTGCCGGGGACGGCGAACTGGCGCTGCAGGTTCGGGACCGAGGCCCGACGCCAGGCGATGAGCGGCCCGATGCCGGTGAGCGCGAGCAACGCCAGTCCGAGCGGGATGTTGACCTGATTAAAGAACGGGGGCCCGACGGTGATCTTGGTGCCCTGGACCAGCTCGGACAGGATCGGGAACAGCGTGCCCCACAGCACCGAGAAGGCGATCCCGATGAAGAGCAGGTTGTTGAACAGGAAGCTCGCCTCGCGGCTCACCATCGACTCGAGCCGCGCCTCGGCCGTGAGCAGCGGCAGCCGGTTCGCGTACAGGGCGAAGCTCGCCACCCCCGAAACGATCAGGAACGCAAGGAAGAAGTATCCGACGCTCGACTGAGTGAACGAGTGCACGCTCGAGATCACGCCGGAGCGCGTGATGAACGTGCCGAAGATCGACAGGAGCCACGACCCGATGATCAGGGCGAGGTTCCACTTCTTCAGCATCCCGCGCTTCTCCTGGATCATCACCGAGTGCAGGAACGCGGTCATCGTGAGCCACGGCAGGAGCGACGCATTCTCGACCGGGTCCCACGCCCAGTAGCCACCCCACCCCAGCTCGACGTAGGCCCACCACATGCCGAGACAGATCCCGATCGAGAGAAACAGCCACGACAAGAGCGTCCACTTGCGAATCGCGACGAGCCAGTCGGTGTCGAGCCGCTTGGAGAGCAGCGCCGCGATCGCGAAGGCGAACGGGATGGTGATCGAGATGTAGCCGAGGTACAGCATGGGCGGGTGGAACACCATCCCGGGGTTCTGGAGCTGCGGGTTGAGACCGTTCCCGTCCAGCGGCGTGTACGGCAGTCGCTGGAACGGGTTTGCGTGCCCGAACAGCATGACCGAGATGAAGAAAGCGGCAACGAGAGACACAACCCCCGCCACGTGCGGCAGGAGTGCGCGGTGGTGGCGCGGCGTCAGCACCAGGGCGAGCGATCCGAACAGCGACAGCACGGTGGCCCAGAAGAGGAGGCTCCCCTTTTGGCCCGCGTACAGCGCAGACCAGGTGTAGAAGATCGGCAGATTCCGGCTGGTGTAGGCGGCGACGTACTCGACGTTGAAGTCGTGCTGGAACAGCGCCCACTCGAGCGAGACGACCGCAACCAGGAGGGCGCCGCACATCGCGAACACGGCGTGGCGCGCGCTGCGCCCGAGGTCGGGACGATCTTTGAGCCCGCCCACGAATCCCGCGAGCGCCCCCCAGATCCCCACGAGCAGGGCGACCCACAGCGCCAGGCTGCCGAGCAGGGTCATTTACGCCTTGGGTACCGCTTCGTAGCGCGAACCGCACTTGGCGAGCACGTTGGTCGCGTAGATCACGCCGTCCCTCTTGAGCCGACCCTCGACCACGACCTCGACGCTGTCGTTGAACGTATCGGGCGGCAGGCCGTGGAACACGACCGGATAGCGCGCGCTGCCGTCGGTCACCTGGAAGCGTAGCGTCTGGGTGGCGACGTCCTTGGATACGGTGCCCGGGACGACGTGGGCCCCGACTTTCATGCCGACGTCATAAAAGGAGGGATCGGCCGCGATCTTCTGCGTCAGCTCCGTCGGCGTGAGGAAGTACTGGCCCGTCTGCTTCACGCCCGACGCCATGAGGTAGCCGACCGACCCGACGATCAGCACAGCGCCGATGGCGAACTTGGTTCCCGCGTTCATCCCCTAATTATACCTCCTGGCGTCGCGCCTGCTCCAAGGGCCTCTCACCGGCGCCCTCCCCTTCCCTCCCCATCCCCGAACGGCGGCTGCTCGAGACCCCGGTCGGTCACGAACCCGGTCACGTACCGCGCCGGCGTCACGTCGAAGGCGGGATTGAGCGCGTCGGCTGCCGCCGGCGCGACGGGCCGCCCCGCGACCGTTTTCACCTCGTCCGAGCCACGTTGCTCGATCGGTATTCCCTCGCCGTCGGCGAGCGCGGCATCGATCGTCGTGGAGGGCGCCGCGCAGTAGAACGGCACGCCGTGGTGCAGCGCGAGTACGGCCAGCGAGTACGTGCCGATCTTGTTGGCGAAGTCGCCGTTCGCCGCGATGCGGTCGGCGCCGACGATCACGAGGTCCACCTGGGCCCGGCGCATGAGCGACCCCGCGACGGCGTCCACGATCACGGTGCAAGGGATCCCGGCATGCACCAGCTCCCAGGCCGTGAGCCGGGCGCCCTGCAGCACGGGCCGCGTTTCGTCGACGAACACGTGCACGCGTCGCCCCGCGTCATGGGCGAGGTAGATGGGCGCGAGCGCCGTCCCGATCCCGCCGGTCGCAAGCGCACCCGCGTTGCAATGGGTGAGCACCTTCGCGCCGTCGGGGATGAGCGGCAGCCCTGCCTCGCCGATCCGCCGGCACATGGCGCGGTCTTCCTCCCAGATGGCCGTTGCTTCGGCCTGGAGCCGCTCCCAGATGGCGGCGCTTCCCCAGTTGCCCGGCGTCTCCATCGCGACGCGCGCCATGCGGTCGAGCGCCCAGCGCAGGTTCACGGCGGTCGGCCGCGTGGCCCCGAGTAACCGCGCCAGGTCGTCGAGGCGCGCCAGGAAGCGGTCGCGCGGCGCCGCCCGCAGCTCCCGCGTCCCCGCGACGAGGCCCATCGCCGCCGCGATCCCGATGAGCGGCGCGCCGCGCAACTGCAGCGTGCGGATCGCGTCCGCCATCGCTTCCCCACTCTCCAGATCCCGCTCGATCTTCGCCTCGGGCAGCGCGCGCTGGTCGACGATCCGCACGGCGCCGGAAGGAGACCAGGCGATCGCTTGCACGGGCATGGGGATGAACCTAATGCGGAGTGCGGAATGCGGAATGCGGAATGCGGAATTGCAATGGAGGTTCGCTCAGCAGCTCGATCCTCCACTTACATTCCGCATTCCGAATTCCGCATTCCGCGTTCTCGGGTTAGGATTGTCGCCATGAGCTACCAAACTCTCCTGTTCGATGTCCGCGACGCCATCGCTTTCATCACCATCAACCGCCCCGACAAGCTGAACGCGCTGAACGATCAGGTGGTGCACGAGCTGGCCGACGCGGCCGAGCGCGTGGCCACCGACGACGCGATCAAGGGCGCGATCCTCTCGGGCGCCGGGCAGAAGGCGTTCGTGGCGGGGGCGGACATCGGAGACCTCGTGAAACAGGGTCCGTTCGACGGGAAGGCACGGGCGCTGCGCGGCCAGGCGGTGCTGCGGCGCTTCGAGACGTGCGGCAAGCCCATCATCGCGGCTGTGAACGGCTACGCGCTGGGCGCCGGTTGCGAGCTCGCCATGGCGTGTCACCTGCGAATCGCGAGCGACGCCGCGAAGTTCGGCCAGCCTGAGGTCAAGCTCGGCATCGCCCCGGGCTACGGCGGGACGCAGCGACTGCCGCGCCTGGTCGGCAAGGGTAACGCGCTGCGCTTGATCCTCACGGGCGACATGATCGACGCGCAGGAAGCCTATCGCATCGGCCTTGTGAACCAGGTCGTCCCGGCGGGGGACCTCCTCGCGACGGCGGAGAAGACGCTGCGGGGTATCCTCGCCATGGGCCCGCTCGCGGTGCGCCTCGCCCTGGAGGCGGTGGACCAGGGGCTGGAGATGACCCTGGACGAGGGACTGCTGCTCGAAGCCAATCACTTCGGGCTGCTCGCGGCGACCGAGGACATGAAGGAAGGGTTGGCGGCGTTCCTCGAGAAGCGGCCCCCTCGCTTCCGCGGCCGGTGAGAGTAAGTCTTGCCACGACAATAACTTCTGGGTATTTTTATTGGGTTATCTGAGGCACTCGCGGCGCCGCCGCGCTGCGCCACGGGGCACCCCGTGGCGCTTCTTGTAGGGGGGGGAAACCCGATGGCTGAGCGCGGGGGGAGCAGAGGGAAACGACCCACGGCGGTGGGTGAGGCCCTGCGCAGCTACCTCGCCAAGTCGGGGCTCGCCACGCGGCTCGCGCACGCGCAGGTCATTCCCGACTGGCCCGGGCTGGTCGGCCCACAGATCGCCCGAGTCACGGCACCCGAGAGCGTGACCCCCGACGGCACGCTGTTCGTGCGGGTCGCGACGAGCGCCTGGATGACCGAGCTGCAGCTCATGGGGCCGCAGATCATGGCGGCGATCAACGCCGGCCGCGGCGCCGGTCGAATCAAGTCAATCCGCTGGCTTCTCTCACAGTAGAGCGTTATGGCGAAGGCAAAACCCCGAGCATCGAAGGACAAGGGCAACGGCGACTACCAGGCCGACTCGATCCAGGTCCTGAAAGGCCTGGAGGCGGTGCGGCGACGCCCCGCGATGTACATCGGATCGGTGTCCGGACGGGGGCTCCACCACCTCGTGTACGAAGTGGTGGACAACTCGGTCGACGAGGCGCTCGCCGGCTACTCCACGCAGATCGACGTCACTATCCACGCCGACAACGCGATCACGGTGGTGGACAACGGCCGCGGCATCCCGGTCGACATCCACAAGACGGAGAAGAAGCCCGGTGTCGAGGTGGCGCTCACGGTGCTTCACGCCGGGGGCAAGTTCGACAAGAGCACGTACAAAGTCTCGGGCGGGCTGCACGGCGTCGGCGTCTCGGTCGTGAACGCGCTGTCGGAGAAGCTCGAGGTATGGGTGGACCGCGACGGCAAGCGCCATCACATGGCGTTCGAGCGGGGTGACACCAAGACGAAGCTAGAGGTCATCGGCAAGGCGAAGGGCACCGGCACAACCGTCTGGTTCAAGCCCGACACGCAGATCTTCACCGAGACGCGCTTCGACTACGCCACGCTGGCGAACCGGCTGCGCGAGCTCGCGTTTCTGAACAAGGCCCTCACGATCACGCTCAAAGACGAGCGCAAGGGGCAGCTCAAGCAGGAGACCTTCTTCTATAAGGGGGGGCTCGCCGAGTTCGTGAAATACCTGCTCGGCAACCGCAAGTCGCTCCACCCCAAGCCGATCACCTTCGAGACGACGCGAGAAGGCGTCGAAGTCGAGGGCGCGGTCCAGTACGACGACGGCTACAACGACAACACGTTCTCGTTCGTCAACAACATCAACACGCACGAAGGCGGCACGCACCTCACGGGATTCCGCGCGGCGCTCACCCGCACGATCAACGAGTGGGCGAAGAAGGACGGCATCCTCAAGAAGGAAGAGTTCACCCTCACGGGGGACGACATTCGCGAGGGCCTGACCGCCGTGCTGCATGTCAAAGTGAAGGACCCGCAGTTCGAGGGGCAGACCAAGACCAAGCTCGGCAACTCCGAGGTCGAGGGGATCGTGAAGACCGTCGTCAACGACGCCCTGGGCGAGTTCTTCGACAAGACCCCGAGCGTGGCGCGCACCATCATTGCCAAGGCGGTGAGCGCGGCGCGGGCGCGCGAGGCGGCGCGCAAGGCGCGAGAGCTGGTCCGTAAGAAGAGCGGGCTCGAGGGCGGACTGCTGCCCGGGAAGCTCGCCGACTGCTCGGTCTCTGATCCGAAGCTCACGGAGCTGTATCTCGTCGAGGGCGATTCCGCCGGCGGGTCGGCCAAGCAGGGTCGGGACCGCAGCTTCCAGGCGATCCTCCCGCTACGGGGCAAGATCCTCAACGTGCAGAAGGCCCGGATCGACAAGATCCTGTCCAACGAGGAGATCCGGACGATCATCACGGCGATCGGCACGGGTGTGGGCGAGGATTTCAAGCTCGACGACGCGCGCTACCACAAGATCATCATCATGACGGACGCCGACGTGGACGGCGCCCACATCCGTACCCTGCTCCTCACGTTCTTCTACAAGGAGATGAAGTTCCTGATCGACGCCGGGTACATCTACATCGCGCAGCCGCCGCTGTACCGCGTCGCCAAGGGCAAGGAGGAGTTCTACGCCTACGACGAGAAGGAGCGCGACGCCTATGTGAAGCGGCTGACGAACGGCGAGCCCGGGGCGAGCCATGGAAACGCCATGATCCAGCGGTACAAGGGGCTCGGGGAGATGAATCCCGACCAGCTGCGCAACACCACCATGGATCCAGCGCGCCGCACTCTCCTCAAGGTGACCATGGAGGACGCGTTTGAAGCGTCGACGCTGTTCGAGACGCTGATGGGCGACGAAGTGGAGCCGCGGCGGAAGTTCATCGAGGAAAACGCGAAGTTCGTGCGCAACCTCGACATCTAGGGTCTAGCGCTTCAGCTCCTCGACGCCGTCCTTCGTCACGCGATGGGAGATCAACGGCAGCGGCTTTTCGGCGAGCTTGTCGCCGATCACGATCGCCTGCTGCAGCGCCTCGAACCCGAGCCGGATACCCGCCGGATCCTTCGCGAACACCGAGGCGATCGGCTCTCCCGCCGGGATCTTATCCCCCGGGTTCACGGTGATGACGAACCCGACCGTGGGATCCACCGCATCGTCGACCGCGAGACGCCCGCCGCCCATCGCGACGACGGCCCGGCCGATGATCTTCGGCTCCACGCGCTGGACCACGCCCGTGCGGGGCGCGTTGTACACTTCCACCTCCTGCGCCTGCGGCAGCACGGACGCATCCTCGACGACCTTGGGGTTGCCGCCTTGCGCCTCGATCACCCGCTCGAATTTCTCGGCGGCGAGGCCCGATCCGAGCGCGTTCTCGAGACGCTGGCGCGCCTTTTTCGACGTCTTCTCCACGCCGGCGGCGAGCAGCATCTCGACGCCCAGGGCATAAGTCACCTCCATCAGATCCCCCGGCCCTTCGCCGCGCAGCGCGAGGATCGCTTCCTCGGTTTCGAGGGCGTTGCCGCAGGCGCGCCCGAGCGGGCGGTCCATGGCAGTGAGCAGCGCGACCGTGGGGCAGCCGCGGTCCTCGCCGAGCGCGATCATCGTCTCCGCGAGCTCGAGACTCTGCTCGAGCTTGGTGAGGAACGCCCCACTCCCCCGCTTCACGTCGAGGATGAGTGCGTTCAGCCCCTCGGCGAGCTTCTTCGACATGATACTGGCGGCGATCAGCGGAATGGCGGCGACGGTGCCCGTCACGTCGCGCAGCGCGTACAGCCGGCGGTCGGCGGGGGCGATCTCGGGCGTCTGCCCGATCATCGCGCACCCCAGCTTCATCACCTGTGCCTTCGCCTCGGCGAGCGACAGTCCCGTGCGGAACCCGGGAATGGCCTCGAGCTTGTCGAGCGTGCCGCCGGTGTGGCCCAGGCCGCGTCCGGACATCATCGGCACGGCCACGCCGCACGCGGCGACGAGCGGCGCGAGCACCAGCGATACCTTGTCGCCGACGCCGCCCGTCGAGTGCTTGTCGACGCGCGGTGTTCCCCACGAGTCGAATGAAAGCCGCTGGCCCGAAGCGAGCATCGCGTCGGTGAGGGCGGCGAGCTCCTGGCGCTCGAGCCCGCGGAGCAGCACCGCCATCAGCAGCGCCGACATCTGGTAGTCGGGGATGCGGTCCGCGGTGTACGCGGCGACCAGGGCGGACCACTCCTCTGGCGTGAGGGCGCCGCCGTCGCGCTTGCGCTCGATGAGCGGCACGACCAACATTATCGGCCCCCCTCCTTACGGAGTCCTCGATGCGCGGTCCCGCGTCCCTGCTGATCTGTCTCGCCGTTCCCGCGCTGCTCGCCGCCCAGGCGCAGCCCACGGTGGCAGAGCACATCGCGCTCGGCGACAGCGCGCACGCGGCCCTCGCGCCGCAGCAGGCCCTGGGGCACTATCGCGCCGCGCTCGCTCACGATTCCACGAACTACGCCGCCCTGTGGAAGGCGGGGCGCGAGGCCGTCGACATCGCGAAGCAGATCGAGGGGAAGGACGACTCCTCGAAACAGGTCCGCGACAGCCTCTACGTCCTGGCGCGGGCGTATGGCGAGGCCGCGGTGCGCGTGAATCCCAACGGGGCGGACGGGCACTTCACGGTCGCCCAGGCCATGGGCCGCCTGTCGCGCACCAAGGGAGGCAAAGAGCGGGTTCGCTTCGCCAAGCTCATCTACGACGAAGGGATGAAAGCCTTGGAGCTCGACTCGACGCACGACGGCGCGAATCACCTGATGGGGGCGTGGCATGCCGAGGTCAAGCGGCTGTCGGGGTTCCAGAAGTTCTTCGCCAAGACGTTGTTCGGCGGCGGCTTCCTGGACAAAGGCAACTGGGAAGACGCACAGCGGTACCTCGAGAAGGCTGTCGCCCTGAAGCCGCAGAACATTTTCCACCGCCTCGAGCTCGGCGAAGTGTACGTCGACGTCGGCAAGTACTCCAAGGCACGGGAGGAGTTCACGGCAATCGACCCGCTGCCGATCGCCGACGTGCTCGACCACGAGTACAAGCAGGAGGCCAAGCAGGTCCTCGCAGACATCAAAGGCGAGAAAGACGAGACCTAGCGCCGTCCCATCAGGCGCTCGATCTCCGCTGTGGTCTTCGGCGCCTTGGCGGAGAGCCACTCCGCCCCGGTCGCCGTCACCAGCACGTCGTCCTCGATCCGCACGCCGAGCGCTTCCTGCGCCAGGTAAATCCCGGGCTCGATCGTGAGCACCATCCCAGCCTTGAGCGGCGTACTGTAGTCGCCCACGTCGTGCACGTCCATGCCGAGCCAGTGCGACAGGCCGTGAATGAAGTAGGCGTCGCAGGTCTGCGCACCGCACAGCGTGCCGGAATGCGTGCGCATGTAGTCGCGCGCGACCCGGTTGAGCTGCGCGATGGTCGTGCCGGGACGGGTGGAATCGAACGCAGCCTGCTGGGTCGCCAGCACGAGGTCGTAAATCGCCTTCTGGCGCGGCGTGAACTTGCCGTTCACGGGGAAGGTGCGGGTCACGTCGGCGGTGTACTGTCCCCACTCCGCCCCCGCGTCCACCACGATCAGGTCGCCGTCCCGCGTCTGGCGCCGGTTGACGTCGTAGTGGAGCGTGGTGCTGTTGGGACCGCTGCCCACGATGGACGGATAGCCCACGCGATCGGCGCCATTCCTCCGGAATTCCGCCTCGAGCGCCGCCTCGATCTCGTACTCCCGCGCGCCCGGGCGGGCCGCCTGCATCGCCGCGACGTGCCCGAGCACCGAGATGTCGACGGCCTTTCGCATGCGACCGATCTCGTCGGCGTCCTTCACGAGTCGCATCGAGTCCGCGCTGGGGCGCAGGTTGCGCACGTCGCGCCCCGAGAAGAGCAGGTCGCGGAACCGCGGCTCGTCGCGGGTGGTCTGGTCGAGGGGCACGTACAGGGGACCGCGGGCGCGGACCAGCGCGGCGGAGAGCACCGGGTCGAGGGAGTCGGTGGGGAGGACGCGCGCGATGCCGGTGAGCCGGACCGCCGTGGTGTCCGGCCCCAGGCGCAGGCCGGTCCAACGCTCCTGGAGCGGATCGCGCGGCGGCAGGAACAGCACGGTCTCGCCGGCGCCGCCAGCCACCAGGAGGAGCCACGCGTCCTGGGTCTCGAGCTCGGTGAAATAGAAGAACGTGTTGCTCTGGCGGAAGTCGTTGTCCTGCACGTAGTCGCGCTCGAGCTCGCGCTCGTGGGCCGCGGGCACCAGCGCGACGCCGCGGCCGAGGCGGGCCAGCAGCACGCGCCGCCGCGCGGCGACGGTCGCGGTGTCGACCGGGCGGCCCATGCCCGGCAACTCCGGCACCGGCGTCCAGGCGCCGAGCGGCGGCGGCGCGGGACTCGGGCGCCCCTGCGCGGCGAGCGCGGGCGCAGCGACGCAAACGGCGAGGATGAGCGATCGCATGGGCTCCGAAGCTATCGCGCGCGCACGCGCGCGGCAACTTGACGCCGCATCCGCCGGGGACGCAAACTATGCCATGACTCTCCCCTCCGCACTCGAGGCGCGCGTTGCCGAGCTCGAGCGCGAGCGCAAGCATCTGCTCGCCATCATCGAGATCCTCAAGGAAGTCTCCACCTCGCTCCACTTCATCGACATCCTGCAGGGCATTGCACGCAAGCTCGGCGAGGCGTTCGGGCTGGACCGCTGCTCGATCTTTCTCGCCGAGCGCGGCGGCCGGTCCGTGCGGCTGGTCGCCTCCTACGAAGATCCGACCATTCGCAACTACGTGGTGGACCTCGAGCGCTACCCCGAACTGAAGCGCGCGATGCAGGGCGGCGAGACGGTCTTCATCCCCGACGCGGCCACCGATCCGAGCCTGAAGCACGTGAAGGGCGAGCTCATCAGCCGCCGCGTGAAGTCCATCACGGTGGTGCCGATCACCTGGAGGGGTGTGGCGATCGGAGCGATTTTCCTGCGCACCTTCCGCGACGGCCCCACGTTCTCCGACGAGGATGTGCGATTCGTGCAGGTGGTCGCCTCGATCACGGCGCAGGCCCTGCGCAACGCGCACCGCTACGAGCGTCTGGCGCAGCGGCAGCAAGAGACCGGTGAGACCATGCGGCGCATGGAGCTCGAGCGCGTCGCGCTGCTGTCGTTCCTGCGCCGCCTGCTCGCGGCGTTCGGCGAGCGCGAGGGCGCCTGGGCCGAAGGGCTGCTGCCGCGCGCCTCGGCCGACGAGCTCGACCGGCTGGTCGGCGTCGCGATGGCCGTCATTCAAGAGGAAGCCAAAGGTCGGTGAAGCGTCTTGCCGCACGAGCCGCCGAGCTGCGGCGGCTCATCGAGCGCGCCAACCACGCTTACTACGTACTCGACAAGCCGGAGATGTCCGACGCCGAGTACGACCGCCTGTTTCGCGAGCTGCAGGAGCTCGAGGCCAAACATCCCGAGCTCCGCACCCCCGACAGCCCCACGCAGCGCGTCGGCGCGGAGCCTGCGACGGCGTTCAAGAAGCACCGCCACCTGGTACCCATGCTGTCGCTCGCCAACGCCTTCAACGAGACGGAGCTCGCCGAATGGGAGAATCGCAACGCCCGGCTGGTCCCGGAGGTCCGCACCGCCGGGTATACGCTCGAAGTGAAGATCGACGGCGCCGCGGTGAGTCTCACCTATGAGAAGGGGCTGTTCGTCGTCGGCGCCACCCGCGGGAACGGCCTGGTGGGAGAAGACGTCACCGCCAACCTCCGCACCGTGGTCGACGTCCCGCTGCGACTCACGGGCAAGGCCTGGCCCAAGCTGATGGAGGTGCGCGGCGAGGTCTATTTCTCCAAGTCGCGCTTCGCCGAGCTCAACCGCGAGCGCGAGCAGGCCGGCGAGCCCACGTTCGCGAACCCGCGGAACGCCGCCGCGGGAGCGCTGCGCCAGCTCGACCCCAAGATCACCCGCAGCCGCGGCCTGCGGATCTTCTGTTTCCACGTCGAAGCGCCCGGCCAGAAGCTCCCCGTCGCGACGCAGCACGACCTGCTCGAGCAGCTCACCGCGTGGGGATTCCCGGTCGAGGAGCACCACACCCTCGTCCCCGACCTGCCGCACGCCAACACGGACATCGCCAAGCTCGAGCAGGCTCTCCCCACCCTCGACTATGGCGCCGACGGCGTGGTGGTGAAGGTCAACCCGCTCACGCTGCACGCCGAGCTGGGCACGGTGGGGAACCGCGAGCCGCGTTGGGCCATCGCGCGCAAGTTCGCACCCGAGGTCCAGATCACCAAGCTCAAAGAGATCCGGATCAACGTGGGACGCACCGGCGCGCTCAACCCGTACGCCGTGCTCGAGCCCGTGGAGATCGGGGGCGTCACGGTCACCACCGCCACGCTCCACAACTTCGACCTGATCGAGGCGAAGGACATTCGCGAGGGCGACTGGGTGGAAGTCACCCGCGCGGGCGAGGTCATCCCGCAGGTGCTGGGGCCCGTGCGCGAGCGCCGCACCGGGAAGGAGCGGAAGTTCAAGCCCCCGGAGCGCTGCCCGGTGTGCCACGCGAAGGTCGAGTACCCGGCGGACGAGGTGATGGCGTACTGCTCCAACGTTTCGTGCCCGGGACGGATCCTCGAGAGCATCGTCCACTTCGCCGCCGTGATGGACATCCGCGGCCTGGGGTACGAGCGGGTGCGCGCGCTGCTCGATGCCAAGCTGATCAAGGACGTCGCCGATCTGTACGAGCTGACGCCGGCGCGGCTGCTCACGCTCGAAGGGTTCGCGGAGAAATCGGCCCAGCAGCTCGTCGACGCGATCCAGGCATCCAAGCAGCAGCCGCTCTCGACGCTACTCAACGCGCTCGGGCTACGCCACGTGGGTGCGCAGGTGGCGAAGCTGCTCGCCCGCCATTTCGGCACCATGAAAGCGCTCCGGAACGCTTCGCCCGAAGAGATCAGCAAGATCCGTGGGGTCGGGTCGGCGATCGCCGAGGCCGTGGCGGGGTTCTTCGACGAGCCTCGGAACCGCAAGCTGCTCGAGCGCCTGGACAAGCTCGGACTGAACTTCACCGAGCCGACCGTGGTCGAGGGGGAGGGGGGTGGCCCGCTCGCAGGACAGACCTACGTGGTGACCGGAACCCTGCCGTCGCTCTCCCGCGCGAAGGCGGCCGAGCTGATCGAGGCGGCGGGCGGGCACGTAGCCGACAGTGTGTCGAAGAAGACGACGGCCGTCGTCGTCGGTGCGGACGCGGGGTCGAAGCTCGAGAAGGCGAAAACGCTCGGCATCCCGATCATCGACGAGGCGGAACTCTTGCGCCGCGCACGGGCCAAACCCTAAGTTGCCGTCCCAGATGACCGCGCCCTCCGCTCCCGCCGCCGCGACCGAGGCCCTCACGATCGGGCGCACCGCCCTGCGGCAGCTGCACGACAGTCTGCTCCGGGATGCGCCCGACTTCACCGTCCCCATCCTGCAAGAAGTCGGTTTCGCCGCCGGCGCAGGCGTGTTTCAGGCGTTTTGCGACTGGCTGCCCGCCGAGACGGGCGTCGCGCGGCCCGACGACCTCGACGCCGGCCGGCTGAATGACGTCCTGTCCGCGTTCTTCCGCGCGACGGGGTGGGGCTCGGTCAGCGTCGCGCCGCTCGGCAATGCAGCGCTCGTCGTGGACTCGAGCGACTGGGCCGAAGCAGCCCCCGGGAGCGCTCAGGAGCCGATGTGCTTCTTCTCCTCGGGCATGCTCGCGGATTTTTTCGGCCGTCTGTCGGGGGAGCCCGTCGCCGTGATGGAGGTCGAGTGCCGGTCTCGGAACGACGAGCGGTGCCGCTTCTTGTCCGCATCTCCCGATACGCTGAACGAGGTGTACGAGCGGATGACGCAAGGGACGGGGTACGAGCAGGCGCTCGGGGCGAAGTAGCCGCTGACTCAAGGCGAAGAGCCGATCCGCGAAATCGTCCAGCGGGAAACCCGCGCCTGGGACACCCAGGATGCGGACCTCCTGGTTTCCTGCTTTCACCCGGCCATGGTCTGGCCCTGGCCTCCCACCGCGCAGTCGCACGATCCGATGACGTGGGTCATGGTGTGGGGTCGTTTCAACGCGGAGCGCTGGAAACGCGGGTGGCAAGCGCTGTTCGACACCCACACCCTGCTGCACAACCGCCGCGACATCAGGAAGATCGTCGTCTCTGCCGAAGGCGACGGGGCGTTCGCGGTGGTGGACATCGACACACTGTGGCGGCACAAGCAGACCGGCATGGAGCAGCACTGGAAGGGACGGACCTGCAAGATCTACACGCAGGTCGGGACGCAGTGGAAGATGATGGCTCAAACGGGCGTCCTCGCGTACTAGCGGCGGGCGACGCTCACCCCCTCGAACAGCACCGACGGCGCGCAACGGGACCCGGTCCAGCGCGCGTCGTTTCCGAAGCCGGCGACCCGTTTCCACAACTCGTACGCGTTCCCCGCCACCGCGGCGTCCTTCACGCGACCCGTGATCTCCCCCCGCTCGATTCGGTACGCCAGCGCGACCGGATGACTGAACGCTCCACCCGTCACGTTCCCCTGCCCCACCCCGATCAGCTCGTCGACCAACAGGCCTTCCGGGATCTCTCCCAGGAGACCGCCGCCCAACTGTAGGGGCGCAGGCCGCGCCCCCGCGTCGTTCAGGACGATGTTGGTGTATGCCGGCACCGGCTTCCCGAAGATCCCGCGCGCCCCGTGTCCCGTGCTCTTGGTCTTCGCACGCGCCGCCGTCTCGAGGTCGTAGATGAACCGTTGCACGACGCCTCGCTCCACGAGACACGTGGTCCGGGAGGGCGCGCACTCATCGTCCAGGGGGCGAGACGCGGTGCGACCGACGCGCAGGGGATCGTCGGTGAGCGAGACCCGAGCGTCGAACACCTGCTCCCCGACCTTCGCCCCGAGGGGGGAAATCCCCTGCAGCACCGCCTTCCCGGACAAGCCCTGTGTCACGGGAAGCATCAGAGCGGACAGGCCGGCGGGAGTGAAAACGACGGGGAGGGCACCTTCGGGCGGTGCGACAACGCGCAACGCGTGATCGAGCCGCGCGTTGATCGAGACGACCAGGGCCGCCAGCGCCTCGTCCGAGGGAAGATCCGCTCCCTCGAACGCATCCGAGACCACCAGCACGTCGTCGCCGGCGATGCGCCAGACGTCCGCGCTCACACCGCATCCCGTGCCGCGATACTCGCCGCCGGCCCCCGCGGTGTTGGCGACCCGCGTCGCCGTGGTTTCGCGCTCGATCGAGACGTTGACCCGGCATCCGTCACGTTCGAGCCGGGCCAGGAGCGAGCGCCCGATGCCGATCAGGTCGTCGAGGGGGGCATTCGCTGCTCGGTCGAAGAACGTGGTGAGCGGCGGAAGGGGAGCCTGCGCCGGAAACGCGAGGTCCAGCTCCTCGCCCAGCTCGGCCGACGCGAGCGCACGAGCGACGAGCTCGTCGGGCGCAGCATCGGTGGCGGTGGTTCCCGCGACCCCAACGCGCCCGCGGTAGCGCACCCGGAGATTCGCTCCTGCTTCTTCGGTGGTACCGGCCGACTTGAGCCGCCCCCACTCGAACGCGACCGTCGTGCGCTCGAAGCGACGCCACAGCGCATCGGCGCCGCCGTCCGCGCGGCGCCGGGCCGCTTCGATGAGCTGCGCGATCATGGCGCCACGTCTCCGCCGACCAGCGCCTCCTCAATGCGAACGTGCGGTGCCCCCTCGGTGACGGGGAGGGGAAACTGGCCGGCTTTGCCGCAACCGCCGCCCATCTGATTCCAGCGGAAGTCAGCGGCGATGTGATCGATGCGGTCGAGCGTCTGGAACAGATTCCCCGCGAGCACGACGTCCTTCACCAGCTCCGCCACCCGCCCGTCGCGGATCATGCGGCCGTAGGCCGCCGTAAACGAGAAATTCTCGAGCATCGTCTGGCCGCCGAACGCGCCGCATGCGTACACCCCGAGCTTCACGTCCCCGATCAGGTCCTCGAAGCTTCCCCGACCGCCCGCGATGTACGTGTTCGTCATGCGCACGATCGGCGCGTGCCGGAACGATATCGCGCGCCCGTTGCCCGTTGGGCGCTCGCCCATCGCGGCGGCTGTCTCGCGCGAGTGCAGCCGGCCGACCAGAATCCCTTCCTTGATGAGCGTGGTGTCCCGGGTGGGTGTGCCTTCGTCGTCGAACGGCAGCGTGCCGCGCAAGCCGGGGGCCGCGCCGTTGTCCCCCACGTTGAGGACCGGCTTCCCGAAGCGGCGGCCGAGGGTCATCATCTCGCGCGCCTGCGGGTTCTCGTACACGAAGTCCGCTTCCGAGAGGTGTCCAAACGCCTCGTGGATGAACACGCCCGCCAGCTCGGGGTCGAGGATCACGGGATAGGTGCCGCCCTTCACCATAGGCGCGTCGAGCAGCTGGACCGCGCGCTCCGCGACCTCGCGGAACCCGGCGGCCCTGTCCTGCACCGAGTTCCAGCCGCGGCGCATCCCGATCGACTCGAGTCCCTTCTCGATCGTGCCGTCGCGGCGCGCCACGGCGGTCCCGGAGAGCGTGACGTCAGGCCGCAGCTCGTGGAGGATCGTGCCCTGCGAGTTCACGTACCAGTACTCGCTCACGTCGTCGCGGTACACGGCGAGCGTGTCGATGATCCGGTCGCTCACGCCGAGCATGGCGCCGTTGTACGCCTCGAGCAGCCGCTTCTTCTCCGCGATGGGCACGCCGCGCACATCGCCGTCGAGATCGAGCAGGGCGTCGGCGTGATGCGGGGGGACGTCGGCGAGGCGGATGGGCGGCTCCACCGGCACGGCGCGCGACAGCTCGCCCGCGCGCGCCACCATCGCCTCGAGCCGGTCGAGCGACGTGAAGGAGGCAACGCCCCAGCCGCCGCCTGCGTGCAGCGCGCGCACGAAGCCGCCCTGGTCCTCGCTCGCGGTGGCGGATTCGAGGCGCCGGCCGCGGAAAGTCACGGCGGTGCTCCAGGTGCGTTCGACGCGGATTTCGGTGTAGTCGGCGCGGGAGCGGGTAAGCGCCGCGGTCAGCCGGTCGATCAACCGCCGAGTTCCTTGAGCTTCACGGCGTAGTCGGGCCGCATGACGATCTCCCCGTCGATGATGACCTCACGGTCCCAGGGAAGAATGATGAAGTTGTCGGTCTCGAGCGCGTAGAAGTCCGGCCGGAACTCGCCGGTGCTAAACGAGACAGCGGTTTTGACGGCGGTGGGCTTCAGCTCGCGCACCGCGTTGAGGGCGAGCTTCATGGTAGCCCCGGTGTCGCAGGTCTCATCCACGATCAGCACCCGCCTCCCGGTTACGAGGCGCGTCGGTCCGGCGATGACCACCGGTCGGCCCCCGGTCTCCGTGCGGGTGATGGCCATGGAGGCGAAGTCGCGCTGCAGGATACTCGCCACCACCGCTCCGGGGATCACGCCCGCCCGGGCGATACCGATCACCACGTCCGGGTCGTATTCCCGGAAGATCTTGAGCGCCAGCGCCCGGCACATCTCGCCGAAAAATGGCCAATCCACCTCGAGGACGCCGTGCGGCGCCTTGCGGGCGGTGCGCGCGTTCCGAGGCCGGGGGGCCGGCGGGGGCTGTGGGGGCGGGGGCGTCCGGGGGGGCGGGGCCGGCATGGGGTGTGAAGCTACATTGCACAGTCGCGAGGCCGCAAGCTATTTTCGGCCCATGGGTTTCTGGCGCCGCCTCTTCGGCGGCTCGGGCGCCGATGACATCAATCCCCAGCGCCTCGACTATCTGAACGAGGCGCTCGCCCTCGAACGCCAGGGCGACTACGACGCGGCCCTCACGTCGTATCGCTTGGCGCTGCGCGACCATCCCAACGACGCGCGCATTCTCCAGAACATGGCGATCGCGTTCACCAAGACGCGGCGCATCGACGAGGCGATCCGACACTACCGTCGCGCGCTGGAGCTCGACCGCGAGCTGGCGGGCGCGCATTACGGGCTCGCGTTCCTGTTGCTCAAGCGCGGCGATCCGGATGGCGCGGCCCAGCACCTGCGCGCATTCCTGGCGCACCCCCCCAAGGGACCCGACGCGCAGAAATGGATCGAGCACGCGACGCAGGCATTGCGCGATCTCGGCGCCTCGGGACCCACCCAAGCCGCCGCGGCGGAGGCGCCCTGACGGGCCGGCCCCCGGCTGGGGGCCGCGCGGGCGGTGTCGTCCTTCTGCTCGTGGTGGCTCTCGCCTGCAACAAATTCGGCCCAGGGGACCTGAGCCGCGTCATCGCGCTCGAGGTCACCGCTCCCGACAGCCTCGAGGAGTACGACACCCTCACCCCGCACGCCCGCGTGCTGGACGGCCACGGCGACTCGGTCGTCGCGACCATCGTCTGGGCCACGGCGGACAGCACCCCAGTCCTCACCGTACTCGACAGCCTCACCGGCCGCACGGTCGTGAACCGCATCGGCCAGACGGGACGACTGTTGGCGCGGTCAGACGGCCTGATCAGCAACGCGGTTTCGATTCGCACGCTGGCAGCCGCGGATACGCTGTTCGCGACGAGAGCGTCGACCGTGGATACCGTTGCGCTGTCCGCCGACTCGGTCTCCGATTCCCTCACGGTAGAGGTGGCGGACACGATCGAATCAGCGAGCGGGGGTGATTCGCTGACGGTGCCTTTGGCCGGCCGGCCCGTGGTCTACTCGATTACAGATCCGGTGTCCGCGGGCCCGGTCACGCTCGTCGCTGATGATTCGACCCATGCGCTCGTCACGACGGACACGGTGACGACCGGCGCATCGGGGTTTGCATTCGTGCAAGTGCGGCTCCTGGGTCCGTCCGTTCCGGACAGCGTGGTCGTGCAGGCGATCGCGCGGCGCGCCGTGGGAGACACGGTGCCTGGTTCGCCCGTCACTTTCGTCGTGAGGTTCCAGCCATGAGCGCCTCGCCCCGTACCCTGACCGAGCTGTTCTTCGACGCCGTGCAAACCTACGGGGCGCATGCGGCCGCGTTCCGCTACAAGGCCGATGGCGCGTGGCGCGACGTCACGCATCAGGAAGCCGTGGCGCGGGTGCAGGCGCTGTCGCTCGGCCTGCGCGAGCTGGGGCTCGTGGCGGGCGACAAGGTGGCGATCCTCGCGGAAACGCGCCTCGAGTGGGCCCTGACCGACTACGCGTGCCTGTGTGCCCGCGCCACCGACGTGCCCATCTACCCCACCCTCCCCGCCAATCAGGTGGAATACATTCTGCGCGACGCGGGCGCGGCGGCGGTGGTGTGCTCGACGGCGGCCCAGGTGGAGAAGATCCGCGCCGTGCGCGGCGGGTTGCCGTCGCTCCGCCACGTGATCGTATTCGATGCGACCGGGGGAGCCGAAGGCGACGGGGTGCACACCCTCGCCGAGCTGGAGGCGCGCGGCCGGGCGGCCGCCGCCAAGTATCCCCGCTTCAAAGAGGAAGCGCTCGGCGTGCGGCCGGCCGACCTCGCGACTCTGCTCTACACTTCGGGGACGACGGGGCAGCCCAAAGGGGTGATGCTCACGCACGACAACATCTGCTCCAACGTGCGCGGCTCCGTGGAAACGCTGCGGGTCAGCGAAAACGACAGCTGTCTCGCGCTGCTCCCCCTGTCACACATCCTCGAGCGGATGGTGGAGTACTACTTCCTCCACGTGGGCGTCACGATCAACTTCGCCGAGTCGATCGACGCGTTCGCGCAGAATCTCCAGGAAGTGCGGCCGACCATCGTCGCCGCGGTGCCGCGCGTGTACGAGAAGGTCTACGCCCGCGTGCTCGAGAACGCTCACACCGGTGGCGCGGTGAAGCGCGGCATTTTTCAGTGGGCGAAGCGCGTCGGGGAACGGTGGGCGGCGCACCGCCTGGCCGGCATCGGGGTGCCGCTCGGCCTGAAGCTGACGCACGCGATCGCAGACCGGCTGGTGTTCTCCAAGCTGCGGGCACGCACCGGAGGACGGATCAAGCTGTTCGTGTCGGGCAGCGCGCCCCTCTCGGCCGAGATTGGACGGTTCTTTTACAGCGCCGGGCTCCCGGTCATCGAGGGGTACGGGCTGACGGAAACGTCGCCGGTGCTGACGCTGAATCCCCTGGCGCGGCCGAAATTCGGCACGGTCGGCAAGGCGATCCCCGGAGTCCAGATCAAGATCGCGGACGACGGCGAGATCCTCGCCAAGGGCGCGAACATCATGCAGGGCTATTACAACAAGCCGGCGGAGACCCGCGAGGCGATCGATGCGGACGGCTGGTTCCATACGGGGGACATCGGCGAGGTCGACGCCGATGGCTACCTCAAGATCACCGACCGGAAGAAAGACCTGTTGAAGACGGCGGGCGGCAAGTACGTCGCGCCCCAGCCGATCGAGAACACGGTGCGGTTGAACAAGTTCGTGGCGAGCGCCGTGGTGCTCGGCGACCAACGCAAATTCCCGATCATCCTGGTCGTCCCCAACTTCGATCAGCTCGAGCGGTGGGCCAAGGAGCGCAACCTGACCTATGCGTCTCCGGCCGAGCTCATCCGGCTGGCGGACGTCCAGGCCAAGATGGAGCGCGAGGTGATGGGTGGCCTGCGTGACCTCGCCAAGTTCGAGATGCCGAAGAAGGTCGTCCTGATCGAGCGGGACTTCACAATCGAGTCGGGCGAGCTCACCCCGTCGCTCAAGGTCAAGCGCCGCCAGGTCGAAAAGAACTACAAGGACCTGATCGATCGGGTGTACGCGCAGGCCGATCCTACGGCGGCGACCATCGAAGGCTGATCAGCGCCGCTCGCCGACGAACAGGCCGTGCCCGAGCGCCAGCTGCGTGAGTCCGGGCGGCGCGGTGACGGTCTCGCTCTCGATCACCAGCCGCCGCCCCGGGAGGAGCACGCGGCGCGCCTCGGCGAGCCACCTGGCGCCCAGCCGGTCGCGCCCCACGACGGCAGCCCGCGCCACGGTCTGTCGCAAAGGAATCATGGCCTCGCAGGCGAGCAGGCTCAGCACCGGGAGCTCTTCCACATCGTCCGGTGCGTTCACGCCCACAAAGTGGATGCCGCCCATGAGCTCGGCGAGCCCCACCGCGTGCCGGGCGGCGCAGCCGAGCAGCAGGACATAGCCGCCGGGGCCGGAGAGATCCAGCAGCGCCTGGAGAGTTGCGGGAATCGTTGCTCGGTCGTCCTGGACGTTTCCCGCTTCCCCTTTCCCCTTTCCCGAGAAGTGCGCGACTCCTCTGACGATCGGATATTCCTTCCCGCATACCGGACAGCCGAGCATGCCCGACCGGACCATCCGTCCGAGCATCTCGCCGGTGGACATCACGAGGAATCCCTCCTCGTGCGCCTCCGGGCAGCGAAGCATCTCCGTCAGCTCAATGTGCACCCGAGCCGAACTCCACCCACGTGACGCGGTCGGCCTCGACGCGCACGCGGCGCGTCATGCGCCGCCCGTCCACCGCCACCGCAATCGTGTATTCGCCGGGCTCGACATCCGACACGGCGAAGTGCTCGCGATAATCCGGGTCCGGATGATTGTGCTCGCCGTACGTCTCGGCGTAGGAGTACGGCGTCTCCTGCGGCTCCGCCTTGACCAACCCGTACACGCGCACCTGCGGCGCCGGCCGGCCGTGCGCGTCCCACACCCGCCCCGCCACGATCCCTGTCCCGGGCAGCGGACGGATCCAGAGCTCCGGGTTCACGGTGTACTGCGGGTACCGCTGGTTCGGATCCACGATCAATGGTACGGAGTCGACCGGTGCGGCGTGGATCTCCAGATGTAGATGGTCGTTGGTCGCCCGGCCCGTGTTGCCGACCAGGGCGATCACGTCGCCCGCCTTGACGCGCTGGCCCACCGACACGAGGAGCTGCGCGTTGTGGTAGTAGGTCGAAAAGATGAACAGCCCTTTGAGCTTCCGGTCGTGGCGGATGGCGACGGTATTGGCCCCCTGCTCCGCCGGCCCGGCGAATACGACCACGCCGTCGCCGACCGCATGGACGGGCGTTCCGTCCGGATTGTTGAACTCGACGCCCTGATGCTGCTGGAAGTTGCCCCCCATGGTCGAGCCGTAGCGATACGTCTGGTCGATGTACGGCTGGTCGGTGAGGGCGATGGGCCGTCCGAACCACGTGTGTCGCGTGCCACGGGAGTCCGTGTCGGGCCGCTCCTGGTAGGTGACGCCCACGAGGGTCAGTCGCTGATCGATGCGGCAGGTCCCCAGGCCGGTGGGTCTCCCGGCGGCGTAAACCCCCGGCGCGAGCAGCAACAGCGCGCTGACGCTGCGCGTCATGTCGCACACGTTGAGCGCGTCGCCCCCCTCCTCGTACACGCCGTCGCGCGTGGCGGCGAACGCCTGCCCCGCGCCCACGCGCACGAGCGCCTGCACCGGCGGCAGATCCACGCGGCAGCCCTTCACCACGGGTCCCACCGGGCAGGCTGGATTCCCCTGTTTGTCGAGCCACGCGCTGCGTGTCGGATCGAGCCGGTACAGCCCCCGCTCGGTCCCCACCCAGACGACACTCCCGGTATCCGGGGCGAGCGCCCGCACCCGGTTGACGCACTCCGCGCCGGGGGGTGGGCACCGCACCGGTGTGGGGTATTCCGTCCAGTTGCGCCCGCCATCGGTCGAGCGGGCGAGCCCCCGGAGATGTGCCGCCCACACACTGCCATCGGCGCCGCGGGCGAGCGCCAGCACGTACTGGCTGCGCAGCCGGCCCCACGGATGCGGCGCAGTGACCGCCCCGCTCGAGTCGGTGATCTCCGACCACGTGGTGCCGCGGTCCCAGGACAGCTTGATGCCGTCGGCCGTGCCGACGTACACGGTGTCGCCCCGCGTGACGATGCCGTTGGGGGCGACGTATTGCCACTCGGGGCCGAGCTGCTTGAGCTCCCAGTTGGTCCAGGTCTTGCCGCCGTCGGTCGACAGGCCCCACCCGTTCCCCACCGTGCCGTACCAGATCTCGCCATTGGGCCCGAATCCAAGGGCGTGCACGAAATCGAAGGAAACCGTCCGCCCGGTCGTGTCGCTGGAATGTTTCACCTGCTCCCAGCTGCCCGCTCCCTGCCGCAGGACGAAGAGTCCTTGTCCGTAGGTGCCGACCCAGACGGCGTTGTCGGGCGCGCGGGCCAGGGCGAGCACGTGCACGCCGAAGCCGGTCGTGTCCGGAAGCGGGGGGAGGGACTGCTGTGCGACCAACGGCGCGGCGAGCAATGCCAGGACGGGAAACGGCAAACGGGAAACGGGCCGCATCTAGCCTCTCAGCGAATAGACGGTCGGCAGCAGGTGGATCTCCGTGACGTCGACGCGCGGGGCCCGAGTGACCGCGAACAGCACGGCCTCTGCCACGTCGCCCGCCTGCAGCATGGCGCTGCGCTTGGTGAATCCCGGCTGCGCGTCGGGGTCGATCGGGTCCCACATCGGCGTGTCCACCGGCCCCGGCGAGACGAGCGTCGTGCGGACGCCGGTGCGCGACAGCTCGGCCCGCAGCACCTCGTGCATGCCGCGCAGGCCGAACTTGCTGGCGGCGTAGGCGGTCGAGCCCGTAAACGCGACATGGTCGGAAATGGACCCGATGGTGACGAAGTGACCGGTGCCGCGCCGCCCGAGATGGGGAACCAGGGCGCGCGTCACGAGAAAGGGAGCCATGAGATTCACGGCGATCGTGCGGGAGAAATCGTCGGGCGTCGTCTCCGCGACCGGCTTGATGAAGAAGACGCCCGCGTTGTTCACCACGATGTCCGGGATCCCCCGCTCGGCGAGCACGCGACCGACGACCAGCTCCACCGCCGCGGGATCGGTCACGTCACAGCGCAGGTCCGTTCGACGGTCGGTCGTGCCGTCGACGAGGGTACGGGCAAGCCGCACCACGTGCGCGCCCGCGGCGTGCAGCAGCTCGGCCACGGCGAGCCCGATCCCGCGCGAGGCGCCGGTGACGAGGGCGAGCTTCCCGGCGAGGGCGGTCGGGGACGCGTCGCTCACCCCGGGCCCCGGCTGTACACCAGCCGCAGGAATTCATCCCGGGTCTTCGCGTCCTGGAGCAAGGCGCCCCGCAAGGCGCTCGTGACCGTCTTGGAGTTCTGCTTCTCGACGCCGCGCATCATCATGCAGAGATGGTACGCCTCGATCACCACACCGACGCCGCGCGGCTCGAGCACTTCCATGAGCGCATCCGCCACCTGGTCGGTGAGTCGCTCCTGCACCTGCAGCCGGCGGGCAAACACCTCGATCACGCGCGGGATCTTGGAGAGACCGACCAAGCGGCCGTTCGGCAGGTAAGCGACGTGCGCCCGCCCGAAGAACGGCAGCAGGTGGTGCTCGCACAACGAGTAGATCTCGATGTCGCGCACGCACACCAGGTTCTCGTGCCGCTCGCTGTACAGCGCGTCGCCGATCACGTCCGCGACCGACATGTGGTAGCCGCGCGTGAGCCATTTGAGGGACGTCTCGACGCGGGCCGGCGTCTGCCGGAGGCCCTCGCGACTCGGGTCCTCGCCGAGCTGGTCGAGGATCTCGCGCACGAGAGTCTCGAACGGCGTGCGCGTGCCGGGCGCGGGCACGGGGGGCAGCGGCTCCGTGTGCTCGTCGTGGAAGCTGTGCAGGCTGGCGGACTTCATCTTGTCGCGTCCCATGCTTGTTGAGCCTCCGGGGCAGAACTATCTTCGGCGCACGTGAAACTAAAGGTACTCGCTTTCCTGTCCACGGCGGGAGGCTCCGCGCTGTCCGCGCTGTGGACGTTTCCGAGCATTCTCGCGTCGGCTTTCCTCGTCGCCTGGGGTGCGGAAGCCGCGCAGTTTCTCATCTCCCAGGGTCTCGCGCTCGCGATCCTCGCCTGGCTGCAGACGCTTCCCGAGTTCGCCGTCGAAGCGGTAATCGCGTGGGACGCCGGGCGAGAGCCCGAGCGCGCGCACCTGGCGATCGCGAATCTCACCGGCGCCATTCGCCTGCTGCTCGGGCTCGGGTGGCCGATGATCTACTTCGTGTTCGCGGTCTCCGGCCGCAGGTCCGCGCGCGAGCGGCTGCCGGCCATCCGGCTCGAGCGCGAGCACGCGGTCGAGATCGTCGGGCTCGTGCCGCCGCTCTTGTACTTCGTCGTGATCCTCTTCAAGCGGAGCTTTACCTGGGTCGACGCGGTGGTGCTCCTGACCCTGTACGTCGTCTACCTCGGAGTCCTATTCCGAAACGCCCCGCACGGCGCCGATCACGTCGCGGACGCCCCCGCGGTCTCACGCTGGGCGTACCGCCAGCCTGGTTGGCGCCGTCCGCTCGCCATCGCCGCGCTGTTCGGCGGCGGCGGTGCGCTGCTGTACGTCACGGCACACCCGTTCCTCGAGTCGATGCTCGCGATGGCGGGGCTGCTGGGTGTGAGCCAGTTCGTCCTGGTGCAGTGGGTGGCGCCGTTTCTTTCCGAGTTCCCGGAGAAGGTGTCGGCGTTCTATTGGGCGCGGCGCGTCACCCGCGCGCCGATGGCGCTCATGAACATGGTGTCGAGCAACATCAACCAGTGGACGGTGCTCGCCGCCATGATCCCGCTGGTGTACGGCTACTCGAGCCTACGGCATCACGGGGTGTGGCTGGATTTCCACTTTGACGGGCCCCAGCGGCTCGAAATCCTGCTCACCCTGCTGCAATCCGGGCTCGCGATGATGGTGCTCGCGAACATGGAGTTCGACTGGCGCGACGCGACCGTGCTGTTCGTGCTGTGGCTGGTGCAGTTCCTGCGACCGAACCTGCGCGAAGCCGTGGCGATCACGTACGGGGTCTGGATGGTGATTCTCGCGATCGAATTCGTGGTGGGACGGAAGGCCTTGCTGGCGCCGCGGTATTTCTGGGAGATCATCCGCCAGAAACACGATCGGCCGGCACCGCTGTAACGCGGCCCGGCCGACCGGTACGACCGGAACGGAGAGGATTATTGAAGCCCGAAAGTAATGACTGGTCCCTCACCATGGCGTCTGCCTTCCCCACGCGGGGGCATGACATCGGTCACAGTATCTGGGTCCACGATCGAGCTGTTGGCTCAATAATGTGTCTCCCCGTCCCTTCAACTACAATACTACGTGGACCGAATACGTCAAGGAAGAACGTCACCCAGAACCGTCACGCAAAATCGTGGGGGCATTGACAGATGAATCTCACGCTCCTGGCCGCGCTCGCGCTGCTCGTACTGTGGGGCATCCTCGTGTTCGCGCTGCACCTCGGCAGCGGGCCGGTGCAGGTACTGTACGCTGTAGCCGTCGTCTCGTTCGCCCGCCGGATTATCGTGGGGGCGCCGAAGTTCCTGTCCTGAAACGGGACGGCGGCGCCGCCAGGCCTGCCGGCGCCACCGCCGTCACCGTAGTCACTCCCGAATCTACATGCCGAACTGGAGACCCACAGTCACCGGGATGAACTTCGTGGACGTGCCCGAGGTCTGGATGCTGACATACCGGCCCTCGGCGAAGAGGTGCAGCGCACCGACGCCGACGTTCAGCCCTGCGCCGAGCGCGTAGGCGAACTTGGACTGCGAGGTATCCACCGTCTGAGACGGAATCGTGATCTTCACGTTGTAGAAGCCGCCGCCCGCCAGCACGTACGGCTTCAGCAGCGGAGCGGACACGGGGATCTTCCAGACCAGGCTCGCCAGCGCGCCCATCAACTTGGTGTTGCCGTCGTTGTCGAGCGGTGCCTGGTGCTTGGTCTGGCCGTACAGGCCGTCAACGCGAATGCCCACGGGGGCCAGCGGGATCCCGAACTCGGCGCTGGCGAGCACATGCCAGCCGGTTTTGTCCCGGTCCTTATAGTCGCTCAACGGCGAGGTGAGTCCGCCGCCCACGCCAAAGCGCACGCTCTGGGCCGCCACCGTCGCGACGCTCGCGACCGACGCTACCGTCACAGCGATCGCCAACTGCAGAACTCGGTTCATTGAAGCCGCCTCCTCCTACGGGAAATGTTCGGGTGTGGGGCGCGCTCCATGATTAGCGATTCACTTCCCGGGCGCAAGCACGAGGGGGTCCCGT
>DATHKX010000027.1:0-3685 GCA_035488835.1 Gemmatimonadales bacterium
GCCCTCGGCGCCTATGGCGTGGTGCCCAAGCGGGTCCAGCTCGTCGGTCGCGTGCAGCAATTCGACCCGAACGACCGCGCGGGGAGCGACCGGATCACGGGCTTTGGCGGGGGAGTGCAGTACTTCTTCTCGGGCGACGACCTCAAGCTGCAGCTCGAGTACACGGCTTTCACTGAGCAGGGCACGAGCCTCGACAACAATCGGGTCATCGTGCAGATGCAAGCGCGATGGTGACTCTCGCGGCTCTCCTCGCTCAGACGAGCGTGGTCATCCTCGCCACGACGACCTCTACCCGCGACGCCGGGCTGCTCGACTCGCTGCTGCCCGTGTTCGAGCGGCAAGCCCACTACACCGTGAAGGTGATCGCCGTGGGCAGCGGGCAGGCGCTCGCCATGGGCCGGCGCGGCGACGCCGACGTGGTGCTGTCGCACGCACCGGAGGCGGAGCGCGCGCTCGTCGACTCGGGCTACTTCGTGCGCCGTCGGATGGTGATGCACAACGAGTTCCTCATCGTCGGGCCGGCACGCGACCCGGCGGGGCTGCGCGGCCTGAGCGACCCCGTGGCGGCGTTCCGGCGGATCGCCGAGCGGCGCGGCACTTTTGTCTCGCGCGGTGATCAATCCGGCACGCACCAGCGCGAACAGCTGCTCTGGAAGCGCGCGGGCTTCGCGGGCCCGCCTCGGAGCGGGTGGTACCTCGAATCGGGGCAGGGGATGGGCGCGACGCTCCAGCTGGCCGACGAAAAGCACGGGTACACGCTCACCGACCGGGCCACGTATCTGACGTGGCGCGACAAGCTGCAGCTCCTCCCCATGGTCGAGGGCGATTCCCTGCTGTACAACGTGTACCACGTACTGGAGCTCAACCCGAGCAACGCGTCGCGCATCAACGTCGCCGGGGGCAAGGCGCTGGCCGACTTCCTGGTCGCTCCCGAGACCCAGCGACTGATCGGGGAATACGGCAGGAGCCGCTTCGGCCAGAGCCTGTTCGTTCCGGATGCGGGAAAGGAAGCGTCTCGCTAGGAGACAATTCGTGTCTCCCAGGGGGGTCACAGCCGGCTGGCACTTAACGGCTTAGGGGCGTGGACGGTCCACTTAGAACCGGCATGGTTCTTGATCTGTTAGCTGGGCTAGGTATATAGAGGATGGCCCCATGATGCTTCCACTGCTGCTCTCGCTGGTGGTTTCCGCGACCGACGATCCGCCGGTCAAAGTCTGGCTCAATCACGACAACTATTTCGAACGCGGCGACAAGGCCCGGGTCAACGTGAAGTTGGCCGACGACGGCTATGTGCTCGTGCTGCGCGCGGACGCCGAGGGACGCGTGCGGGTGCTGTTCCCGCTCGACCCGTCGGACGACAACTTCGTGCGCGGCCACGAGACCATCGAAGTGCGCGGCCGGGGCGATCGCGAAGCGTTCTTCGTGGACGATCGCGAAGGCTCGGGCCTGGTGCTCGCCGCCCGGTCCACCACGCCGTTCAAGTTCGACGAGTTCATGCGTGGGGACCACTGGGACTACCGCGTGCTCGACGCGCGCCAGGCGGGCGACGACAAGGAAGCGGCGCTGCTCGACATGGTGCAGCGTATGACCGCCGAGGGGCGCTTCGACTACGACGCCGTCACGTACGTGGTCGCGTCGGCGCGGGCGTACTCCGACTCGTACTATCCTCACTACACGGCGCTGAGCTTCGGTTACGGCTGGGGCTCGCCGTACCGCTACCGCTACGGTTACGGCCTGTACAGCACGTGCTACGACCCGTTCTTCTACGATCCGTTCCTGTGCTACGACCCGATCTTCTACCGGCCCTATGGCTACGGCTTCTACGGCTACGGCTACGGGTATCGGGGGAACTACGGCGGCGGGTTCGGCTTTTACAACCGCCCACGCAACCTGTTCGTCAACCGCGGGCGCACGGGCACTGGCTGGCAGATGTACTTCAAGGACCGCCCTGGCACCAACGCGGTTGACGGTGGCATCGGTCCGCGTTTCCGGGCCCCCGAAGGCACTCTGGTCACGCGGCGGCGCCCTGACGCGACGCCGCTGCGCGCGCGCGATGCGATGCAGCGTGACGGCCGCGACCGGGCGACGGGGTTCCCGGCGCGCGCTGGTGGCGATGCGCGCAATCGCGGAGACGTGCGTGACCGCGGGAACGTGGGTGATCGTGGTAACGTGCGCGATCGCGGCGACCGTCCCGACCGTTCACCGCCCACGGTGCGCGAGCCCGAGCGGCGGGGTGGGGGCGGGAGCGGAGGGGACAATCGTGACGGCGGGCGGGCCGCGCCCGAGCGGCGCGGCGGCGGTGGCGGTGGGGGTGGCGGTAGCGTGAGCCCTCCGCGCTCCTCAGGCGGCGGTGACCGCGGCGGGCGTGCGGCTCCGTCGAACCGAGGTGGTGGAGGTGGCAACGGGGGCGGGGGCGGGAACCGTGGTAACAGCGGTGGAGGCTCGCGCCGCAGGCCGTAACGAAGCATCCGCAGGGTAGCAGCAGGGGCGCGAGCACGCAGCGCCCCTGCTTTTTTTGGTGCACATTCTCCCGCCGAATGACCGACCTCAAACGCTCGCTGCGACTGGTCGACGGGCTGGCCATGGTAGTAGGCATGACCGTCGGCGCCGGGATCTTTCGCACGCCGGGGATCGTGGCGGCGCGACTCGGTAGCCCGGGACTCACCTTCGTGGTCTGGGTGCTGGGCGCCGCGCTGGCGTTCCTGGGTGCGCTGTGCTTCGCCGAGCTCACCACGCGCCAACCTCGCGCCGCCGGCAAGTACGCCTTCGTGCGCGAAGCGTTCGGCCCCCGCGCCGGGTTCGTGGTGGGCTGGGTCGAGGCCCTGGGCACCAACGGTGTGGCGATCGCCGCGATCGGTGTGGCCGCAGGCGAGTTCTTGGTACGCCTCTCCGGCTGGCCGCCCGCTCTCATCGCGCCGCTCGGCGCGGGGCTCGTCGCTCTGTTCACCGGGATCAACCTCGTGGGCGTCGCGTCGGGACGGTGGGTGCAGAACATGGTGACCGCGGCGAAGCTGCTCGCGCTGGGCGGCGTGGTGGTGATTGCGTTCGCGCGCGGGACGGGGGCGGGCTGGCACGGCGCGCTCCCGGGGGCGCCGGTGGGGTGGGGAGTGTGGGTCGCGATCGCGCTGGCGGCACACCCGGTCATCTGGACCTACTACGGCTACCCCGATCTCGCGAAGATCGCCGGCGAGGTGGTGGATCCGAGCCGCACGCTACCGCGCGTGCTGCTGGGCGGGCTCGCCGCCACCGCGGTCCTCTATCTCGCGCTCAACGCCGCGTTCCTCCAGGTATTGCCGCTCGAGCGGATCGCGGCGTCGAACCTGGTGGCCGCGGACGTCATGGACTCACTCATCGGGGCGCGGGGTGCGGCGCTCGTCGCCGGGCTGGCGCTGCTCGTGGTGCTCGCGTCCCTGAACGGCAACGTGTTCGTGACGCCGCGCGTGCTGTTCGGTCTGGCGCGCGACGGCCTCGCACCGGCCGCGCTCGCTCGGGTCAATGCGGGCGGGACGCCGTGGGTGGCGATGCTCGCGATCGCCGTCTTCGCCATCGCGCTCGCCGCCACTGGGACGTTCGAGCTGCTGCTGGGCCTGGCCATCGTCCAGGTCCTGGTGATCGACTCGTGGGCCGTGATGGCGCTGTTCCGGCTGCGAGCGCGCGACGGGCCGGCGCCGTTCAGCGTGCCGGG
>DATHKX010000028.1:0-7888 GCA_035488835.1 Gemmatimonadales bacterium
AGCAGCGCGGCGCACGCGTCCGCGTCGAGCGCCTGCCCGGCCGCTCCCACGAGGTCGACCGAGCCCGTGAGTGCCCCGCGGTCGATCACGATCTCGATCAGGTCATCGTCGCGCACCCGGCCGATCGGGCCGCCGTGCAGCGACTCCGGGCCGATGTGCCCCACGCAAGCGCCGCTCGAGAATCCGGAAAAGCGCCCGTCGGTGAGGAGTGCGACGTGCTTCCCCCAGGGGAGATACCTGAGCGCCGTGGTGACTTGCGCGGTCTCCTGCATCCCCGTGCCCGACGGCCCGTTGCCGATCAGGACGATCACGTCGCCCGCCCGGATCGGCCGGTCGGTTCCGACCCCTTTCACGGCCCGGATCGCGTCGCGCTCGTCCACGAACACGCGCGCGGGGCCGCGGTGACGGTACACCTGATCGTCTCCCACCACGGCGGGGTCCAGCGCGGTGGCTTTGATCACCGCCCCCTCGGGTGCCAGGTTCCCCACCGGGAACACCACGGTGCTCGTCAGCCCGGCGCGACGCGCGGCGTCGGGGCCCATGATGACGTCGTCGGGATCGACCGCGGCAGCTGCGGTGAGCCGGGCGCGCGCTGCCTGTCGCCGGTCGCTCGTCGCCCACCAGTCGAGCGTCGCATCGAGGGTGTCGCCCGTAGCGGTGAGTACATCGCCGTGCAGCAACCCCATACGGCGCAGGTGCAGCATCACCTCCGGCACGCCGCCGGCCATGAAGACCTGCACGGTGGGATGACCGCGCGGGCCGTTTGGCAGGGCATCGACCAGGCGCGGCGTAGCGCGATTCACGCGGATCCAGTCCGCCACCGTGGGCGGCCGGAGCCCCGCCGCATGTGCGATGGCCGGGATATGCAGCAGCAGGTTGGTCGAGCCGCCGAACGCCGCGTGCACCAGCATCGCGTTCTCGAGCGCGTGCTGGGTCAGGATGTCCTTGAGCGCGAGGCCGAGGGCGTCGAGCCGGAGCAGCGCCAGCGCCGAACGTCGGCCGAGCTCGAGCCACACCGGCTCACCGGAGGGCGCGAGCGCGCTGTGCGGCAGTGCCAGGCCGAGCGCCTCCGCCACGACCTGCGACGTGGCCGCGGTCCCCAGGAACTGGCAGCCGCCGCCGGCCGAGCCGCAGGCGCGGCAGCCCATCGTGGCCGCGTAATCGAGGCTCACGAGATCCCGCGCGAAGCGCGCGCCCAGGCTCTGCACCTGCCCCGCGTCCTCGCCCCCGACCGCCGGGAGCGTGACGCCGCCCGGAACGATCACGCCCGGCAGGTCCCGGCATCCCGCGAGCGCCAGCATGGTCGCCGGCAGCCCCTTGTCGCACGTGGCGACGCCGATCACACCCGACGCCGTGGGGAGCGAGCGGATCAACCGGCGCATGACGACCGCCGCATCGTTGCGGTACGGGAGGCTGTCGAACATTCCCGTCGTTCCCTGAGTGCGGCCGTCGCACGGGTCGCTGCAGTACGCCGCAAACGGGATCGCCCCGGCCGCGCGCAGCGTCTCGGCCGCCGCCCGCACCAGGAGCCCGATCTCCCAATGGCCGGTGTGGTATCCCAGAGCGACCGGGCTGCCATCCTCGTTGCGGAGGCCGCCCTGCGTGCTGACGATGACGTACTGGGGACCTTGGAGTGACGCGGCGCTCCACCCCATGCCCACGTTCTGCGTCAGGCCGAATACGTTGCCGCTCGGCTCCTCGCGCAGCATGTCCGCGGTGAGGGGGAGCCGGCCCGCGGGCCCTTCACCGGCCAGCCGGCCGGCCGCGATGGCGCTCGCCGAACCGAGCACCGAGTCGAGGGATGGGGGGTCGAGCTTCATGCGCATGATGACAACGCTACCGTAGCGGCACCAACAGGGCGAGCGCCAGTGTCGTCACCATGGCCGTGAGACCGACGATCCCCAGCACCGGGGTCCACGACTTCAGGGTCTCGATCTCCGTTACACCTCCCATCTTCGAAAACAGCCAGAACCCGCTGTCGTTCATCCACGTCCCGACGAGCGACCCGCTGGCAATCGCGGTGGCGACATACACCGTGTGAAACGGCAGGCCGCTCGCCGGCAGCATCGCCGCCAGCATCGCCGCGGTCGTGATCATCGCGACGGTGCTCGAGCCTTGGGCGAGTTTTATCAGGCTCGCGACCCCGAACCCGAGGAATAGAAAGACCAGGCCGGAGCCCACTCCCGACGCGGCCGCCTGCCCCACGAAGGTCCGCTCGATCACGGACCCGATCCCTGTGGCCTGCAACGCCACCCCGAACGCGCCGCTCGCCGCAATGATCAGGATCATCACTCCGGCGCTCATCAGGGACGTCTCCACCATCTCGGCGAGGTCGGCACGGCTGACCCTGCGCTGCCGCACGTACACCCACATGGCGATCCCCACGGCCACGAGCAGCGCCAGGTTGGGGTTCCCGATGATCGCGGTGTAGAGCGCCAGCGCCGACCACAGCGCTGCGTGCGATCCCCGTCGCGCCGTCATAGAGACGACCACCGTGTGCGACGAAATGAGGAGCACGGGCAGGATGATCGGCAGGAGTGACGGAACGAGGCCGGGAAGTGGCTGCGTAGCCGCCGCCTCTACGGCGCCGGCGCCAGGGGCCGAGCCGGCGGGGGCTCGGGGCACTACGGGCATGCGACGGTCGACCCATCCCGCGAACAGCAGCCCCGCCCCGGCCGCCGGCAGAGCCACGACGATGCCGACCAGGACCATGGTTCCGAGGTCCACGCCCAACGTGCCGGCGATCGCCAACGGCCCGGGGGTGGGCGGGACCAGCGTGTGCGTCGCCCCCGCGCCCGCCGCAATCGCCAGGAGGTACTTGAGATAGTTGCGGTTGGTGCGCCGGTACATCGAGCGGGCCAGGGGGACCAGCAGATAGAAGACCGTGTCGAAGAAGACCGGAATCGACAGTACGTAGCCCGTGGCGCAGAGGGCCGTCGCGCCTCGCTTCTCGCCCAGTAGGGCGAGGAACCCATTGACGATCCGGTCCGCCGCCCCGCTGTCCATCATGGCTTTGCCGGTGATCGCCGCCAGCGCGATGACGATCCCGACCGTGCCGGCCGTGCGGCCGAAGCCCTCGGCCACGCGAGCGATCTTCAGCGCCGGCTCACCGGGCGCGAGCAAGCTGACCACGATCGCAGCGATGATCAGGGCCAGGAACGCGTTGAGGCGGAGCAGCACGATCCCCGCGAGGATCGTGGCCATTCCAATGAGCAGGATCATCACAGGATGCATGGGCGCCGGCTGGTGATGGTGATTGCGCTTCGATACTTGAAACGGTCAGTCGTCCGCGTCTGTCCGCTTGTTCTCGATGGCGAGCAGCTCCGCGCCGCCCTCGACCCGCTCGAGATCGGCCAGCAACCCCGCGTCCGAGAGATCCAGCGGATGCGAATGCTCCCAGTCGTGTGCGGCGATTTTGTGCAGCCGGTCTACGACGGTTGCGTCGCGCACCTCGATCGCCAGCTCGCGCCGGCCGTCGAGACTTCCGGCCGCGAAGTTGATCGAGCCCACGATGGCGCCCACCCCGTCGGCGAGGAGCATCTTACCGTGGAGTTTCAGATGCTTGAGCTTGTGGATCTTGATCCCGACGTCGTCCATGATGCGTAGCCCCCCGACGCCCTCGACCAGCTTCTCTCGCTTGAGCGTATGAGGCGGACGAGCCATGACGTGCACTTTCACGCCGCGTCGCGCCGCGCGGACCAGGCGCTCGACGATGACCGTGTCCTGGAAGCGCTCGTTCTGGACGAACAGCTTGTGCTTCGCCTCGTCGATGAATCGGCAGATGCGATCCCGCCCGGGCCCGGGGCACCAGACCAGGTCGCTCTTGTCGCGCGGCGTGAAGGCCTGGCGGTGCCAGTCGGCCTCGAAGCACTCGATGATCTCGCTCACGTCATGGCCGCGCGTCGTGACGACGGCATAGTCACGCGTCTCGGTCAGATTCCTCGTCGTCCAATTGAGCGAATTGACGAACGCCGTCACGTCGTCCACCACCATCGACTTCTCGTGCGTGAGAGCGAAGGCAGGGTTGGCGTCTTGTACGGCGATGCCCGCTCGTTCGAGCGCCGCGCGGGCGGCTTCGTTCTCCTGCTCGCCGCTGCGCCGGGCAGGGTTGAGCATCACGCGAACCGCGACACCGCGCCGCTGCGCCGCGATGATTGCCCTGCGCAACGCCGGATCCGAGAAGACGAACATCTTGACCCGGAGCGTCTGCGATGCGCCCTCGATCGCCGCCAGGATCGGCTTGGCAGAGTCGTCCGGCAGCACGATCAGCGAGCGGGTCATGCCAGTGCACCTCCAGTGGGCCACCTCGCAAGATAAGCGAGAAGGTGAAACCGCGTGGCTCGCACCACCCGGACTAGAGCCCCTTGGAGCGACCCGCCGGCGGCGGTGCCGCACCCCTCCGGCGCGCGACCTCGACGCCGGAGATGCATGCCGAGAGCCACAACACTCCGGCGGCGTACCCGCCCACGACATCGCTGAAATAGTGCAGTCCGAGGTAGAGTCGGCTCAGCCCCACGGCCACGACCAGCAGGGCGGCGCCCAGCACCACGGCGATTTGCCCGCCGCGGCTGTGGATCCAGAGAAGCGTGAGCACGTAGGCGAGCATGCCATAGCCGATGAGCGAGCCCATCGCGTGGCCGCTCGGAAAGCTCCACGTGTAGTGGTGGAGGAACGCATCGGCATAGGGTGGCCGCGGGCGGCGGATCACGAGCTTGAGCACCACATCCAGCAAGCCGCCGCCGGCGAAGGCAGCGAGCCAGCCGGCGAGCACGATCCACTGACGACGGGCCGCGAGCAGGAGGCCCACGCCGAGGCCCAAAATAGTCAGCGTGACCGGCGAGCCGAGCAGGCTGATCGCATTGGATACTGCGTACCCGGTGGGCGTGGCACGTGTGTGCACCCACTCGAGCAACATCATGTCGAATTGCGTGAGGGGGTCATGGTGGATGACGTCTTCCGTGATCGCGCCAAATAGCCACAGCCCCGCGAGGCTGATGGCCAACCCGATCGTGAGGTGGAGCCCCAGGTACTGCCCACGCGCAAAGCGCGAGGCCACGAAGGTCCCGGCGCGCGGGTGGCTCGTCTCAAGCCAGCGCCACCCGAGCACGAGCCCCACCACCAGGGCGACCAGTAGCGCCCCCGCCAAGCTGGCTTGACCGATGTAGTGCTCGAGCTGCGGCAGATTGCGGCCGAACCCATAGCCGAGCCCGCCAAACACCACCGCCCAGCACACGGCGCCGAGCGCGTTATAGAGCATGAAGGTGCGGTACGGCATCCGGGCCGCCCCCGCAAGCACGGCGGCCCAGGTGCGGAGCAGCGCGATGAAGCGACCAATGAAGACGGTCTTGGGTCCGTGCCGCTCAAAGAAGCGACGCGCGCGCTCGAGATGCGATTCGTTGAGGTGAATGACGCGCCCATAGCGCCGCACCAACGCGATGCCGCCGTTCCGTCCGATCCAATACCCGCCGTTGTCGCCCATGACGGCCGCGGCGACCGCGGTCGCGACGACCCCGTAGATCGAGAGGTGCCCCAGCCCGGCTAACGCGGCCGCGGTGACCAGGGCGGTCTCCCCCGGAAGCGGCAGCCCGAGGCTCTCGAGGCCGATAAGGAAGAAGAGACCGGCGTAGCCGTAAGAGGCGATCAGGCCGGATAGGGTTCCCGGCATGGCGTAATACTGGAGGCGCAGTAGCTTCGGCGCGACTCGCTCGTTGGAGCGTGACCCGATGGAGCCACACGACAAGCTGATCGTCCGTCCGGAGAAGCGACTCACGCTCGCCGATTGGGATCCCGACGAGACGTTGGGGCTACAGAAAGAGGCAGCGGTCGAGAAAACCGAGAAAACCATCGCGCGCCTCGACGAGCTGCAGTATCTCATGTACGCCGAGCACCGGCGCGCGTTGCTCGTGGTGCTTCAGGGAATGGACGGTGCGGGCAAGGACGGAACGATCCGCCACGTCATGCGAGGCCTCAATCCCCAGGGCTGTCGGGTGACGTCGTTCAAGGCGCCCTCCGCCGAGGAAGCGGACCATGACTTCCTGTGGCGGGTGCACCGCGCCGCGCCGCCCTCGGGGGAGGTGGCCATCTTCAACCGGTCGCACTACGAGGACGTGCTCGCGGCACGCGTACGCAAGCTGGTCCCGAAGGACGTCTGGTCCCGGCGCTACGACCACATCAACCGGTTCGAGCAGCTCCTGGCCGACAGCAGCGTCGTGGTCGTGAAGTTCTTCCTGCATATCAGCAAGGACGAGCAGCGGCAGCGCTTCGAGGAGCGGCTGCACGACCCCACGAAGCAGTGGAAGCTGTCGCCAGGCGACTTCGAGGACCGGAAGCAGTGGGACGACTACGCCACCGCGTACGAAGAGGCCCTCACCCGCTGCAGCACAGCCGCCGCGCCCTGGTTCATTGTGCCGGCCGACAGGAAGTGGTTGCGCAACTTCGCCGTCTCGCACATTCTCGTCGAGACGCTCGAGGCTCTCGACATGCGGTTCCCCAAGCCGGCCTTCGATGTGTCGCGGATCGAGCTGGCCTAACGGGTCGGGGAAATGGCGGCGACCAGCGCGACGTAGTGGGTGGTGCGTTCACCGCCGGCATAGAACGTACGGATCACGTCCTCCACCTCGCGGTCCGACCTGGTCACCCGATCGTGTTGCCGCAGATGCTCCGACCACGATTCGACCAAGAAACACTCCATACAGCGATTCGGGTTCGCCGAGTCGACAAACAGCTCCCAGAATACGGCCCCGTCGCGTCGGCGAATCGGTCGCAGCAGCCGGCGCATCGCGGCGGCAAACGCCGCGCGCCGCGCTGGCTCGATGGTGTATTCGACCGTGACCAGCACGGGCCCCGCATCGGCGGCCACGCCTTCCGCTACCACTGGATCCTCCCAGTCGTGAGACGGGGCCAAATCCAGGCCTTCCGCAGTGGCCAGGCGGAAGCGAGGGATCAGGCCGAGCCCGAGCAGGAGGCCGGCGCTCGCCGCCGTGAGGGCCCAGGTGATGGTGAACCGGTTCGCGACCACGCCCCACAACACGGCGCCGAGCGCCATCGATCCGAACAGGGTGAGGGTGGAGATCGCGAGCGCGCGACCTCGGACCCATTCCGCTGCCCCCCGCTGCGCCGCCAGAATCACGCTCGACAGGACGGTGAGCCAGCCGCCGCCCGCGATCACCATCGCGCCGACCAGGATGGCGAAGTTGGTCACCCAAGCAAGCGCGAGCGACCCGACGGCGAAGGCCACGGTCGCCCACGCCGTGATCGCGTCCGTCGACCAGCGTCTCCGCCAGGTCGGTAGCAGCGCGGCGCCGAGCAGCCCTCCCAGGCCGAGGCTTCCGACGAGGGCTCCATAGGCCACGGGGCCCCGGCCTAACGAAGTCTTCGCGACCAGCGGGAGCAGTGCCCACAGCGCGCTGGCGAACCCGACGAAGGCTGCCGTGCGGATGACGACCGTCCGTAGCGCCGGCGCGTGGCGGACATAGCGGACGCCGGCTCGCATGGCGGACGCCAACCGCTCGGCGGGGAGCGTGGCACGGTGGGATTCGCGCCGCCATCTCCACAGGACGAAGAAGACGGCCACCACCGACACGGCATTGATGAGAAACACCGGCCCGGGTCCGCCGACGACGATGATCACGCCGGCGATGGCCGGTCCGACGGCGCGGGCGATGTTAATCGCAACGGTGCCGAGCCCCACGCTCGCCGGTAACTCCTCCCGCGGCACCGTCTCGGGAATGATCGCCTGCCAGGCGGGCAAATCGATCGCGCTGCCCGCGCCGATCGCGAGTGTGATCACCAGGAGCATCCACGGCTGCACGACACCCGTGAGCGTCAGGACACCCAGCAACGCGATCACCAGGAACATCCACACCTGGGCGACGAGCAGAATCCGTCG
>DATHKX010000029.1:0-18947 GCA_035488835.1 Gemmatimonadales bacterium
AGCGTCGCGGACACCGACCCGCCCCCCCCCGCCGTCGTGTCGAGGCTCAGGGAGCCGACCCCGGCGGCGAGCGCGAGCGAGAAACCGCCGCCGAAGGTCCGGCGCCCAAGTAGGGTGAAGTCCGCACCCGAGATGCCCTGCAGCTTGCGGAGCCTGACCCACGGATGGTTGACGCCCAGCCACGCCGCTCGCGCGCCCACCCCCCAGGGCCGGCTGAGCCGAGCGGGCGGCATCACCTTCAGCGCGACCTGCGCCTGGAGCCCGGACGCGGAGATCTGCAGCTCTCCCCGGCCGGTACGCTGGGACTCGAGCGTGACGGCTGCACGCGAGCCCGTCGCCGACGCGGAGCGGAGCGCGATCGCGGACCCGCTCGTGGTCGCCGTGAAATCGCCCAGCGCCGCCTCATTGCCATAGGCGTCGCGCGCCACGACGCGCAGCACCAGCGTATCGCGCGATCGCACCGCCACGACGCCTCCTCCCACGGGCGCCCCGTCGCGCTCCACCTCGAGCCGGCTGGTGGGACCGGGGTCGGCGTGTACGGTGACCGTCCGGGTGAACGTGCCCACCGTGGCGCTGATGCCCACCGGGCCGGCGCGCTCACCCAGCGTGATGTGCACTTGCGCCGCTCCCCACCGGTCGGTCTCCACTGCGCCCGGCTGCACCGTGCCTTCCCCGGTCGCGGCGAACGTCACTGGCTGCCCCGCGACTGGCGCGCCCGCGGTGTCGCGCACCTCGAGCACCAGTGGCTCGCCGAGTGTGGCGCCGACCGTGCCGTGCAACCCGGTGCCGCGCGTGAACTGTGTGAGCCGCTCCGATATCACGGGCCGCGGCGGCGGCGCCGGCGGCGGCGGCTCTGCGCGCACCGCCGCCGGTGTATCGGCCGGTGTGTGAGTCACCACCACGACAGGGGCCGGCGCGGGCCGGGGCCGGGGTGGGGGCGGGCGCGAGGGCGGGGGCGGGGGCGGGGGGGCGGCGCGAGCGAGTCGGGCGCGCAGGCACTGGTCGACGGCGGCGAGCACCTCCTCGTCCGCGCCGGCGGCCCGCAGCTCAGCACGGTCACGCTCCGATGGCCGGAACGTGACGCAGTTGCGGCGCACCAGTGCCGCGATGTCGCGCTTCTTGAGCGCGCCCGTCGCGAGCAGCCGCACCAGCTCCGCCTTGCGCAGCGGACTCGTCCCCTGGGAACGCGCCAACCCAGGGAGAGGGAGCAATCCCAGCACGAGCAACAACCACGCTCCCGCGTACCTGCGCATCACGTCAGGGGCGCGGGCAACCGCTGCGCTCGAAATCGTCCTCCACGCCTTCGACTGCTGTCGCGAGGGTTCGATCAGAGGTCGGGGGCGCGGCCTTGATGTACTGCAGCCACTCGTCGTCCACGTCCGCCATCCCCGGGGCGAGATCCGCGCACGTCATCTGGTTGTTGGCGAACAGACCGGCGCGCTGCCGGTAGGCCTCGATGGCCTGTCGCACCGGCTCGGCCGAGACGGCCGGCTCTCGGGCGACGGAGACCGTGGCGATCGGCACGGGGCCGGGGGTGTCCGGTCGGTGCAGCCACCACTCCTCCACGCTCACCGTCGCGACCACCACCGCCGCGGCGGCCGCGACCCACCAGCGCCACGCGTGATTGGGCTCGTCACGACGGGGCTTGCGGCGTCGCAACGCGAGATCGTCGTCCTGGTCCGCGGTGACGAGCCCCGCGCTGGGGATGCGGCCGAGGGTGTGCTCGCCGCTCGTGCGGGCGTGCGGCAGTCCGGCGGCCCGCCGCGGCGGAGGGTTGGGCGACCAGTAGTTGGTCCAGGACACAATGGATGGACTCGACGCGCCCTGAACGGTCGAGGCGTCGAGCAGCTCGAAGAACGGCATGTAGGGCACAGGCGAGCCGGGATCACCGGCCGGCCGAAACAACCCGCCCAGCAGCCCTGTGGGGTCACCCGCCACGACGAGCGCCACGTGCCAGGGGTGCTGGAACGACCGCAGGTGCGCTTCGTGATCCGCGGCCGAAATGCGCGGCTCACCGGACGGTTGCGTGCGGTACCAGCCGACCAGCTCCCCGTCCGCCGGTTGCACCGTTCGCTGCACCGCGGCAAGCGATTGCGTCACGACGCGGTCGCTCGCTCCCGCGACACTCAGCTGTGGCACGGGCATCGCCCGGCTGATTACGACGTACAGAAACCCCGTGTCGGGATTCGTGAGCACCCGCCCGACGAGGAACCCGACCAGCCCCTGATGTGGACCGGAGCGGAGCTGGTCCTCCACGGCGGCGATGACGGGCTGCGCGACAAAAATGAAGCCGGGATCGATCTCCGGGCGCGCCAGCTCCTGAACCGCCGGTCGCCACAGCACGGATCCGGCGGTCGGAAGGGGCTGCTCGGGGAACGTCTTGCGGCCATCAGGGATCATGAGACTTCTCCCTCGCGTCCACACGCCCTTGGTCAGCAAGTCGGGGGCCGGTGCCGAACGTGCTCTCCGGCGGGCTCCAAGGCCCGTCGGAAGAGGGTGCTTGTAGCGCGAGTGTTACACGTTCGTAGCTACCAGAATCAGAGCTAACTGCCCGGGCGTCAAGCGGTTAAAAAATGGGCGTGACCTGCCACTGGCCTCCGGGCTCTTTATCCCCAGAGGCGAGCGCATGGACACCACCCACACCGTTTCGCACGATCAGCCCGAATCGGACATCGCTCTGTTGGAGCGGGTGGCCGGCGGCGACATTCAGGCCCTGTGGGAGCTGTCCGTGCGCCATTCCTTGAGCCTCCGAGCCCTGGCCTTCGGCATCCTGCACGACCCGGTCGACGCCGAACACGTCGTCCAGGCCACCTTCCGCGAAGTCCGCTACGAGGCCGCCCGGTTCGATCCCGCGCATTTTCCCGTCTTCGGCTGGCTGTCGGAGCTGACTCGCGTCGGCGCGCTGCAGCGCTCGCGGGTGCGCGCGGGCGCTCCAGCGGGTTTTTCCTGACACCTCGGGTCAATCGCTACGCCCTCCTAACTGTTTTGTCTTAACATTGTCACGTGGTGTACTCCTTCGGCGGGCCTGGAGGGAGCGTTATGCCGCGTGTGAGCTTGGCAGCGCTGGTGGCAGCGAGTGCCGGCCTGGCCGCCTGGGGCGCCTGCCGGTGGCCCGACGCATTCGCCGCGGCCCGGCTCGAACCGGTGGTGCTCACCTACCTGGGCGACTCGACCCCGGTCCGCGGGTCGACGATCCCAACCGCGATCGGCGTGTCGGTCAACGGCGTTCCTGTCCCCAATCCTCGACTGGCCCTGAGCTCCTCGGACACCACAATCCTCGCGGTCACAGCAGGGGGCGACTCGCTCGCCGCTCGGGCGCTGGGGCGGGTCACGCTGACGGTCCGGCTCGAAAGCTCGGTGTTGACCGACTCGCTGCCGACGCTGACCCAGGATCTGCGGGTGCGACCCTAGGTGCGGCGCCGATGACCTGCGCGCAATGCGGGAGGGAGATCGCTCTCGGTGCGCGGTTCTGCGGCAACTGCGGCGGGGAGGTGTCCGACCCGGAGGCCGCGACGGTGGTGCTGCCACCCGAAGCGTCCGAGGCGCTGCTGGCCCGCCTGCGCCTGATGTTCGCCGGCGAGTACGATGTGGAACGGGAGCTGGGACGCGGCGGGATGGCGGCGGTCTTCAAGGCCACGGAAATCCCCCTGGAGCGCACGGTCGCCTTGAAGGTGTTGCTTCCCGAGCTCGGTCTCACCGCCACGGCGGCCGCGCGCTTCAAGCGTGAAGCATCGCTCGTGGCCGGCCTCGATCACCCCAACATTGTCCAGGTGTACCGGGTGGGACAGGTAGGCGGGATTTTCTACATCGCGATGCGGTTCGTGGAGGGTCGATCGCTCCACGCGATCCTCGAGACCCAGGGAGCACTCCCGCTGCCGGTGATCCTCGCGGTGCTGCGAGGGGCCACGCGCGGGCTGGCCTTCGCCCACCACCACGGCGTCGTGCATCGGGACGTGAAGGGCGGGAACATCCTGGTGGACGCCGATGGTCGCGTCGTGCTCTCGGACTTCGGCGTGGCGCTGCGCGCCGCGGATGTCTCCGTCACGGCCGCGGGCACCGTGATCGGTACGCCTTCCTTCATGAGTCCGGAGCAATGCGGCGGCCACCGGGCCAGACCCCAGAGCGATCAGTATGCGCTGGGCATCCTCGCGTTCCTGATGCTGACCGGCGCGCTGCCCTTCGAGTCCGAAACGCTGGCCGGCCTGATGCAGCATCACTTCTTCACCCCGGTGCCCGACGTGCAGTTGGCGCGGGACGATGTGCCGCGGGCGCTGGTTGCCGTGCTGCAGCGCGCGCTGGCCAAGGAGCCGGACCGTCGCTTCCCTACGACCCGGGAGATGCTCGACGCGCTGGAGGCGATCCCGTTTCCCGAAGGGGACCGGCGCGAGAGCGAGCGGCTCCTGCGCGACCTCGCCCGTGGGGTGCCGGTCCCGAAACTGCACACGCGGTCGCTCCCGGCGGTCGCCGCGGCTCCCACCCTCCCGCTCGGCGCCTTGGCGGTGCGCCGGCACTGGTGGCGCTCCCCCGCGTGGATCTCCGGGCTGGCGGCGGCGAGCGTGCTGACCGTGGGGCTCGCCCTGTGGGGCGCGCTCCGGGGACCGGGTCCGTCGCCGGAGCTGCCGCGCCTTGCTCCCCTGCAGGCGCGCCCCCCGGCCGCGGCGGTTCCGGCAGCGACCGGCAAGCTGCGGCTGCTCACCGCGCCGCCCGATGCCGAAATCCTGATCGACGGCCGACGCTTCGTGGGGAGCGTGGTCGATCTCAAGCTTGCCCCCGGTCCGCGGCGCCTGCAGATTCGTGCGCCCGGCTACCAGGTCTTCGACACGACCATCGTCGTCACCGTCGGGCAGACACTGTCGCTCGGACGGATCGCACTGCGCAGCCGCGAAAGCAGCGGACCGTGAGGAGGCTCGTCGCGGCGCTCGTGCTCGGCGCGCTGTGCGCCGCGCCGGGTGGCGCCCGCCTCGCCGCCGCGCAAGCCGGCACGCCCCCCCCGGACAGCACGCCCCCCTCGGACAGCACCGCGCAACTGCTGCAGCAGGCGCGCGAGCTGTACGAGCGCGTCGACATCGAGCGCGCCTTGCCGCTGCTGCAGCGGGTCGTCTCGCCGGATTGGCGCTTCAGCGTCACCAGAGCGCAGCGCGTGGAGGCGTACACCTATCTCGCCGCGTCGCTGGTACTGGTCGGAGCGGCCGACTCCGCGGCGCACTACTTTCGCGCCGCCCTCGAGCACGATCCGTTCACCGACCTCGATCCGCGCCGCTTTACGCCAGGGCAACTGGCGGTCTTCCGCACCGCCCGCCGCCTGACGTTTGCGGTGGGGGCGCGTCCCGTGACCGCGCTCCGCCTCGATCCGCGCACCGAACGGGTGACGTTCACGGTCGTCACGACCCACGTGGCGACGCTCCGCGTCGAGGTGCGGTCGACCGACGCGTCGGTCGGCCGGGTCCTGTTCAAGGGGGAGAGCGACGGGTTGCGGGAGTTCTCGTGGAACGGCCTGGTGGCGGACGACCGACTCGCGGCGCCCGGGCGGTACGCACTCCTGGTCGATGGTCGCAGTCGACTCGAGGAGCGGTCCGACTCCACCCGCGTGTACTTCGACGTCCGCCACGAGCGGCCGGCGCTGGAAGACACGCTGCGCGATCTGCGGCCGAGTCAACTACGCCCCGAGCACTACCCCCCGTCCGCGGCGACGGGTGACCTCCTCAAGGGACTGGGCGTCGCCGCTGGCGCGGTGTTGATCTCCGGTGCGCTCGCCGACGGGCGGCTGGGATCCCGCAGCGCCGCCTTGCCGGCGACCGTGGCCGCGACGGCGACCCTGGCGGGCGTGATCGCGTTCGTGTGGCGCCGCCACCACCCCAATGCGCCCGGGAACATCGCGGCCAACGCCCGCCGCCGGCAGGAGCGACGGACCGCGAACGACGCCATCCAGCGCCGCAATGCGGAGCGCATCGCGCAGACCATACTCCTGATCGCGCCGGCGTCCGGGGTGGGTCCGTGAATTTGAAGGCGGCAATGCCGCTGGCGCTGGCCCTGGTGACGACGGGGCCACCGGCCGCAGCGCAATGGACGGTGCGCGGCAGCGGGGTAGTGTCCGTCATGCGGCACCGCGTGGACGCCGGATACGGCGTCGAGCCGTCAGGTGGAGTGACGCTGGGAGGCGAGCTGGTGGTGGGCAAAGGGGACCGGCTTGCCCTCCGGCTGGTGACGCTGAGCGGCTCGCTCGATGCCGCGGGGCCGGGCGCGATCGATCGCGACGTCGCGGACGTCGGCGCCGAAGTGGAGGTGGTGGCGCTCCCCTGGCTGGCCGCTCAGGCTGGCGGTCGGCGGCGGACCTATTCCACGGTACTCGCGCGGCAGCGCTGGACGACGCTGCACGTGGGGGCGGAGGCGCGCCTTCGCTTCACGGAAACCGGGGTGAGCGGCATCGTGCGTGGCGCCGTGGTGCCGGGGGTCTGGGTGAATGGCCTGAACCAACCCGACCTCGCCTTCGCCGTCGCGTCGGGAATGGAGTACCACCGCGGCCGCGCCAGCGTGGCCGTGCTCTACAGCGTTGAGCGGTATCGCTTTCCAGCGGGGGCGAGGCCTTCGCGGCGTGAGCAGGTTGCCGCGCTCGCCATCAAAGTCGGGTGGAGCGTGACGCGTTGAGTGATCCATGGGCGTGACCGCGAGGGCTTCGCGCCGCTCTTCAGGGGAAGAGCCGGTTGACAGCCGCCCGGCACGGCGGCACTCTACGATCGCGGGGACGAAATGCGTGTCGCTCAGTGGGCCCGGTTGCAGACGCCCGCGCGATGCGGGCTGCGGTGGGGCGCGTGGTACCCGGTCATGGGACTCACGCCGCGCGAGGCGCAGTTGTGGGTCCGTGGCCGCGCGCTGCCCGTGGCGCGCTCCCTCCTCGAGCTGCGCAGCACGCCCCCGCGCGAATGGACCGTAGCGCGAACGGCAGGTGCGTCCGATCCGTATCTCGTATGCCCGAGTTGTCGCCATCGGGCGCACCTCCCGGACGGCCGCGTGGCCACGTTGCGCTGCCCGCGGTGCAACGAGCTCTTCACAATCGCGTGGGATGATCGCGCCAGTGAGCCCGCAGCCCGCGCGACCACACCGCCGTCGAGGGACGAGCTGAAGCCCGACCGCCGCATGACCCGCCGCCGGATGTTACGCGACCGCCGCAATGGCCCCGATCGCCGCGAGGTCGAGCGCCGCGCCACCACCTACGCGTCCGCCGGCGTCGCCGTGGAGCGGCGCCTGGTCGAGCGGCGCGAGCAGGTGTACCGCCGCGGCGGCTGGGACCGGCGGGCCATGGTGGAGCGGCGGCGCCGCGCGACGAGCTGGTAGCAAACCTTGGTGAGGAGGATGGTCGCCCGAAGAGTCGCGAGTAAACTCGCGGCTCGGCCCTGTCAGTGAACTGACGGGTGCACCGCCGCTTCAGCGGCAGGGCCGAGCCGCGGCTTCAGCCGCGACTCGGGGTGGAGTGGCTGGCCCCCGACAGGCCCCCGTCGCCGGACGAGGGGGCACCCCACCACTGTCAGCGCCCTGCCACACCTTTGCCATAGAACCGCTGTAGGATCGCCAATCGCAAGGGGATAAGGGGGCACAGAACCTGCCCTCTACGGGCCTTTGGCTTCGAGCCATGGCCAACTCCTCTACGCTGTCGCGTGCGATCCTCGCCCGGTTGCTGATCGCCGGTGTCCTTCCGGCCGCTTCCTTATTGCTGTCCACCTGCGCGCACGACGTCACCGCTCCACCGGTGCCGACCCAGCTCGACTTCGCCATCCAGCCCGGCAGCATCGTGGCGGGCCACCAAATCAGCCCGGCGGTGAAAGTGTGGGCCGAGGATGCGCACGGGAACAAGGTGGCGAGGTTCACGGGGAGCGTGACCGTGGCGCTCGCCAACAATCCGGGCAGCAGCACGCTTGGCGGCACCACGACGGTGGCGGCCGAGGACGGGGTCGCCACCTTCTACGATCTCAGCCTCAACAAGACGGGCACGGGCTACACGCTGACCGCGAGCGGGTCGGGGCTGACTGTGGCGACCAGCGCGGGGTTCGACGTCGCGCCCGGCCCCGCGACCCACCTCGAGTTCACCGTAGAGCCTGTCACGGCCACCGCCGGAGCGGTGCTCGCGCCCGCGGCGCAGGTCACCGCGCTCGATGCGGCGGGGAATCCCGTGCCCGGCTTCACGGGGAACGTGACGGTGGCGCTCGGCAATCCGGGGGCCAGCCCGCTCGGCGGCACCGCGACGGTCACGGCGGTGAACGGGGTGGCGAGCTTCGGGGATCTGAGCGTCAGCACGACGGGCACGGGCTACTGGTTGACGGCGACCGCGACCGGCCTCGCCAAGGCGACGAGCAACTCGTTCGACATCACCGCGGGGACTCCCACCCAGCTGGTGTTCGGCGTCGAACCAGGCACCACGGTGGCGGGCCGTCAGATCACCCCGGCGGTGAAAGTGCGGGCCCTCGATGCACTGGGGAACCTCGTGCCGAGCTTCAGCGGCAATGTCAGCGTCACACTCGGCAGCAATCCCGGTGGCGCCACGCTCGGGGGGACCACGCCCGTGGCGGCGGTCAATGGGGTCGCGACGTTTTTCGATTTGAGTCTCAACAAGACCGGGACGGGCTACACGCTCACTGTGAGCGCGAGCGGGTTCAGTCCCGCGACGAGCGCGGTATTCGATATCACCCCGGGCACGCCACGGCAGCTGGATTTCACGGTGGAGCCGAGCGCGACCGTGGCCGGCCAGCCGATCGCGCCTGCCGTGCAGGTGAGCGTCCTCGACGCGTCGGGGAACCTGGTGCCGGGCTTCATCGGAAGCGTCACGGTGACGCTCGGCAACAATCCGGGCGGGAGCACCCTGGGTGGGACGGCGACCGTCGCAGCGGTGGGCGGCGTCGCGAGCTTCTCCACCCTCACCCTCGACAAGACCGCCCCAGGCTACTGGCTCACCGCCACCGCGACAGGGCTCAACACCGCGACCAGCAGCTCCTTTAATATCACCGCGGCCGCCGCGACCCAACTCGTGTTCGGGACACAACCCGGGACGACGGTGGCGGGTCGCCAGATCACCCCGGCGGTCAAAGTCCGCGCGCTCGACGCGCTGGGGAACCTCGTGCCGGGCTTCACGGCGAGCGTGACCGTGGTACTCGGGAATAACCCCGGGGGCGGGACGCTCAGCGGCACCACGCCGGTGGCCGCGGTCGGCGGCGTGGCGAGCTTTGGGGACCTGAGCCTCAACAAGACGGGGCCAGGCTACACGCTCACCGCGAGCGGCGGGGGCTTGGGCCCGGTGACAAGCACGGCGTTCGACATCATCCCGGGCACCGCGACGCAGTTGGCATTCACGGTACAGCCGGGCACGACCGTAGCGGGGCAAGCGATCGTGCCCGCGGTGCACGTGAGCGCGCTCGATGCGACGGGCAACCTGGTGCCGGGCTTCGTCGGGAGTGTCACGGTCGCGCTCGGCAGCAATCCGGGCGGGAGTACCCTGGGCGGGACGACGAGCGTCGCCGCGGTGGGCGGCGTCGCGAGCTTCTCGACGCTCACCCTCGACAAGACCGCCCCGGGCTACTGGCTCAGCGCCACCGCGACGGGGTTGAGCTCGGCGACGAGCGGCTCGTTCAACATCATCGCCGGGGGCGCGACGCAGCTCGTCTTTGGGACCCAGCCGGGCACGACCGTCGCGGGCCGGCAGATCACCCCCGCGGTGAAAGTGCGCGCGCTCGATGCGCTGGGGAACCTGGTCCCGGGCTTCACGGCGAACGTGACGATCGCGCTCGGTGCCAATCCGGGCGGCGGCACGCTGAGCGGTACGGCGTCGGTGGCGGCGGTCGGCGGCGTGGCGAGCTTCGGAGACCTGAGCCTCAACAAGACGGCGCCAGGCTACACGCTCACCGCGAGCGGCGGGGGCTTGGGCCCGGTGACGAGCACGGCGTTCGATATCACCCCGGGCACGGCGACCCAGCTCGCGTTCACCCAGCAGCCGACCACCACCGTCGCGGGCGTGGCGATCAGCCCCGCGGTGCAAGTCGTGGGGCTCGATGCGGCGGGCAACCTGGTGCCGAGCTTCACGGGAACTGTCACGGTCGCACTCGGTGCCAACCCAGGTGGGAGCACGTTGGGCGGGACGGCGACCGTCGCCGCGGTCGGCGGCGTCGCGAGCTTCTCGACGCTCACCCTCGACAAGACCGCCCCAGGCTACTGGCTCAGCGCCACCGCGACAGGGCTCAGCACCGCGACCAGCAGCTCCTTCAATATCACCGCGGCCGCCGGGACCCAACTCGTGTTCGGGACACAACCCGGGACGACGGTGGCTGGTCGCCAGATCACCCCGGCGGTCAAAGTCCGCGCGCTCGATGCGCTGGGGAACCTGGTACCGGGCTTCACGGCGAACGTGACGATCGCGCTCGCCACGAATCCCGGGGGCGGGACGCTGAGCGGCACGACGTCGGTGGCCGCGGTCGGCGGCGTGGCGAGCTTTGGGGACCTGAGCCTCAACAAGACGGGGACGGGCTACACGCTCACCGCGAGCGGCGGGGGCCTGGGCCCGGTGACGAGCACGGCGTTCGATGTCACCCCGGGCACCGCGACGCAGTTGGCCTTCACGGTACAGCCTGGCACGACCGTAGCGGGGCAAGCGATCGCGCCCGCGGTGCACGTGAGCGCGCTCGATGCGGGGGGCAACCTCGTGCCCAGCTTCACGGGGAACGTCACGGTGGTGCTCGGCAACAACCCAGGTGGCAGCACGTTGGGCGGGACGACGAGCGTCGCCGCGGTGGGCGGCGTCGCGAGCTTCTCGACGCTCACCCTCGACAAGACCGCCCCGGGCTACTGGCTCACCGCCACCGCGACAGGATTGAGCTCGGCCACGAGCAGCTCCTTCACTGTCACGGCGGGCGCGGCAACCCAGCTCGTGTTCGGGACGCAGCCGGGGACGACGATCGCCGGCCACCAGATCAGTCCGGCGGTGAAGGTGCGCGCGCTCGATGCGCTGGGGAACCTGGTGCCGGGGTTCACGGCGAACGTGACGGTCGCGCTCGGCGCGAATCCCGGCAACGCCACGCTCAGCGGCACGACCCCGGTGCCGGCGGTGAACGGGGTCGCCACGTTCTTCGATTTGAGCCTCAACAAGACGGGGACGGGCTACACGCTCACTGCGACCGGCGGGGGCTTGGGCCCGGTGACGAGCACGGCGTTCGATATCACCCCGGGCACGGCGACCCAGCTCGCGTTCACCCAGCAGCCGACCACCACGGTCGCGGGCGTGGCGATCAGCCCGGCGGTGCAGCTCCGCGCGCTCGATGCGGGGGGCAACCTCGTGCCCAGCTTCACGGGGAACGTCACGGTGGTGCTCGGCAACAATCCGGGCGGGAGTACGTTGAGCGGGACCACGACGATGGCAGCGGTCGGCGGCGTGGCCACGTTCGGCGATCTGAGCCTCGACAAGACCGCTCCGGGCTACTGGCTCACCGCGACGGGGTTGGGCACCGCGACCAGCAGCTCGTTCAATGTCATCGCAGGCACGGCGACCCAGCTCGTGTTTGGGACGCCACCCGGGACGACGATCGCCGGCCACCAGATCAGTCCCGCGGTGAAAGTACGGGCGCTCGATGCGCTGGGGAACCTGGTACCGGGCTTCACGGCGAACGTGACGATCGCGCTCGGCACGAATCCCGGGGGCGGGACGCTCGGCGGCACGACCCCGGTGGCGGCGGTGAACGGGGTTGCGACGTTTTTCGATTTGAGTCTCAACAAGACGGGGACCGGCTACACGCTCACCGCGGCCGGCGGGGGCCTGGGCCCGGTGACAAGCACGGCGTTCGATATCACGCCGGGTGCCGCGTCGCAGTTGGCCTTCACGGTGCAGCCGTCGAACACCGTGGCGGGCCAGCAGATCAGCCCCGCGGTGCAGCTGAGGGCGCTCGATGCGCTGGGGAACCTGGTGCCCGGCTTCACGGGCAACGTCACGGTGGCGCTCGGCAACAACCCGGGCGGGAGCACGTTGAGCGGGACCGCGACGGTAGCGGCCGTCGGTGGTGTGGCCACCTTCAGTGATCTGACCCTCGACAAGGCGGCTCCGGGTTATTGGCTCACCGCGACTGGATTGGGCACCGCGACGAGCAGCCCGTTCAATGTCATCGCGGGCACGGCGGCGTACCTCGTGTTCGGGACCCAGCCCGGAACGACGATCGCCGGCCAGCAGATCAGTCCGGCGGTGAGAGTGCGGGCGCTCGACGCGCTGGGGAATCTGGTGCCGAGCTTCACGGGGAGCGTGACCGTCGCGCTGGATGATCCGGGGGGCGCGACGCTCAGCGGCACCACGTCGGTCGCCGCGGTGAGCGGCGTGGCCACCTTCTTCTTGAGCCTCAACAGGACCGGCACGGGGTACGCGCTCACGGCAAGCGCCACAGGGCTCGGTCTCGTGACGAGCACCGCCTTCGACATCATCCCCGGTGCCGCCACGCGGTTGGCCTTCACCGTCCCACCATCGAACACGGTGGCCGGCGTGGCGATCAGCCCCGCCGTCCAGGTCACCGCGCTCGATCCCGCAGGGAACCCGGTGCCGGGCTTTACGGGGGGCGTCACGCTGGTGTTCGGCAACAATCCGGGGGGCAGCACGCTCGGCGGCACGGCGACCGTCGCGGCGGTGAGCGGGGTGGCGAGCTTCGGGGATCTGCGCGCCGACAAGACCGGCACGGGCTACACGCTCACGGCGAGCGCCAATGGGCTCGGTCTCGTGACGAGCACCGCCTTCCAAATCACCGCGGGGGCGGCTACCCAGCTGGTGTTCGGCACCCAGCCCGGGATCACGGTGGCAAGCAACCTCATCAGCCCGGCCGTGAAGGTGCGGGCCCTCGATGCGTTCGGCAACGTCGTGACAGGATTCACCGACCCGGTCGCCGTCGCGCTCGGCAACAACCCAGGCGGGAGCACGTTGAGCGGCACCACGCCCGTCGCGGCGGTGAACGGCATCGCCACGTTCTTCTTGAGCCTCGACAAGGTGGGGACGGGCTATACCCTCACGGCGAGCGCCGGTGCGCTCGGTCCCGTGACGAGCAGCGCGTTCGACATCATCCCGGGCACGGCGACGCACCTGGCCTTCACCCAGCAGCCGAGCACGACGGTGGCGGGCGCGGCGATCAGCCCGGCCGTCCAGATCACCGCGCTCGATCCGGCGGGGAACCCGGTGCCGGGCTTCACGGGGGACGTGACGGTGGCGCTCGGCAACAACTCGGGGGGGGGCACGCTCGGCGGCACGACGACCGTCGCGGCGGTGAACGGCGTGGCCGCGTTCTCGACCCTCACCCTCGACAACACGGGAGCGGGCTACTGGCTGACGGTGACCGCGACCGGATTCAGCGCAACGACGAGCAGCGTCTTCAATATCACCGCGGGGGCCGCGACGCAGCTGGTGTTCAGCACCCAGCCCGGGACCACCGTGGCGAACAGCCACATCAGCCCCGCGGTGAAAGTGCGGGCGCTCGACGCGTTCGGGAACGTCGCGACGGGATTCAGCGGCGCCGTCGCCATCGCGCTGGGGAGCAATCCGGGCGGCGCGACACTCAGCGGCACCACGTCCGTGGCGGCGGTGAACGGCATCGCCACCTTCGACTTGAGCGTCAACAAGACCGGCACGGGCTACACGCTCGTGGCGAGCGCCGGTGGGTTCGTCCCCGTGACCAGTACCGCGTTCGACATCACCCCGGGCACCGCCACCCAGTTGACCTTCACCGTCCAACCGTCGAACACGGTGGCGGGCGCCACGATCAGCCCGGCGGTCCAGGTCACCGCACTCGATCCCGCGGGGAACCTGGTGCCGGGCTTCACGGGGGACGTTTCGGTGACGTTCGGCAGCAATCCGGGCGGCAGCACGCTCGGCGGCACGACGACGATCGCGGCGGTGAACGGGGTGGCGCGCTTCGGGGATCTGAGCGCCAACAAGACGGGCACGAGGTACTGGCTCACGGCGACCGCCACCGGACTGAGCACGGCGACGAGCGGCGTCTTCGATATCACGGCCGGCGCGGCGACCCAACTCGTGTTCGGCACGCAGCCGGGCACGACCCCTGCGGGTCAGCAGATCACTCCGGCGGTGAAGGTGCGGGCGCTCGACGCCCTCGGCAACGTCGCGACCGGGTTTACCGGTGCCGTCACCATCGCGCTCGGCAGCAACCCGGGGGGCGCGACGCTCAGCGGGACGATTCCCGTCGCGGCAGTGAGCGGTGTAGCCACGTTCTTCGATTTGAGCCTCAACAAGACCGGCACCGGCTACACGCTGGCGGCCAGCGCCAGCGGGCTCGGTGCCGTGACGAGCACCGCGTTCGAGATCATCCCAGGCACCGCGACCCGGTTGGCCTTCACCGTCCAACCGGCGAGCACGGTGGCCGGCGTGGTGATCAGCCCGGCGGTCCAGGTCAGCGCGCTCGATCCCGCGGGAAACCTGGTGCCGGGCTTCACGGGGAACGTCACGGTGGCGCTCGGCAACAATCCGGGGGGCGGCACGCTCGGCGGCACGACCACCGTCGCGGCGGTGGGCGGCGTGGCCACCTTCGGTGATCTGACCCTCGACAAGACCGGTCCGAGTTATTGGCTTACCGCGACCGGATTGGGCACCGCGACGAGCAGCTCGTTCAATATCCTCGCGGGCACGGCGACCCAGCTCGTGTTCGGCACGCAGCCGGGCACGATCACCGGCGGCAAGAGCTTCAGCCCGGCGGTGAAGGTGCGGGCGCTCGATGGGCTGGGGAACCTGGCGACCGACTTCACCGGACAGGTCACCGTGACGCTCAATAGTCCTGGCAACGGAACATTGTCGGGGACGACGACCGTGGCGGCGGTCGGCGGCGTGGCCACCTTCTTCTCTCTCAGTGTGAACGTCGCGGCCATGGGCTACACGCTGACGGCGGCGGCGGCGGGGCTCCCGGAGGTAGAGAGCGTGGCGTTCGACGTGATCGTGGGGCCGGTGAGCCACATCGACTTCCAGACGCGCCCGCATGACGAGATCGCGGGCGGCATCCTCGGCAGTCCGTTCATTCAACTGCGAGGCGAGGATACGGGGGGGAACCTGGTGACCAGCTTCACGGGGTTGGTCACGGTGGCGATCGCCGACAATCCCGGCGGGGGGACCCTCTCCGGCACGACGACGGTGGCGGCCGTGGGCGGGCTCGCGACGTTCTCCAACCTGACTATCGACAAGGTGGGCACCGGGTATACGCTGAGTTTCTCGGCCGACGGGCTCCTCGGTGTCACGAGCTTCAGCTTCACCATCACCCCGGCCGCGGCGTCGCAACTGGTGTTCACCGTCCAACCGACGAGCACCGCGGCGGGGGCGACCATCACGCCGGCGCTGGAGGTGACGGCGCGGGACGCCTTCGGCAACGTCGCGACGGGATTTGCCGGCAATGTGACGCTGGCGATCGGCAGCAATCCCGCCGGGGGGACGCTGAGCGGGACGACGACGGTGGCGGCGGTGGCGGGGGTGGCGAGCCTCGCGACGCTCAGCATCAACAATGTAGGCGTGGGTTACACGCTCAGGGCGACGTCGGGTGTGCTGGCGGTCGCGACCAGTACGTCATTCGACGTCAACTAGGAACGCCACCCTGGCCGCGTGGGTATAGCTCCTACCGGTGCGGCGTTCCCTTTCATCTCTCTCCCTCCTGCTCCTCATCCTCGGCGCCATCGCGCGCCGCGGTGCTGCACAGCAACCCAGTGCTCCAACGCCTCCCGACACTGCAGTGGTGTTGGGAACAGTGTACGACACGTTGTCGGGCGCGCCGCTCCGCCTCGTCATCGTCCGCGTCGTGGAATCCGGACTCTCCGCGCTCACGGACGATGCCGGCCGCTATCGTGTGACCGCGGCGCCGGGCGCACTGCACCTCGTCGTCCGCCAGATCGGCTATGAGCCGGAATCGCTCGCCGTGATCGCACCGGCCGGCGTCACCCGGCAGGACGTGTACCTCCGCCCCGCCGCCGTCCCGCTGGCGCCCGTCACCGTAATGTCGGAGGACGACCCGGCGCGGCGGATCATCCAAGCCGCGATCGCGCGCAAGCACGACCTGTTCCGCCGGATCCACGACTATCGTTACCAGGCGTACGTGAAGTTCGTGGTGCGGAACCTGGCGAAGCAGCCGGACTCGGCGGCGTCCGTCCTGTTGATCACCGAGACCCGCACGGCGGCGTATTGGGAGCAGCCCGACCGCTACCAAGAAACGATTCTCGCCCGCCGTCAGTCGAGCAACCTGCCCGCCGCGGAGAACCTGGTGACGGTGGGTGAGATCGTGAACTTCAACCGCGAGCGCATCGTGCTCCGCCGCTATTCGCTGGTCTCGCCCATCGCCGACGACGCGTTGGACCACTATCGCTACCGCGTTCTCGACACCCTGGCTCTGGAGGGGCGACGGGTGTTCCGTCTCGCCCTCGAGCCCCGGTCCGACGCGTCCCCCCTGTTCGTGGGTGTGATCGACATCGCCGACAGCGCGTACGACGTGGTGGCCATCGACGTCGGCACGAATCGCACGGTGCGCTTCAACTTCGTGCGCAGCCTGCGCTATCGGCAGCGGTTGCGCGACATGGGCGGGGGCCGCTGGATGCCCTACGAGATCCGGCTCAGGGGAGAGGTGCACCTCCGGATCCCGCTGCCGGGGTTCCCGGGCGACCTGGCGTTCGAGCACGTGGCGTCGCTCGCCGACTTCCGCTTCGACGAGGGCGACCGCCCTCCCGATCTGCGCGAGTTCCGGGTCGTGGTGAGTGACGCCGCCGACCGCCCCGACTCGGGCGCGTGGGCCGGCCCCGGCGCGATGCCGCTGAGCGTGGCCGAGAGCAGCGCGTGGGCCCGAATCGACTCGCTCGCGCGCCAACCGCCAGGCTTCGGGGCCCGCGTGCGCGACGGCGTGGGGCTGGCCGTAGGCGCCACGGGCGACCCCGACTTCTTTCACTTCAACCGCGTCGATGGGACGTACCTCGGCGCGGGCCGCACGTGGCGCGAGCTGCCCGGCCTCACGCTCGACACGAAACTGGGATACGCCACCGGCAGCGAACGGTGGCAATACCGCGCCGGGGGGCGGCTCCACCTCTCCCAGGCGCAGCGCCGTTGGATCGGCGCGTGGTACCACGACGAGACCGTCACCCGGCCGACCTTCGTCAGCCGCGCGTACAACCCCACCTATCGAGCGCTGCTGTTTCGGCTCGACCCGCGTGACTACTATCGCGAGCGCGGCTTCACCCTGGCCGCGGGCACCAAACTCCTCGACTTCACCCGGCTCGAGCTCCGCTACGACGACCAGCGCCAGACCAGCCTGCCGGTGGTCACCGACCACTCGGTCTTTTCGGCCCGGCGACCGCAACGCCCCAACCCGGTCATCCTGGATGGAACGCTGCGCGCCCTCTCCGGAAGCCTGACCTACGACTCACGCTCGATGCTGCGGCGCAAGGACGCCGACGTGTACCTCCCGAGCCTCGCCTGGACTCGGGTGACGCTGGGCGCGGAAGTCGCTGCCCGCGACGTATTCCACGGCGATTTCAGCTACCGGCGCTATTCGGTGCTGATCGAGCGGCGGCAGCGCACGTTCAACCTGGGGGTCACGACGTTGCTCGCGGCCGGAGGCCTCGCGACCGGGTGGGTCCCGCCGCAGCGCTACTTCGCGGTGGATTTCGGAATGCGGGCGTTGACGTTCCAGGCAGGCGGGTTCAACACCACCTCGCGCGATACGAACTATTCGGGGACTCGCGCCGCCATGATCACGGTACGCCATGACTTCGACCGGCTGCTGTTCGCCAGGAGCGGGCTCCCCCTGATCCGACGCCTGCCATTCACCTTGAGCGTGCACGGCGGCGTGTTCTGGACGGACTTCAACGGCCATCCGCCCAACCCCGGCGACTCGTTGTTGTTCACGGCGCGCCGGGCCTACACGGAGGCGGGGTTCGGGCTCGGCAACCTGACGCCCTTCCTGTCGCCGATCAATCTGGCGATCCATTTCACGTGGCAGCTGTCGTCGTATCCCACTCGGAGGTTTCAGTTTGGATTGGGGTTGACGCGGTCGTGACCGCTCGATTCCCAGCCTGGTTCTCCCATATTCGCACGGAGACACGAGTCGCGGCTTCAGCCGCGACTCGAGGAGGGGGGAGCCGGCTCTAACCCGCTCAGATCCTCCTCCTCCCCTCCGATCTCCATTCGTCCGTCCCTGCCGCTTCGTATTCGGGACGATCGCCCTCCCATCCCGTGATCACATCATCGGGGTGGCGCACTGGCTGAGTGCGCAGATACGTCCGCACAGCGGCTACGTCCCGGAAGCTCACCGAGTGGATCGAGTATCCCTTCGCCCACTTGAGCGGCATGCCCTCCGCCGCCCGTCGTTCCTTGCCCGCCACCGCTGCGCTGCCACCCTTAAGGCGCTGCAGCAGGCGACTGACGTATGTCGTGGGGCGGATGCGGACCAACAGGTGCACATGCGTACGGACCATCCCGATCTCGAGAATCCGGGCCCCTTCTTGGGAGGCGATCCCCCGGAAGAAGCCACACAGAAACCGGGCGAGACCGGCATCGATCAGGGCCTGGCGGCGACGTGTAGTCCAGACGATTTGGCAATAGATGCGGTCGATCACGGAGCAATTTGGCTGCCCGGGGCGTCCTCCACCGTCATCGTTCTCACGCCGCGTGAGCTCGATTCACGCGATCTCGGAGTGGGAGGATCGACGGGCGCCGTGCCCGAAGAGTCGCGAGTAAACTCGCGGCTCGGCCCTGTCAGTGAACTGACCGGTGCGGCGCCGCTTCAGCGGCAGGGCCGAGCCGCGGCTTCAGCCGCGACTCGAGGAAGCTGCGATGCCCCCTGGATAACCCTGCCGCGCCCCCCGCCGCTCTTGCTTCCGCGCCGCGTTCTCCCACATTGGCACCGCCCCATGCCCACTCCACGGAGCGGTAGCGACCGCCTCGACGCCTTCTTCACCACGGCGCCGGC
>DATHKX010000030.1:0-3512 GCA_035488835.1 Gemmatimonadales bacterium
GGCGTTGATCACCATCGTCGTGAGCAGAATGGGTCGGCGGCCGATGCGATCCGACAGCCGGCCGAGTAGCGCCGTCGCCAGGAACTGCATGGCGGAGAAGACGAACACGAGCGCGCCGTAGCCGATCCCCTGCGCCCCGAACTTGAGAGCATACACCGGCAGGATCGGGATCACGATCCCGAACCCGATGAGATCGATGAGGACCGTGAAGAAGATGACCGCGAAGCGCGAGCGGGCCGGGCCGGTCACGGGTTGGCCCTCCGCCAATGGCGCCAGTCGTCGTCGATCGCGTCCGCCAGCCGTCGAGCTGCGTCGTAGAGCCAGTGCTTGTCGCGCCGCTTCAAGTCCGCTCGGATGACGCGGGAGGCGGGGCTCCCGATGTGCACGTTTGCCGTCTCCCAACCCATGGAATACAGCAGGCGTGCTTCCTCGCGCTTGCGCGGCAGCTCGTTCAACTTTACGCGCGAGCAGTCCGGCGCGAGCCGCCGCACGAGCCAGGCGCCATCCACGCTGACGCACGGATCGGGACACCGGACGCCGCGCCGCAGGATCGCGTCGTAGTGGATCCTCCCCGTCGCGCCGCTCAGCGCCCGCAACGCGCGCCGCACCATCCCCCCCTTCCCGACGCTGCCGCTCAGCGCCAGGGTACAGGCCGAGGGGGCGAGTGCCTTCGCTTCCCGCGCGACGCGCCCACCGCGCCACGCGGCGAGCGCGACGAACCGTTGGCGCCCCAGGCTCCCGAGTCCAGCGACGCGATGCACGATCCTGACCTTGACGTCGCCCTCGGGAAGGGCGCGTCGGAGCGAGGCCAGCACGTTTGCCGGGACGGGGGTTTTCACCGTGGGGAGCGACTCGAGCTTGTCCCAGAACGTCTCTGGGTCGTGCAGGCGATACAACGCCATCTCGCGCAGCGCTGTATGATGCTCCGCGAGCACGAACGCGTGCCCCCCTTTCTCGAGGGCCTCCCGGTAGCCGTCGAGAATCGCGCTCACGGCCTCCTTGCCGTCGATTCTCAAGTCGTGATATTCGCGCGCGAGCAGCGCGCTGGTCGCGAGCCGCACCAGGTCGTTGGTGTACGGCAGCGGCCACGCTTCGTCAAAATCGTTCACCCCCCACACCAGCCGTCCCTCGGCGTCACGCCAGGTGCCGAAGTTCTCCACGTGGAGGTCGCCGACGGCCAGCACGGTCGGGGCGGCGGCGACGTCGCCCACGAGCGACCGCCAGCGGGCCGCCCACCGGTAGAACGTGGCACGCAGGAAAGGGAAGATCCCGGCGCTCATCGCGTGATGCTTGAGCTCGAGATCGGCCTTGACGAGGGGAATCCGCTCGGCGAGCCAAGCCTCGTAGCGGGACGTCGCCTCGACGATCCCGATCTCGCTCCGATCTTTCATGCGGGCTACAATCTACACTGCCCCTAACGGAAGCGTCCCATGACCACGTGGCACCGCCTCGGCGATAAGGGCGAGCTGCTCGCTCGCGTCCCCGCCGCCTTCAAGCTCGACCGCTGGTCGGTCGCCGTTTTCCACCACGACGGTCAGTTCCGAGCGATCAGCAACGCCTGTAACCACAAAGGCGGCCCGCTGTCCGAAGGCCGGCTCCACGGCGAGTTCGTGATGTGTCCGTGGCACGCCTGGGAGTACAGCGTCATCACGGGCAAGGGTCCGGAAGGCTACGACGAAGAGCAGGTCCCCGTCTTCGCAGTCGAGGAGCGGCAGGACGGCGTCTACGTCCAGACGCCGCCGGTAATGCCGCGGAAGCTCGTCAAGCACAAACCGTCGCACCTGCTCGAGGCCCATCCCAAGCCCGCCGGGGCGCCGCCGCGCGTGCTGGTCATCTCCACCACGGCCATGGACGACGTCAACCCGCGCTTCTCCACGTCGGACGCGCTGCTGGAGTACGCTCTGGATCAGGCGAAGCGCCGCGGAGCGGATACGCAGCACATCAAGCTGCGCGACCTCAAATTCCGCCACTGTGAGGGCAACTACTCGAAGGCGGCGCGCGCCTGCACGTGGCCCTGCGCCATCACCGAGCGCGATCCCGAGGACCAGCTGACGGCGGTCTACGAGGGGCTGGTGCATTGGGCCGACGTGGTATTGATCGGCACGCCCATTCGCTGGGGGAATGCATCCTCGCTGTATTACAAGATGATCGAGCGTTTGAACTGCGTGCAGAACCAGGTCACGATTCAGGACAAGGTGCTCATCAGGAACAAGGTGGCGGCGTTCATCATCACCGGCGGCCAGGACAACATCCAGGCGGTCGCGGGTGCCATGTTCACCTTCTGGGCCGAGCTCGGCTTCGTGTTTCCCCCCTTCCCCTTCATCGCGCACTCCCGCGGCTGGGATGCGGAGGACATGCAGAACAACGTGCGGCAGGTGCGGGCGAGCGACACGCTCAAGGAGGCCGCCTACGAGCTGCTCGACCGCGCGATCGATTTCTGGACCATTATCGACCGGCACAAGGCCGAGTTGGCCAAGCCGATGGAGCGCGCGGGACGGAAGGCGAGTACGCTGCCCGAGCCGGAGGAGATCGAGGAGATAACCGTATGAGCCGTCGTATGGACGTAGCCAAGGCGTACGAGAAGGCGCTGTTCGCCGGGAACCGAGCGGAAACAGGGAGCTACTTCACCGATGACATCGTCTATTGGGTGGCCGGCGCTCCCCGGATCGGCGGCGAATGGCGCGGCCGTGAGGCGGTGCTCGATGCCCTGTGGAACCGCGAGACCGGCCTGGGCGCCGCCGACTGGGGATACGAGGACGTCTGGCGCGATTGGTACGAGGCGGAGGAGCGGGTGATCGTGGAGGTCCGCGAGCGCTCATGGTTGAAGTCCGACCCGAAGGACGTGATGGACCAGCGGACGTGCTGCATCCTCAGGTTTCGGGACGATCGGATCGGCGAGATTCGGGATTATACAGACAGCCACATTTACGAGGAATTCTTGAAGCGTCACCGCGGCGAGCTGCCCAAGTTCAAGCGCCCCTGAGCCACAAAAAAAACGGAGAGGGCCACCGACCCTCTCCGTTGCCGCCTTCGCCGCGCTGCTAGCGATGCCAGCGCCCCGGACCGACAAACGCCCGCCCGTAGTACGGCCATCCGAAGCGGAAGCCGAAACCGACCCTCGGCCCATACCACGGGTCATACCAGCCAGGCCATGCGTACGGCGAGGCCCACCCGATGTAGCGCGGTGGCGAGGCCGTGTAGGTCGCCACGTCATAATCGAAGTGAACCCCGGTTCCTTGCATCCGCTGGACTAGGTCCATGAGGCCGGCTTCGGGATCGGCCCCGACGGCTTGGTCGTCGAGCGCGCTGTAGTCCCAGTGCCCGTTCTTCTCGAATTGGTCGAACTGGAAAGGCGTCGTCGCGAACGCGGCGAGCACCGTTCCGTGGCCGGTCGTGTCGCCCACGACGAACGCCTCTCGGCCGCCTCGCCCCTTCAACTCGTATTTCTTGCCGCCGCGGACCGGCTGATCTCCGGCGGGATCGATCGGGAACAGCACTCGCACCTGCCCGCT
>DATHKX010000031.1:0-49156 GCA_035488835.1 Gemmatimonadales bacterium
GGAGATGGTGATGCCGGGGGACAACACGAAGATGACGATCGAGCTGATCACGCCGATCGCGATGGAGGAGCAGCTGCGGTTTGCGATCCGCGAAGGCGGCCGCACCGTCGGCGCCGGCGTGGCCACCAAGATCTTGAAGTAGCGAGGACTCCATGGCAGGCAGAATCCGGATTCGTCTCAAAGCGTTCGACCACGCCCTGATCGATCAGGCCGCGGCCGACATCGTGCGCACCGCGGAGAAGACCGGGGCGCAGGTCTCGGGGCCTATCCCGCTGCCCACCAAGCGGCAGTTGTGGACCGTGCTCAGGAGCCCGCACATCGACAAGAAGAGCCGTGAGCAGTTCGAGCTCAAGACGCACAAGCGGCTAATCGACATTCTGGATACGCGGTCCCAGACCGTCGATGCCCTGACCAAGCTCGATCTGCCGGCCGGCGTGGACGTCGAGATCAAGGTGCAGTGAGGCTATGACTGGACTCATCGGCAGAAAACTCGGCATGACCCGCGTGTTCGACGCGGAAGGCACGCACGTGCCCGTGACGATCATCGAAGCGGGTCCGTGCCCGGTGGTGCAGGTGGGCCAGTCGCAGGTCCAGCTGGGCTTCGGCGCGAAGAAGCCGAAGCGGACCGCCAAGGCCTTGGCGGGCCACGTGAAGAAGGCCGGCTTGGAGATCGCGCCCCGCGTGCTGGAGAGCTTCACAATCGCCGGTGAGGCGCCCAAGGCCGGGGAAACGTTGACGGTCGCGATCTTCGCCGCCGGTGACCGCGTCAAGGTCACGGGCGTGACCAAGGGTCGCGGGTTCCAGGGCGTGGTGCACCGCCATCACTTCCACGGCGGCCCCGAAACCCACGGCAATACACGCCATCGGAAGCCCGGCTCGATCGCGCCGGGCACCGATCCGTCGCGCATCATCAAGGGGAAGCGCATGCCCGGGCACATGGGGGCGCGCAACTTCACCGAGCTGGGGCTCCGCGTCGTGAGAGTGGACGCCGAGCGGAACCTGTTGTTTCTGGGTGGCTCGGTGCCGGGGCCGATGAACGGCCTCCTCAGCGTGCGTAAACAGGGAGGCCCGAGCCGCCATGATTGAGGCGCCGCACTACTCCGCCGCCGGCACGAAGAAAAAGTCCGTGCTCCTGCCGGCCGCGCTGTTCGACGGCACGGTGAACGAGCACGTGCTGCATCGCGCGGTGGTCACCTACCTCGCGAACCAGCGTCAGGGGACGAGCGACACCAAGACGCGCAGCGAGGTCTCGGGCGGCAACCAGAAGCCGTGGCGCCAGAAGGGCACCGGCCGGGCGCGGCAGGGCTCGACCCGCTCGCCGCACTGGCGGCACGGCGGCGTCGTGTTCGGGCCCCACCCGCGCGACTACCGCCTCGGTATTCCGAAGAAGGTGCGCCAGCTCGCGAAGAAATCCGCGTTGAACGCGAGGGCGCGCGAGGAGGCCCTCTTCGTGGTCGACTCGCTCGAGTACGAGAAGCCGAAGACCAAGACCCTGGCCGAGCTGCTCGGGAAGCTGGGGGTTGGGGAGAAGAAGGTATTGGTGCTCACGGCCGGCGCGGCGAGCTCGTACAACGTGTACCTCTCGGGGCGGAACATCCCCGACGTGCACGTGATGCGGTTCGTGGACGCGACGGCGTACGAGATCCTGTGGGCGGATGCCGTAGTGGTGGAGCTGCCGGCGCTGGAGGGAACCGAGGCGCCGGAGAAGGCAGAGGGGGAAGGGGAGGGGGGGGCCGCCGATGCCTGACCAGCACCGGCTGATCGTGGGCCCCGTCATCACCGAGAAATCCTCGGCGGCGTACCAGGCCCGCAAAGAGTACGCCTTCCGCGTGGACACGGCCGCGACCAAGCCGCAGATCCGCGCGGCGATCGAGGCGCTGTTCAAGGTCACCGTGACCGACGTGCGCACCCTGGTCGTGCGCGCCCGGCGCCGCACCGGCGGTCTCTCCACGGGCCGGGCGGGCCGTCGCTCGGCGTGGAAGAAGGCGATCGTCACACTCAAAGAAGGCGACGCGATCGCCGTGTTCGAGGGCTGATATGGGCATCCGACAGTTTCGACCGATGACGCCGGGCACGCGGTTCCGTTCGGTCTCCGACTTCGCCGACGTCACGAAGAGCGAGCCCGAAAAGTCGCTGCTCGAGCCGCTGCGGCGGACGGGCGGGCGCAACAACAAGGGTCACATCACCAACCGCTGGCAGGGCGGGGGCCACAAGCGCCGGTATCGGCGGATCGACTTCCGGCGGGAGAAGTTCGGCATTCCCGCCAAGGTGGCGGCGGTCGAGTACGACCCCAACCGCACGTCGCGCATCGCGCTGCTGCACTACGCGGACGGCGAGAAGCGCTACATCCTGGCCCCCAAAGGCCTCGCCGTCGGCGATACGGTCGTCTCCGGTCCGGGGTCGGACATCCGGGTCGGGAACGCGATGCCGCTGTTCGAGATCCCGCTCGGCACCGCGGTGCACAACGTGGAGCTCAAGATCGGGCGCGGCGGCCAGCTCGCCCGCTCCGCGGGCACCGGCATCCAGGTGGTGGCGAAGGAAGGCAACTACGTCACGCTGCGCCTGCGCTCCACCGAGATGCGGATGGTGCGCGGGGAGTGTCTGGCGACGATCGGCGAGGTGGGCAATCCCGAGCACGAGCTGCTCTCCATCGGGAAGGCCGGGAAGAGCCGCTGGCTGGGCCGGAATCCGCGGGTGCGCGGTGTGGCGATGAATCCCGTCGACCATCCGCTGGGCGGCGGCGAGGGGAAGACCTCGGGCGGCCGGCCCCCCACGAATCCCTGGGGCAAGGTCGAGGGGAAGAAGACACGGCACAAGAAGAAGCCGTCGACGAAACTGATCGTGCGCGGACGCAAGCGCGGGAAGGCCACACAGTAATGGGACGCTCGGTCAAGAAGGGACCGTATGTGGAGCCGTCGCTCCTCGTGAAGATCACGGCCCTGAACGAGAAGAACGAGAAGAAGGTGTTCAAGACCTGGTCGCGCCGGTCGACGATCACGCCGGACTTCGTGGGTCACACCCTCGCGGTGCACAACGGAAACAAGTTCATCCCGGTGTACATCACCGAGAACATGGTGGGGCACAAGCTGGGCGAGTTCGCGGCGACGCGGCTGTTCCGCGGCCACTCGGCCAAGGGCTCGGCGCAGGAGCGCGAAGAGGCCGCCGCCGCCGCCGCCGAAGCGCCACCCAAGGCATAAGCCATGGAAGCGCGAGCGATCCAGCGGACCGTGCGCCAGTCGGCGCGGAAGATGCGCCTCGTGATCGACCAGATCCGGGGTCAGGCGGTGCCACAGGCGTACGCCATCCTGCGGTTCTCGAAGAAGCTGGCGGCGAAGCAGATCCACAAGGTGCTCAAGTCGGCGGTCGCAAACGCCGAGCAGCGGGCGCTGCGCGAAAACACGGCGCTCGACGTGGACCAGCTGCGCGTGAAGTACGCGGTGGTGAACGAAGGGCCGACCCTCAAGCGGTTCACCCCGGCGGCGATGGGCCGCGCCACGCCCATCAAGAAGCGCACCAGTCACGTGGAGATCCACGTGGAGGGAGACGCGGAGTCCCGGGCGCCCAAGACCACGCCTGCCAAAGCGGGGACCAAGGCGGAGGGTGTTGCGAAGGGCAAGCGCCCCAAGGCCGCGAAGAAAAAGAAAGCCGCTGCGAGGAAAACCAAGAAGAAAGCGGGGAAGTAAGTGGGCCAGAAAGTACATCCCTATGGGTTCCGGCTCGGCATCATCAAGCCGTGGCGCTCGCGCTATTACGCCCGCCGCGACTTCCCCGAGCTCCTGAAGGAAGACGACCTGATCCGGAAGTATCTGAAGACCAGGCTCTCTCACGCGGCCATCGCCGACATTCACATCGAGCGGAAGCCGGGGAAGGTCACGGTCACGGTGCACACGGGCCGCCCGGGTGTGGTCATCGGCAAGCGCGGCGCGGAGGTGGACAAGCTGCGCGACGAGCTGGCCCAGCTCACCGGCAAGGAAGTGGGCATCAACGTCGAGGAGATCAAGCGGCCGGAGCTCGACGCCCAGCTGGTGGCGGACTCGGTGGCGCACCAGCTGACGCAGCGCATCTCGTTCCGGCGCGCCATGAAGCGCGCGGTGCAGAGCGCGATGCGGATGGGGGCGCAGGGGATCAAGATCAAGACGGCGGGTCGCCTGGGCGGCGCCGAGATCGCGCGCACCGAGGGCTACCACGAGGGGCGGGTGCCGCTGCACACGCTCCGCGCCGACATCGACTACGCGACGTCGACGGCCATGACGACCTACGGCACCATCGGCGTGAAAGTATGGATCTTCACGCGCGAGATGACCGAAGAGCTGTCGGGCCGGACGTACTCGACGGGAGTCTGACCGCATGCTGGCACCGAAGCGCGTCAAGTTCCGCAAGCGGTTCAAGGGCCGCACCAAGGGGATGGCCACGCGCGGCAACACGGTGGCGTTCGGCCACTACGGGCTCATGGCGCTCGAGCCGGGGTGGATCTCGAACCGCCAGATCGAGGCGTCCCGCGTGGCGCTCACGCGCGAGATGAAGCGGGGCGGCAAAGTGTGGATCCGCCTGTTCCCCGACAAGCCGATCACGAAGAAGCCGGCCGAGACGCGCATGGGGAAGGGCAAGGGAAATCCCGAAGGGTGGGTGGCCGTGGTGAAGCCGGGCCGGGTGATGTTCGAGCTCGAGGGGATCGCCGAAAATCTGGCGCGCGAGGCGCTGGCGCTCGCGGCCGCCAAGCTGCCGATCAGGTCGAAGTTCGTGAAGCGGGAGGAGCGTTAGCATGGCGAGGAAGAAGCCCGAAGCGCTGCGCGAAATGAAAACCGACGAGCTGGAGCAGCAGCTCGTCGTGCTGACGGAGGAGCGCTTCCGCCTGGGATTCCGCCGCGCGACCGAGGCGATCGGGAACCCGCTGCAGCTGCGCGCCATCCGCCGCGAGATCGCGCGGATCAACACCATTCTGGCAGAGAGGAAGCGGGCATGAGGGGGCGGCGCAAAGTTCGAACGGGCGTGGTGGTGAGCGACAAGATGCAGAAGACCGTCACGGTGTCACTCGTGCGCCGCTTCGCGCACGCGTTCTACGGCAAGCAGATCGTCCGCAGCAAGCAGGTCGCCGCGCACGACGACACGGGCGCCAAGGCGGGCGACACGGTGCGGATCGTCGAGACGCGGCCGCTGTCGAAAACCAAGCGGTGGCGCGTGGTCGAAATCGTCGAGCGCGCGAAGTAGCGGCGGGACCAGGAGGGGGGGACCGTGGTGCAGCAGGAATCGATTCTCAAGATCGCGGACAACTCGGGCGCGCGGCGAGCGCTCGTGATCCGCGTGCTCGGCGGATCCAAGCGCCGCTACGCGGGGCTGGGCGACATCGTCGTCGTGACGATCAAGGACGCCATTCCCACCGGCCAGGTCAAAAAAGGCGAGGTGGTGAAGGCGGTGATCGTGCGTACGGCCAAGGAGACCAAGCGCAAGGATGGCTCCTACATCCGGTTCGACGAGAATGCCGCCGTACTCATCACCGACCAGGGCGAGCCCCGCGCGACCCGCATCTTCGGGCCGGTGGGGCGCGAGCTGCGCGACAAGCGGTTCATGAAGATCGTCTCGCTCGCGCCCGAGGTGATCTGACGTGAAGCCGCTCGTCTACAAGAAAAGCCGCCGGCGCGCCGAATCCCGGGAGCCCGAGCGCCACAAGCTGCACATCGCGAAGGGCGACACGGTGCGCGTGATCTCGGGCGAGCATCGCGGCAAGGAAGGCAAGGTGCTCCGCGTCTTCCCCAAGGAATTCCGGGTGGAGGTGGAAGGCGTGAACGTCGTGAAGAAGCACAAACGCGCCGCCAACCCGAACGACGAGAGCGGCATCATCGAGCTGACGGCGCCGATCGCGGCGTCGAAAGTCATGCTGCTCGACCCCAAATCCGGGGAGCCCACCCGGGTCCGGCGGCGCGCGGACAAGGACGGCACGGTGCAGCGGATCGCGGTCAAGTCGGGCCAGCCGATTCCGCGCGTGAAAGCGAAATAGCCCATGGCGGACATGAAAGAGAAGGAGCCGAAGCAGGCCGGTCAGGCCGGGGACACCGACCCCGGGGCAACGCCCCAGGGCCAGGAGCCGAAGGCTGGCGACGTGGCTGCTGCAGAGGCCCCGGCGGCGCCCAAGCCGAAGCAGAAGGACAAGCAGAAGGAAAAGCAGAAGGGCAAAAAACCGGCCGAGGGCAAGCCGGCGGCTGCGGCCGAGCCCGAAGGCCCGCCGCCCGAGCCCGCGCCCCCGCCCCGCCTGCACGAGTACTACGCGCAGCGGGTGCGGCCGAAGCTCGCGCAGCAGTTCGGCCTGACGAATCTCCACGAGATCCCGAAGCTCGTGAAGATCGTGCTCAACGTCGGGATGGGGGACGCGTCCAAGAACCCGAAGGCGCTCGAGGCGGCCGTGGCCGAGCTCGGCGCCATCACCGGCCAGCAGCCCGTGGTGACGCGGGCCAAGAAAGCGATCGCCAACTTCAACCTGCGCGAAGGCATGCCGGTCGGCTGCTCGGTGACGTTGCGCGCGGCGCGGATGTTCGAGTTTCTGGACCGGTTCATCACGATCGCGGTGCCGCGCATGCGCGACTTCCGCGGGCTCCCGACCGACAGTTTCGACGGCCGGGGGAACTATACGATCGGCATCAAGGAACAGATGATCTTCCCGGAGATCGACTACGACAAGGTCGAGAAGATCCACGGGATGGATATCACGCTCGTGACCAGCGCTGGCCGGGACGACACCGCCCTGGCCCTGCTACGCGAGCTGGGGATGCCCTTCCGGGGCGAAGCCCCCGTCGCGGTCGCCTAGGAGACCATCGGATGGCGAAGAAGGCGTGGATGGAGAAGGTCAAGCGGAAGCCGAAGTTCAAGGTGCGGGGCTATTACCGGTGCCAGCGCTGCGGCCGCAGCCGAGGCACCCTCCGCAAGTTCCGGCTGTGCCGCATTTGTTTCCGCGAGCTCGCGCTGCGCGGGGAGATTCCCGGCGTGCGCAAAGCCAGTTGGTAAAAGGACGGAACACGCGATGAGCATGACTGATCCCGTTGCCGACATGCTGACCCGGGTGCGCAACGCCTGCCAGGCGGGCCACCGCCGGGTCGACATGCCGGTATCGAAGCTGAAGGTCGAGATCGCGCGGCTGCTCCGCGACAACCACTACGTCCAGGACTTCAAGGTGCTGGACGATGGGCGTCACGGGCTGCTGCGGCTCTACCTCAAGTATCACAACGACGCCCCGGTGATCCGTGAGCTGCAGCGCGTGTCCGCGCCGGGCCTGCGCCGCTACGTCAAGGCGCGCGAGATCCCCCGCGTCAAGAATGGCCTCGGGATGGCGATCCTCTCGACGCCGCAGGGGCTCATGACGGACCGCGAAGCGCGCACCGCCCGCGTGGGCGGCGAGCTGCTCGCGCTGGTCTGGTAGGAGGCCGGCCCATGTCGCGCATCGGCAGGAAGCCAATCCCCATTCCCAAGGGCGTAACCACCCAGCTCGACGGGACGCGGATTACCGTGAAGGGCCCGAAGGGCGAGATCAGCCGGTTGATCCACGCCGAGCTGGCCGTGGCGGTGGAGGGCGAGACGATCGTCGTGCGGCGGCCCTCCGATGAGAGCCGACACAAGGCGCTCCACGGACTCACCCGCACGCTGGTCGCCAACATGGTGGACGGCGTCACCAAAGGGTTCGCGAAGGCGCTCGAGATCCAAGGGGTGGGCTACAAGGCGGAGCCGAAACCGTTCGGCGTGCAGCTCGTCGTCGGCTACTCCCATCCGGTGCCATATCACGCGCCGCAGGGGATCAAGATCTCGGTGGACAACAACGTCCTCGTGAAGGTCGAGGGCGTCGACAAGGAGCTCGTGGGCCAGGTGGCGGCGGAGATCCGCGCGATCCGGCCGCCCGAGCCCTACAAAGGCAAGGGGATCCGCTACGCGGGCGAGCAGGTCCGGCGCAAGGCCGGCAAGACCGCCCAGGCGGCGAAATAGGCCATGCGCAAGATCCGTAAGATCCGCACGCAGGAAAACCGGCGGTATCGCCGCCATCTCCGGGTTCGCCGCAAGGTGGCCGGCAGCGCGGAGCGGCCGCGCCTCGTCGTGTTCCGCTCCTCGAAGCACATCTACGCGCAGATCGTGGACGACGCGCGGGGCGTCACGCTGGTGGGGGCTGCGGACACCTCGGAGGGCCTCCAGGTCGACGGCAAGGGCAAGACCGCCAAGAGCTTCGGGCTGGGACGGCTCCTTGCCACCAAGGCCAAGGAGAAGGGGATCACCAAGGTCGTGTTCGATCGCGGCGGCTACCAGTATCACGGGCGCGTGAAGGCGGTGGCCGACGGCGCCCGCAAAGGCGGATTGGAGCTCTAATGATGAACGAACACCAGCCCGGGCCATCAAGCCCGGGGACGATTGAGCCGACAGAGACGGCGCACGCGGGTGGCGAACCGGTGCACGATGAGCGCCCTGCCGCCGCTCCGGGTGGTGGAGGCAGTGGTGGTGGCAGCGGGGGGGGTGGCGGCGGTGGCGGCGGTGGCGGCGGTGGCGGTGGTGGAGGGCGGGGCCGGGGCCGGGGCGGCCGGGGTCGGGGGCGGGGCGGGGAGCGGCGCGACTCGAGCGAGCGCCAGCGCGAGGGAGACGGGCTCGTCGAGAACGTCATTTCCATCAACCGCGTGGCGAAGGTCGTGAAGGGCGGCCGGCGCTTCGGCTTCAACGCGCTCGTCGCGGTGGGCGACGGGCAGGGCCGCGTCGGGATCGCCACCGGCAAGGCAAACGAGGTCAGCGAGGCGGTGCGCAAGGCGGTCGAAGCCGCCCGCCGCCGCCTGGTCGAGATCCCGCTCGCGGGCACGACCATCCCGCATGAAATCATCGGTCACCACGGCGCCGGGCGCGTGCTCCTGAAGCCCGCCGCGTCCGGGACAGGGGTCATCGCCGGCGGCCCGGTGCGCGCGGTGCTGGAGTGTGCCGGTGTGCGCGACATCCTCACCAAGAGCCTCGGCTCAACCAACCCGCACAACATGGTGCGGGCCACGCTCGACGCCCTGCAGCACCTCACGACGGCACGGCGTGTCGCCAAGGAGCGGGGCGTCGAGCTCGAGGCCATCCCCTACCGGGCGCGCCAGGCAGTGGCCCATGGCTAGGCTGCCGCCCACTCGGAAATACCGCAAGCGCAAGCCGGGCCGCGACCGGCCCCTGCCGCCGCCCGGCAAGGGCGAGCTGCGGATTCTGCAGGTCCGTTCCGGGATCGGGCGGCCCGCGTTCGAGCGGCGGACGCTCGAAGCGCTGGGTTTGAAGCACCACCAGGCCGTGGTGGTGAAGCAGGATGGCCCGTCGCTGCGGGGTATGCTGTATCAAGTGCGCCACCTGGTCGAGGTGACGCCCGCGAAGGCAAAGGCAGGGGAATAGGCATGGCGAAGCCGAAGACGAAGCCGAAGACGAGGACGAGGGCCAAGGCGAAGCCGCGGGCGAAGGCGCCGAGGCCCGAGCTCCCGCACATCACGCTGTCGAGCCTCCGGAGACCGCCCGGCTCGCACCGCGCGCGCATCCGCAAGGGGCGCGGCCCGGGCTCAGGGATCGGCAAGACGGCCGGGCGGGGCGGCAAGGGTCAGACCGCGCGGGCGGGCGGGCAGACGCGTCCCGGCTTCGAGGGCGGGCAGATGCCGCTCATCCGCCGCATCCCGAAGCGCGGCTTCACGAACCCGTTCAAACAGCCGGCACAGGTGGTCAACGTGCGGCACCTGGGTCAGCTCGCCGAGGGCGTCGAAGTCACGCCGGAGACGCTGTTCGGCGCCGGGTTGGTGCGCCGGCCGGACCACCCCATCAAGCTGCTCGGCATGGGTGACGTGCAGCGCAAGTTCAGCGTGAAGGGCGTGACAGTGTCGGCCTCGGCCCGCTCGAAGATCGAGCAGGCGGGCGGCACCATCGCGAGCTGATCCCCGATGACGGCGCCAAGGCTGCCCAACCTGTTCAAGGTCCCGGAGCTGAAGGAGAAGATCCTCTTCACGCTCCTGTGCCTGGTCGTGTACCGCATCGGGGCGCACATCGCGACCCCCGGCGTGAACGTCCAGGCCCTCGCCGACTTCCTGCGGAACCAGGGTCAGGGCACGCTGTTCAGCCTGTACGACCTGTTCGCGGGCGGGAGCTTCGGCCGGGCGACGGTGTTCGCGTTGGGGATCATGCCGTACATCTCGGCGAGCATCGTGTTCCAGCTGGCCGCACCGGTGTTCCCGGTCGTCGAGAAGATGCAGCGCGACGAGGAGGGCCGGAAAAAGCTCACGCAGTGGACGCGTTACCTCACTGTCGTGCTGTGCTTGTTCCAGGCTTACGGGTACGCGCTCTTCACCGAGCAGATCCCCGGCGCCGTGGCCGGTCCCGGATTCTTCTTCCGTATGACGACGGTGCTCACCCTCACCACCGGGGGGGTGTTCGTCATGTGGCTGGGTGAGCAGATCACGGAGCGCGGCATCGGCAACGGGGCGAGCCTCCTGATCTTCTTCTCGATCGTGGAGCGGATCTGGCCCGAGACCATCCGCACCATCGATGCGCTCCAGGCGCGCAGCCTGACGTTCCCGAAGCTCATCATCGTGCTCGCGGTCATGGTGCTCGTGGTCGCCGGGACGGTGGCGGTCACGGTCGCGGCGCGGCGCATCCCCATTCAGATCCCGCGCAAGGTCATGGGGCGAGGACGGATCCGCGAGGGTCAGAAGACGTTCATTCCGCTGCGGCTCAACACGGCCAACGTGATGCCCATCATCTTCGCCCAGTCGCTCATCATCGTCCCCGGGACGATCGCCGCCTTCAGCGGCAACCCGACCTTGAAGCACCTTGCCGAGTACTTCAGCGTCACGTCGCCGGTGTACCTGATCACGAGCGCGCTGCTGATCATTTTCTTCGCGTACTTCTACACGTCGATCATCTTCAACCCGGTGGAGCTGGCGGAGAACCTGAAGAAGCAGGGCGGCTTCATCCCGGGCGTCAAGCCCGGCGCCGCCACGGCGGACTACATCGACGACGTCCTGTCCCGCATCACGTTCCCGGGCGCCATCTTCCTCACGATCGTGGCCATGCTGCCGATCGTGGTGTCGAACACCTTCAACATGCCGTTCGGCTTCGGCGGCACCGCGCTGCTCATCGTGGTAGGCGTCGCGCTCGACACCGTCACGCAGGTGCAGCAGCACCTGCTGTTGCGACATTACGATGGGTTCATGAAGGAAGGGCGCGTCAAGTTCCGCGGCCGCCAGCGGTACATGTAGGCGTGCGGTGTTCATCCTCCTCTTAGGCGCGCCGGGCTCGGGGAAGGGCACACAGGGCAAGATCCTCGCGGGGCGGCTCGGGCTGCCGAAGATCACGACAGGGGACATTCTCCGCGCGGCAGTCGAGGCGCGGACGCCGCTGGGCCTCGAGGCCAAGAAGTTCATGGACGAAGGGAAGCTCGTCCCCGACGCCGTCATTCTCTCCCTCATCAAGGAAGAGCTCGCGAAGCCCGAGGCACAGCAGGGCGCGGTGCTCGACGGCTTCCCCCGCACCGCCACCCAGGCCGAGCTCGTCGATCGCACCCTCGCCGAGCGCAGCCAGCGCTTGAACCACATCCTGCTGCTCGACGTCCCCGAGGAAGAGCTGGTCCGCCGGATGATGGCCCGGGCGGCGCAGGAGCACCGGTCCGACGACACGGCGGAGGCCGTGAAGACCCGCCTTCAGGTCTACCAGCGCGATACCGCCCCGCTCATCGCCCACTTCGCCCAACGTGGCATTGTGCACCGCGTACCCGGCACCGGCACCGTGGACGAGATCGCGACCGAGATCCAGCGTATCCTCGGGCGATGATAACGATCAAGTCGCCCCGCGAGATCGAGACGATGGCGGCCGCCGGCCGCATCGTGGCGGAAACGCTGGCCCTGGTCGCACGTCAGGTCCACCCCGGCATTTCGACCGAGCAGCTCGACCGCGCGGCGGAGGACTTCATTCGCTCGCACCCCGGCGCCCGCCCGTCGTTCAAGGGACTGTACGACTTCCCCGCCACTCTGTGCACCTCGATCAACCAGGAGGTCGTCCACGGCATTCCGTCGGCGCGGCGCGTGCTCAAGGAAGGCGACCTCCTGAGCGTGGACGTCGGCGTGTGGCTCGACGGCCTGCATGCGGACTCCGCCGCGACGTTCCCCGTCGGGAAGGTGAGCCCCCAGGCGGAGCGGTTGCTCACGGTCACCCAGGAGGCGCTGGCGGCGGGGGTCGCCCAGGCGCGGGCCGGCAACCACGTGGGCGACATCGGCCACGCCGTGCAGGGCGTGGCGGAGGGAGCGGGCTACTCGGTGGTCCGGGAGCTGGTGGGACACGGGATCGGCTCGGCGTTCCACGAGGACCCCCAGGTGCCGAACTACGGCAAGCCGAGGCGCGGCCCCCGGCTCATGCCCGGCATGACGCTCGCCATCGAGCCGATGGTGAACGTCGGGGGCGCCGACATCCGCACGCTCGACGACAAATGGACGGTGGTGACCGAAGACGGATCGCTGTCCGCCCATTTCGAGCACACGGTAGCCATCCTCGAGAACGGCGGCCCGCCGCGCGTGCTTACGACAGCGGACTGATCGTTCGCGCCAGTCCCTCCGCCTCCTCCAGCAGCGACCTGCCGAGCCCCGGCTCCGACAGCGATCCCACGTTCACCCTGACGTTTTCCACGGCTCCGGCGAGCGCCGCCCGGGCCAGCGCCTCGGCGACCAAGGCATCGGAGTGTGCGTTCCGGTTGCCGATCGTCCCGATCTCTTTCGCGAGGGCGAGCAGCCGCGCGGCACCGCGGGCCATCGCCAGCGGCGTCTGCGCCGCCCCGACGAGCGCCTCGTCCGCCGCGCGCGTTCGGCGCGGATCGTCTTTGGGGAGACGGTAGGCCGCGCTGACCTTCGCGTACGCGGCCGCATCGTCGTCCACGAGACGGCGTAGCTGGGCGCGCAGGGCGTCCGCTTCGGCCAGGATCTCCGCCGCGCGCTGCTGCACGCCGGCATAGGCCTTCCGCCCGACCGTGAGCCGCGCCACCATGGCGATCAGCGCGCCGGCGAGCGCGCCCGCCAGGGCCGCGGCGCTCCCGCCGCCGGGCACCGGCCCGCCACTCGCCAGCTCGTCGAGCCAGCCGTCGAGGGTGGGCCCCTCGGCAGCCCGGATCTTCGGCTCGAGCAGGTGGGCCTCGGGATCAGGAAGCTTCAGGGAGGCCGCCCCGGCGCCGAGCACCGCGCGCTCCGGGATCAGGCCCACCACCTCGCTCCTCAGGATCCCCACCCCCCGCTGCCGGGCCGCTGATTCGACGGCGGCAAACACCGTCACCGGAGGGGTCACGTCGATATCGAGCAGGTTCATCGATACCTGAGCCTTCCCCGCTACCTCGAAACCCGAGGCCTGCACGGCCGGGAGCCCGCCGCTCGACGTGCGGATCTGCTTCGCGATATCCTTGGCGATCGTCACGTCGCTCGTATCGAGGTAGATGTTGAACGCGACGAGGAACGGCCGCGCGCCGATCGCCGTCGCCCCGGCGGTGGGGTGGATCCGCTTGGGTCCGAGATCGGGATCGGCGGCCGGATCCTTCCCGATGCGATCGCGTAGGCCTTCAAACTCGCCTTTCCGGATGTCGGGCAGCCGCTCTCGCTCGGGGCGAGTGGCCGCCTTCGCGTAGAGATAGATGGGGATCATGAGCTCGGCGGCGGCGCGTTCGGCGAGGCGGCGGGCGAGGGCGACGCAGTCGTCCATCGTCGCGTCACGCACCGGCACGAAGGGCACGACGTCGGTCGCGCCCATCCGGGGATGCTCGCCCGTGTGGCGCGAGAGATCGATCCGCTCGGTCGCGACTCGCATGGCGGCGAGCGCCGCCTCGACGCTCGCGTCGGGCGGCGCCACGAAGGTGAATACGGAGCGGTTGTGGGCCGTGTCGGCTTGGACGTCAAGCAGCGTGACGCCGGGGACGCTCGAGAGCGCGGTGCGGAGGGCTTCGATGGTCGCGGCGTCGCGCCCTTCGGAAAAGTTGGGCACACACTCGACGAGCGGAGCGGGCATCTAGGCGGCCCTCACGAGATCCAACAGCCATCGATGCAGCATCGGATTGCCGGCGACCACGGAGCCGTGCTGCAACACGTCGGGCGACCCGTCGAGCGTCGTCACCACGCCGCCCGCCTCGCGGACGAGCACCACGCCCGCTGCCACGTCCCACGGGGCGAGTGTCAGCTCCCAGAAGCAGTCGAGGCGGCCCGCCGCCACGTCCACCAGATCGAGCGCCGCCGCGCCCGCGCGTCGGATGCCGCTCGTCGCCCCCATCACGGCCGCGAATTGATCGAGGTAGCGTCGCAGCAGCGGGAGATTCTTGAACGGGAACCCGGTGCCGACGAGGGCCTGCCGCGGCTCGGTGAGGCCCGAGACCTGGAGCCGCCGCTCGCCCTCCCATGCGCCCAGTCCGCTCGCGCCCCAATACACGCGATCTCGTACGACATCGTGCACGACGCCGACGCCCAGCGCCTCGCCGACCAGCGCCCCGATCGACACCGCGTACTGCGGATAGCCGTGCAGGAAGTTGGTCGTGCCGTCGAGCGGGTCCACGATCCACACCACCTCTCCCCCACGCACAGCCGCTGGCGACAGCTCTTCTCCTACCACACGCGACTCGGGCACTGCGTGCAGCAGCATGTCGGCGATCAGCGCCTCGGCCTGCCGGTCGGCTTCCGTCACGAAGTCGTGGCGACCTTTTTCGATCCAGTCACGGCTGCTCGCGGGCGTGGTGCCTCTGAGGAAGCGAGCGGCACGCTCTGCAGCGCCTGTGGCGACATCGACTAAGTCTTTGAGTTCTCGCACCTTGCGGCCCCGACCTCCAGCGTCGTAGGTTGTGAGCCCATGGCGCGCGTCTTCTCCGGCATCCAGCCTTCGGGCGAGCTGCACATCGGCAATTACCTCGGCGCCGTTCAGAACTGGGTCAAGCTGCAGCACCAGCACGACTGTCTGTTCTGCGTCGTGGACCTGCACGCCATCACGCAGCCCTACGACGCGGCGACCCTGGCCCAGCGCACGATCGACATGGCGATCGGGCTGTTCGCTGCGGGCATCGATCCGGCGCGGGCCATCGTCTTCGTGCAGTCGCACGTCCCCGAGCACACGGAGCTCTACTGGCTCCTGAATACCGTCACCCCGCTGGGCGAGCTCGAGCGTCAGACGCAGTTCAAGGACAAGGCGCAGCGCCAGGAGAGCGTGCCGGCAGGGCTCCTGAACTATCCCGTGCTCCAGGCGGCCGATGTGCTCCTGTACGAGGCAACGCTCGTGCCGGTGGGCGAAGACCAACTCCAGCACCTCGAGCTGATGCGGGAGATCGCGCGCCGCTGGAACACGCGCTTCGCGGACGGGTTCTCGCTCCCTGAGCCGCAGGCACTGCTCTCCACCGCGAAGCGCGTCCTCGGGCTCGACGGCCATGCCAAGATGTCGAAGAGCCTCGGCAACACGATCGCCCTCTTCGATTCGCCCGAGACCATCTGGGAGAAGCTCAAGCCCGCGGCCACCGACCCGGCGCGCGTCACGCGGAAGGACCCGGGCAACCCCGACATCTGCAACATCTTCACCATTCACCAGGGCTTCTCGCCACCGGACACGCTCAAGCTGGTGGCGCACAACTGCCGCACGGCCGGATGGGGTTGCCTCGACTGCAAGCGGGTGCTGGCCGACAATATGATAGCCGCGCTCACCCCCATCCGCGAGCGGGCACAGGCCCTGCAAGCGGAGCCGCGCAAGGTGACGGACCTGCTCCGTGCCGGTGCCGCCAAAGCGCGCGCCATCGCGCGGCGTACCATGAGCCAGGTACGCCGCCGAATGGGGTTCCTCGAAGACGCGGAGGGAGGAGGGGGGACCTGATGCAACACTTCTTGGGGCAGATGGTCGACATGTTCCGGCTGGACCTGTTCCTCCAGCTGGGTCTCGCGACGCTGTTCGGCGGCGCCATCGGCCTCGAGCGCGAGCTGGGCGGCAAGCCGGCCGGTCTCCGGACGAACATCCTCATTTGCTTCGGCTCGGTACTCTACACCAAGCTCTCGATCACGCTGGCGGCCGGGACCGCGGACCCGACGCGCATCGCCGCGCAGATCGTGACCGGCGTGGGGTTCATCGGTGCGGGCACGATCCTGCACGCGCGCGGCGCGGTGGTCGGCCTCACGAGCGCGGCCACGATCTGGGTCGTCGCGGCCATCGGGGTCGCCCTCGGCGCGACGTTCTACTGGGAAGCGGCAGTCACCACGCTGCTCGTCCTGGTGGTGCTGCAGGGACTCGGGCGGGTCGAGCGCCTGGTGGCACGGCAATCCACGCTGAGCACGTTGTCGGTGCATGCCCACCCGAGCCCCACCGTGCTGGACGAGCTGGAGGCGATTGTCCGCCGCACGGGACTCGAGATCGAGCGCCAGGCGAGCCGTCGCGAGAACGTGGACCTCGTGATCGACTTCACGCTGCGCGGGCCCAAGCGGCTGCACGACGAGGCCATGCTCGCGCTGCTCCATCAACCCGGCGTGCGGACCGTTTCCAGCGGCGAGTGACGCCTCCCCGGCGGATCGTCGTCGATCTTGCGTCCCCCCTCGCTGCCTGGCGCATCCCCCCTGTGGCCGCGCAGGCGATTCGCCAGGCCCTGGGGCCCGGCTGGGAGGTGGTCCTCGTCCAGGCGCCCGCAGCCTCGGACGGCGACGGCGGCTCGGGGACCCCGGAGGCGGTGGCGGCCGCCCGCGGCGCCGAGATCTACGTCGGCTACGGCGTCCCGCCCGGCGTGGTGGCGGCCGGGCGGGGGACGCTCAAATGGGCCCACTCCGGCACGGCCGGGGTCGGAGCGAGCCTGCCGCACCTCGCCGGCAGCGGCGTCGTACTCACCAACTCCGCGGCGGTGCACGCCGAGCCGATCGCCGACTGGACCATCGCCGCCATCGCCTACTTCGCCCGCGCGCTGGATCGGATGCGAGAGTTCCAGGCCGCGGCGCGGTGGGCCAGGCCGGCGTTCGCCGATCTGGAGGTTCCCGTGCGCGAGCTCGGCGAGCTGCGGCTCGGGGTGCTCGGCCTGGGCGGCATCGGCGGGGCGATCGCGCGGCGTGGGGTAGCCCTCGGGATGAGCGTGGCGGGCGTGCGGCGGCGGCCGGCGCGGGGCGGGCCGGCGGGCGTCCGCTGGGTGGGCGGCCTCGGCGATCTGGCGCGGCTCGCCGCCGAGAGCGACTGCTTCGTGATCGCCGCGCCCCATACCGCGGAGACCAGCGGCGCGGTGAGCCGGGCGGTGCTCGAGCGGCTGCCGCCCGATGCCATCGTCGTCAACGTGTCGCGCGGGACGCTCCTGGACGAGACGGCTCTGCTCGACCTGCTCGACGCCTCACGGCTGCGAGGCGCCGCGCTCGATGTGTTCGCCGCGGAGCCGCTGCCCGCGGGCCATCCCTTCTGGCGCCACCCGCGCGTGCTCGTGAGTCCCCATGTCGCCGCCGTGACGGCACGCTTCTGGGAGCGCGAGACGGGGCTGATCGTGGAGAACATCCGGCGCTATCTTGCAGGGTCCCCGCTCGCCAACACGGTCGACCCGGAGGCCGGGTACTAGGAGGCCGGATACTCGTGGAGGAAAAGGCCAAGAGCACCCGTGCGAGCGCCGCCGTCGGGCAACCGCGCGGCATCGAGCAGATCATCAAGGCGGCGATCGATCGCGGCGCGTCCGACCTCCACATCAAAGCCGGAGATGTGTTCCGCGCCCGGATCGACGGGAAGCTCGTTGCCCTCACGAAGCATCGCCTGACGCCGGAGCAGACGAAGGCGATCGCGCAACACCTGATTTCCAGCGACGAAGACCGCGCGCGGATCGACCGGCTGCGCGATTACGACTGTTCCTGGGGCATGCCCGGCGTCGGGCGGTTCCGCGTGAACATCCTGCGGCAGCGTTCCTCGTTCATGATCGTGATGCGCGTGATCCCGTTCGACGTGCCGACGTTCGACACCCTCAAGCTGCCGCCGATCCTCGCGAGCATCGCCACGGCCGAGCGCGGGATGGTTCTCGTGACGGGAGTGACGGGCTCCGGGAAGAGCTCGACCATGGCGGCGATGGTGAACCACATCAACCAGACCCAGAACAAGCATATCGTCACGCTCGAGAATCCGATCGAGTTTCTGCACCGCGACATCAACTGCTCGGTGACGCAACGCGAGATCGGGGTCGATACGGACGACTTCCGGGCGGGGCTTCGCGCCGCGATGCGCCAGGACCCGGACGTCGTCCTGATCGGCGAGATGCGCGATGCGGAGACCATCGACACCGCGCTGAAGGCCGCCGAAACGGGGCATCTCGTGATCTCGACGCTGCACACCCCTGATGCCGTGACCACCGTGCACCGCATCGTCTCGATGTTCCCGCCCGAAGAGCAGGAGGGTGCCCGGCTGCGACTGTGCGAGGCGCTGCAGGCCGTCGTGTCGCAGCGGCTACTCCCGCGCGCCGACGGCCATGGGCGGGTGGCGGCGGTGGAGATCCTGATCTGCACCGGGGAGGTGCGCAAGCTGATCAAGGATGAGGGCCGGACCCCCGACCTGCCCGAGTACATCAGCGAGGCGCGGGACGAGTACGGCATGCAGACGTTCGATCAGCACCTGATGGACTTGGTGGCGGACGAGGTGGTGACGTACGAGACGGCCCTCGCCGCGAGCACCGATCCCACGGGCTTCGAGAAGCAGATGCGCTCCGTGCGCCGCCGCCCGCGCACCGCTACGCCCGCGGAGGCGACCCCCGGCCAGTGACGGAGCGGCAGCTCGCGGGGGTGCTGGCCCCCATCACCACGCCGTTCGACAGCGCGACGGGCGAGGTAGCCCCCGTTCACCTGCGTCACAACGTGACCCGGCTCGTCGCGGCCGGGCTCGACGGGGTGGTCGTCGCGGGCTCGACGGGCGAATCGGCCCTGCTCGACCCGGACGAGCAGCGCCGGATGGTCGGGTGGGTACGTGAGGTGCTGCCGGACAGGCGCTGGCTCATCGCGGGGACGGGCGGGGAGTCCACCCGGCAGGCGGTGGCGCTGACCCGGGCGGCGGCGACGGAGGGCGCGGACGCCGTCCTGGTGCGGCCCCCGGCGTACTTTTCCGCCGCTGTCTCTCCCGCGAGCCTCGCAGATTACTATCGCGCGGTGGCCGACGCGAGCCCGGTGCCCGTGCTCGTCTACAACATCCCCAAGTACACGCACCTCCCGATCGCCGCCGGCCTGCTGCGCCAGCTTGCGGCGCACACCAACATCGTCGGCGCCAAGGATTCGTCGGGCGACGCGAAGAACCTCGCGGCATACCGCGACGCGGCCCCGGAGTGGTCGGTCTTCGTCGGCTCGGGCTCGCTCCTGTACGCCGCCCTGGAGCTGGGTTGCGACGGGGGCATCCTCGCCGTGGCGTGTTTCGCGGCGGCGCTCTGCGCCCAGGTGTTCGCCGCCTTCCGCGCCGGCGACCGAGAGGGCGCGGGAAGGCTCCAGGAGCGGCTCGCGCCGCTCGACCGCGAAGTCGTGGGGAAGCTCGGGCCCGCGGGCGTGAAGGCGGCAATGGACGCCGTGGGGGGAGGGTTGTACGGCGGACCCGTGCGCCCGCCGCTCGCGCCCGTGACCGCCTCGGATCGGGAGCGGGTGGCGAAGCTCGTCGCCGCGTGACGGATTACCGGACGCTGCTCGCCGCGATCGCGGTCCCGCGGCTCACCGGGACGACGGCGAACTTGCAGATCCGGGAAGTGCTGAAACGCGAGCTCACGACGCGCGGATTCGTCGTGATGGAGCACCGCTTCACGGGGCGATCGCTGCTGCATCGCTTCGGGCGGGTAGCGCTCGAGGGAGTCAACCTGATCGGTGTCCGCCCTCGGGCTCGCGTCTCGGTGTGGCTCGCCGCGCATTACGACTCGAAAGGCCAGCCCCTCTCCATGGCGACGCGCCTGGCGGCCGCCGCGCTCGCGACGCTCGGCGCGCTCGAGCTCCTCGCGCTGGTGGTGCGCGCGCTGCTCGGTCCGCTCCACGCGGGTGTGCCCGAGGTCTTCGCCGCCGCCGCCGGTGTCTCCGGCATCCTGTTGCTCGCGGCCAACCGTGTGACCAACCGCTCGGCGGGCGCGGTCGACAACGCGGCGGGCGTGGTGGCCGTGCTTGCCACGCTGGACGCCCTGCCGCCGGACGCGGGAGTGGGCGTGCTCTTCCCGGACGCCGAGGAATACGGCCTGCTCGGGGCGCGGGCCCTCGTGCGGGAGCGGGCCAACCTGCTCGGCGAGACATGCATCGTCAACTTCGATGGTATCGACGACCGCGGCTTCACGATCGCCCTCATACATCGCCCCGGACCCACCATCGAGCACGTGGCCGCGGCACTCGGCGCGCGGCGGGCGCGCTGGCTGCCCGTGCTGGTAGACGGGCTCGTGCTGGCCGGTGCGGCTCGCGAGGGCGTCACGATCATGCGAGGCGACTGGGGCACGGCGAGGATCGTCCATACGCCACGTGACGTGGCGGAGCGCATCACCTTGGAGGGCGTGCGCCGGGTCGCGGAGGGAGTTGCCCGCGCGCTCACCCAGGTCTAGCTTTCCTCGGAGGATACTCCAACGCCCCGGTTCCGGGGCGTTTTTTGCTAGGGAGCCATGTTCGGACCGAAGACCCACTGCGTCGTCGTCGTCGGCGCCCAATGGGGCGACGAGGGCAAAGGGAAGATCGTCGACGTGCTCGCCGAGCGCGCCGATCTGGTCGTGCGCTATCAGGGCGGGGCGAACGCCGGCCACACGGTCCACACCGGCGCCGGGGAGTTCGTGCTGCACCAGATTCCCTCGGGGATCATCCAGGGCGCCGTGTGCCTGGTCGGGAACGGGGTCGTACTCGATCCGGAGACGCTCTTCACGGAGCTCGACGCCCTCAGCGAACGGGGCATCCGGACCGAGCACAAGCTCTACGTATCGGACCGCGCGCACCTGACGCTCCCGTTTCACAAGCTCCTCGACCGGGCCCGCGAAGCCCGGGAGAAGATCGGAACGACGGGCCGCGGCATCGGGCCTACCTACGAAGACAAGTACGGGCGACGAGGCATCCGGGTAGGCGACCTGCGGAACCTGGACCGGGCGAAGGAGCTGGTGTGCGGACGCGTCCAGGCCGCCAACGAGTTCCTCGGGCTGCTCGGCTCGGCCGAGCGCGCCGACGCCGGGGAGCACGTGGGGCTGCTCGAGCGGCTGGCTCCGCGGCTGCTGCCGCTCGCGGTGGACGCCGGACGCGTGGTTTGGGAAGCGCTCGAGCGCGGCGAGTCGGTGCTGCTCGAGGGCGCGCAGGGCGCGTTGCTGGACGTGGACCACGGCACCTACCCCTACGTGACCTCTTCCAATACCACGGCGGGCGGCGCGGCGGTCGGAGCCGGGATCGGCCCCACGGCGATCGACGCCGTGCTCGGCGTCGTCAAGGCGTACACGACCCGGGTGGGGAACGGGCCGCTTCCGACCGAGGCGACGCCGGCGCTGGCCGAGCGGATCCGCGAGCTGGGGGATGAGTTCGGGGCAACGACGGGGCGGCCACGTCGCTGTGGGTGGTTCGACGCCGTCGTGGTACGCTACGCGGTACGCGTCAACGGCCTCACCGGCCTCGCGGTCACAAAGCTCGACGTGCTGGACTCGTTCTCGGAGATTCCCGTGTGCGTCGGCTACCGCTGCGACGGCGAGGCGCTCGACTCAATGCCCGCGGAGGTGGAGCGCCTCGCCCGCGTGGAGCCGCTGTACGAGACGCTCCCCGGCTGGCAGAAGTCGCTGAGCCAGGTGCGCCGGCTGGCGGACCTACCGCCGCCGGCACGCGCCTACCTGGACCGACTCCAGGATCTGGCGCACGCGCCCATCCAGTACGTCAGCATCGGCTCGCATCGCGATCAGATCATCGAAGTGACGTGACAGTGGCGCGTTGATGCTGGACCTCGCGGTGATCGGAGCCGGGCCCTGCGGGCTCGCGGTGGGCGTGGCGGCGAAGCGCGCCCGCCTGACCTGCTCACTGTTCGACAAAGGGCCCGTCGCCTCGAGTCTCATGCGCTACCCCTTGTACATGACGTTCTTCTCGACGCCCGACAAGCTCGAGATCGGGGTACCGTTCGTGACTGCCGGCGATAAGCCCACCCGACGCGAAGCCCTGACGTACTATCGGAAGGTGGCGGAGCATTTCGAGCTGGATGTGCGCCAGTATCACATGGTGTCCCGGGTGACGCGGGTGCGCGACGGGTTCGAGCTCGCGGCCCAGCACCCCGGGAGCCCCGAGCCAGAGACCATCGGGAGCCGTCACCTGGTGTTCGCGACGGGCTACTTCGAGTCACCCAACCCCCTCCGGGTGCCCGGGGAGGATCTCCCGCACGTATCGCACTTCTTCGTGGAGCCGCATCCTTACTGGCAGCAGCGCGCCGTCGTGGTGGGCGGCGGCAACAGCGCGGTCGAGGCGGCGCTCGAGCTGTGCCGCGTCGGCGCACGCGTCACCATGGTGCACTTTCTGAGCGAGTTCGATCGGGGGGTGAAGCCGTGGATCCTGCCCGACATCGCCAACCGCGTGAAAGAGGGCCGGGTCGCCGTGCGGTGGTGCAGCCGCGTGGTCGAGATCAGGCGGTCGGAGGTCGTGGTGCGTCGGGATCCGGACGGCGAGCGGGAAACGATTCCGGCGGATTTCGTTCTCGCCCTGACCGGCTACACCGCCGACCTTTCGCTGCTCCGATCGGTCGGCGTGGCGGTCGATGAGACCAGCGGCGTCCCGCGGCACGCGCCCGAAACAATGGAGACGAACGTGCCGGGAGTGTACATCGCCGGCGTGCTCGCCTCCGGGTTCGACGCCAACAAGATCTTCATCGAGAATGGGCGCGAGCATGGTGGGCGGATCTGCGACCACATCAAAAGCAAACCCCCCAGAGTTGCCCCTGGGGGGTGATCGCCTGCTCGACATCGTGCGCCCTAGAACCCGATGCGAGCGAGACGCTCGATATGCCGCACGCTTGGGAAGCAAGAACAGTGCCCGCCGCGTAATGACGATAACTACGGCACATAGCGAATACTGCCACACAACAATGTATTGTAAAATGCATGATTTCGAGCACAATGCAATATGTCTCAGCTGATACTGATCGCTCCGGCGGCTTTTAAAGGTACTCTGGGGCCCCGGCAGGTTTCCGATGCCCTAGCCGCCGGGGCCCGGCGCGCGCTGCCGGACGCGGCGGTACTGCAGTGCCCCATCTCGGACGGCGGCGACGGGCTGCTCGATGCCGTGCTGGGGCCCGGCGCGCTGCGCGAACGCATCAGCGTCACCGGCCCGCTGGGCGCCCCGGTTTCGGGCGAGCTCGGGTGGGTGGATCCGGAAACGGCGATCTTCGAGAGCGCGACCGCGTGCGGCATCGCGCTCCTCAAGCCGGAGCAGTTGGACCCACTGCGGGCCACCACACGCGGCGTGGGCGAGCTGGTGTGGGAGGCGGTGGAACGAGGTGCCAGGACGGTCGTCGTCGGTCTGGGGGGCTCCGCCACGGTGGACGGAGGAACGGGTGCCGCGCGGGGCCTTGGCTGGGGGTTCCTCGACGCCGCGGGAGCGTCGCTCCCCGAGGGAGGTGGCTCGCTGGCGCAGCTGGCGGAATTCGACGGGGGGTGGGCTCTCGACGCCCGGGTCATCGCGCTCGCCGACGTCACCACACCCTTGGTCGGCTTGCGCGGCGCGGCCCCGGTATTCGGCCCGCAGAAGGGGGCGGGGCCCGAAGGAGTGAAGCTCCTCTCCCGAGGGCTCGAGCGGCTGGCCGAGCTGATGGCCCGGCACGGCCGTGGCGACCTTGCGACACTGCCCGGGGGGGGTGCCGCGGGCGGCATGGGCGCGGGTCTCGTGTGCTTTGCCAAGGCTCAGCTGACGGGCGGGGCAGAGTGGGTGCTGGCGCGGGTGGGGTTCGACGCCGCGCTCGCCAAGGCCCAACTCGTGATCACCGGCGAGGGCGCCTTCGACAAGACGTCACTCGTTGGGAAGGCGTCGGGCGAGGTAGTGCGACGCGCGCAGGCGGCGAAGACGCGGGTTGCGGTGGTGGCGGGGAAGGTCGAAGGGCTCGTCGGCCTGCACACGCTGGACGGTGAGGGTCGCGTGCTCGACGCCGCCGGTATCTCGGCCCTCGGCGAGCGAGCGGTACGCGAAGCGTTCGGGTTGCCGGGCGCCTAGCGGCCCGTCTATCTTCCGGCCCTTATGTCCCCAACCGACAACGTCATGGACAAGCTCGTGTCGCTGGCCAAGCGGCGCGGCTTCGTATTCCAGTCCTCGGAGATCTACGGCGGCCTAGGCTCGGTGTGGGACTACGGGCCGCTGGGCGTCGAGCTCAAGAAAAACATCAAAGAGCGCTGGTGGCGCTCGATGGTCCACGACCGCGAGGACATCGAGGGGCTGGACGCGGCGATCCTGATGCACCCCAAGGTGTGGGAAGCGTCGGGGCACGTGGCGGGGTTCACCGATCCCCTGGTGGACTGCAAGCAGTGCAAGCATCGCTTTCGCGCCGACGATCCCCGCATCAAGGGCACTCCCGGCGAGCCTACGGCGCAGTGCCCGGTGTGCGGCAGCAAGGGGACGCTCACCGCGCCGCGGATGTTCAACCTCATGTTCAAGACGTTCATGGGTCCGGTCGAAGAGGCCGCGGCGGTCGTGTACCTCCGGCCCGAGACGGCCCAGGGGATCTACGTCAACTATCTCAACGTGCTGCAGTCGTCCCGCCAGAAGATCCCGTTCGGGATCGCGCAGATCGGCAAGGCGTTCCGGAACGAGATCACCCCCGGCAACTTCATCTTTCGGACCCGTGAGTTCGAGCAGATGGAGATGCAGTACTTCGTGAAACCGGGGACGGACCTCGAGTCGTTCGAGTTCTGGCGCCACGAGCGAATGAAGTGGGTGGCCGGATTGGGTGTGCGGCCCGAGAAACTGCGGTTCCACCAGCACACGAAGGACGAGCTGGCGCATTACGCCAAGGATGCCTACGACATCCAGTACGAGTTCCCCTTCGGCTGGCAGGAATTCGAGGGGATCCACAACCGCGCGAGCTTCGACCTGTCGCGGCACCAGGAATTCTCGGGCAAGAAGCTCGAGTATCTGGATGTCGCGACGAACGAGCGATTCATTCCGTACGTGGTCGAAACGTCGGCGGGCGCCGACCGCACGACGCTCGTGGTGATGGTGGACGCGTACCACGAGGAAGAGGTAGGAGGAGAGAAGCGGGTGGTCCTGCGGCTGCATCCCGCGATCGCTCCGCTGAAAGCCGCGGTGTTCCCGTTGGTGAACAAGGACGGGATGCCCGAGCTGGCGCGCCGTATCTTCGACGATCTACGCAAGCACTACAACACGTTCTACGACGACGGCGGCTCGATCGGTCGGCGCTACCGCCGCCAGGACGAGGCCGGTACGCCGTACGGCATCACCATCGACGGCCAGTCCACGCAAGACGGAACGGTGACGGTGCGCGACCGGGACACCCTGAAGCAGGATCGCGTCGCGGCCGACCAATTGCCGGCGTATCTCGCCCAGAAACTGAAGGGGTAGTGCGCTTCGACGACTTCCGGTCACTGGTCGATCGCCTCGCTCACGAGGTGCCACCCGAGTTCCGCGACGGAATTGTTGCCATCGACGTCAGCCCCAAGGTCCTCCCCCACCCGGTGCACGGCGACGTCTACACGCTGGGTGAGTGCGTGCCGCTCGAATGGAGCGGCAGCGGGGCTGATTTACATTCGCGCGTTCTCCTCTATTACGGCTCGTTCGCGAGCCTCGCACGGCTCGGCGACTTCGCCTGGCGCGAGGAGGCTTGGGAGACGCTCACCCACGAGCTGCGGCATCACCTCGAATGGCGTGCGAACGTGGATGCCCTCGCCACGTACGACTGGGCTGCCGAGCAGAACTTCGCGCGGCACGAAGGCCAGCCATTCGATCCGTTCTTCTTCCGGTCGGGAGAGGCACTCCACGACGGCATCTGGAAGGTCGACGACGATGTCTTCATCGAGAGGGAGCAGCGAGCCGGGAGCGGGGAGCAGGGGGATCTCGTGTGGCACGGGCGACGGTATCGCCTGGCGCCTCCCCGCGCGCGCGCCGGGCCGCTCTTCCTTAGTCTCGACGGTCTGGTGGAGCCGCCACCGGGCGAAGCGGTCCTGGTCGTGAGGCCGGGTCCCCGGCTGTGGGACCTGTTCCGGCGCCCCGCGGCTCCGGCGCACGAAACCGTCCGGGCGACGCTCGTCGATGGCTAAGCGCGTTCTGCTCGCCACGCGAGATCTGTTGTTCCGCTCGAAGCTCAGCGGCGTCGTGGCCGCCGCCGGCGCGGCGGTGTCCCGGGACGAGGCCGCCTGCGATCTCGCGGTGCTGGAGCTCGGCGGGCCGGGAGCGGCGGAGCGGATCGGTGAGCTCGTGCGGCGCGGTATTCCGGTGCTCGCCTACGGCTCACACGTCCAGGTGGAGCTGCTCCGCGCGGCGCGTGAGGCGGGGGCGACGGCGGTGCCGAATTCCCAGGTGGAAGAACGGCTGCGGGATCTCCTCAACACGTAGGGGCGCAGCATGCTGCGCCAGCTTTGCGGAGTCCAGCGCCACGCCTATCTTTCCGAGCCATGACGCATTCCGCTACCGTCACGCTGCCACCCCAGGATGTACTCGAGCGCGCGAAGCGGTTCTTCTCGGAGCGGGTGCCGAACTCCGCGGCCTTCGTGGAGAAGGAAGGGCCGGGGTTCCTGGTGCTGCGCGGTCAGGGTGGAGAGGAGATCGCGCTGCACGCGTGGGCGGATGCCGCAGGCAAGACCCGGGTGCGTGCGTCCACGCTCTTTTTTGATCAGGCGCTCGACCGCTTCCTCTCCACGCTCCCTCTCGAAACCGCGGTGGAAGTCGCGTGACCGCTGTGGGCGAGCGCTTTGCCGTCCGGGTGATGGTGACCGATGTGTGGGATCAGGTGTTTCTCGCGGTCGAACCCACGACCTCGGTTGCGGAGCTCAAGCGCCAGGCGCTTGCCCAGGCGCTGAAACGGGCACAGGTGAGGCCCGAGGACTACGTGGTGAAGTTCCGCGGCGCCCAGGTGCTGGACGAGACCACGACCGTGGCTGCGCTCGGCGCTGGGCCCAACTCGCCTTTCATCGTCCTGCCCGCCCGGCGCCAACCGGTGCGCTGATGGTGTCCCGCGCGCTGACGACCTTCACGGTCGGCTTCCTGCTGCTGGATGGCTTGCTGCTCGCGTACAGCGGGGTTGCCCTCGGTCGCCGCTGGCTGATTTTCTGGAGCGCGGTCTGTCTCGTCGCGGCCGTGCTGGTGGTGGTCGGGTGGCGGCGATACCGTCGCGTCATGTCGGACCTGGAGCGCGACCGGCGCGAGATGCGGGCGGAAGTGGAGTCGATCCGGGAGCTGCTGCACGGCAAGCATCTGGATAATTGAGTCACGCACTCCGCGTAGGGTGTTGAATGCCCGTCCCCGTCGTCTTCCATGCCGCTACTCGCCTGCACAACCCGGGGCCCGGCCATCCCGAACGGCCCGAACGGATCGAGGCGGTCCTCGCAGGGCTGCACGCGCCCGACCTGACGGCGACGGTCGAGTGGGTGGAGGGCCGGTCCGCGACGCGCGACCAGCTGGAGCGGGTCCATTCTCCGGCCTATCTCGACGCACTCGAGCGCGTCGCCCGCGAGGGCGGAGGCGCGCTGGACGCCGACACCGTGATGAGTCGGGACAGCTGGGACGCCGCGTTGGCAGCCGCGGGCGTGGCGATCGGCGCGGTGGAGCAGGGGATCGAGCGGGGCTCGGCGTTCGGCGCCACGCGCCCGCCCGGGCACCACGCCCTCGGCAGCCGAGCCATGGGATTCTGTCTGCTCAACAACGCCGTGGTGGCGGCACGACACGCGCAGCAGCGGGGGAAGGCGCGCGTGCTGATCGTGGACTGGGACGTGCACCACGGGAACGGCACCCAGGCCCTGGTGGAGCGGGATCCCTCGATCCGCTACGTGTCGATGCACCAGTACCCTTGGTATCCGGGGACCGGCGCCGAGGACGAGCGCGGCGTCGGCAACGTGTTCAACGTCCCCCGTCCGCCGGGCCTCCCCCGCGAGGTGTACGTGCGGGACCTGCTCGCGGCCGTCGACGCCGCCATGGTCGGGTGGCGGCCGGACCTCATGCTGGTCTCCGCCGGTTTCGACTCGCTCGCGGGCGATCCGCTGGGTGGGTTCACGCTCGAGCCCGCGGATGTGGCGCACTGGACGAGCGCATTTCGCGCGCGGCTCGCGCCGGCGCCGGTCGTCGGCGTGCTCGAAGGCGGGTACCGGCTCGACTTGCTCGCCGCGGGCGCGCGCGCGCACGTGCGCGCGCTTGCCTGATGGTGCCGACGTCCCGATACTACAGTCGTGACCGCGACCGCCGCACCGCAGGCATCCAAACATTGGCCGGCCAGCATCTACCGGCGGCCCGACGGGGAGGTTGAGCGAGGCCTCGCGCCCGCCCGGCTGCGCGACATCGTGCGTGCGGGCGAAGGCGAGCTGTGGGTGGACGTCGACAGCAACGATCTCCACCAGCACGCGCTGCTGGAGAAGGTCTTCGAGTTCCACCCCCTCGCCGTCGAGGACACGCTCTCGCCGCGCACCCGTGTCAAGCTGGAAGAATACGACCGCTACGTCTTCGTGGTGATGGCGGGGGTTCAGTTCGACCAGGCGACGCCCGACCCGTTCGATCTCCAAACCTCCAACCTCTACTTCTTCCTCGGCAAGAATTTCCTGGTCACCGTGCACGCCATGCCGTCGATGGGTTGCGACGCCGCACGAGACCGGTTGCTGCGCAGTCCCGACCTCCTCGCCCGGGGTGCCGAGATGACGATGCACCACATCATCGACCAGGCCGTGGACAGTTACTTTCCGTTGGTCGAGGAGCTCAACGGCATGGTGGACGGGCTCGAACAGAAGCTGTTCGAGGAGTTCGACGAGGGCTTGATCCACGAGATTTTCAAGGCGAAGCGGTCGACCTTCGGACTGCGGCGCCATATCGGGCCGCTGCGCGAAGTGCTCAACATCCTGACCAACCGTCCCTGCGGCTACATTCGGCCCGAGACGCAACTGTACTACCGGGACGTGTACGACCACACCATCCGGCTGATGGAGTCGGTCGACACGACGCGCGACCTGCTGGCCGGCGTGCTGGAGACATACCTGTCTCAGACCTCGAACCGGATGAACCGGGTGATGAAGCAGCTGTCGATCGTGGCCACGGTCGCGCTGCCCTTGATCGTGATCGCCGGGATCTACGGCATGAACTTCAGTCGTATGCCCCTCATCCACGATGCGCTCGGCTTCTGGGTCGCCGTCGCCAGCATGGCTGGAGTCTCCCTGGCGATCGTGTGGTGGTTGAAGCATCGCCAATGGCTCTGAAGCTCGCCGCTGATGTGCTCACCCTGAAGACCAAGCATCCATTCGTCATCGCCCGGGGCGGCGATGACGACACGCGGGTCGTGTGGGTGCGCCTCACGGACGGCGATGGGCTCGAGGGGTGGGGGGAAGCCGACCCCTCGCGCTATTACGGAGAGACGGCGGACACGGTCCTGGCGATGCTCAAGCGGCTCGAGCCTCACCTGCCTACCGACCCGTTCGATCTCGATGCGGCGGAAGCGAAGTTCGCGCAGGTCGTCCCAAAGAACGGCGCGGCGCGGGCGGCGTTGTCGGCGGCGCTGCACGATCTGGTGGGCAAGTTGCTGGGCCAGCCGGTGTGGCGGCTGTGGGGACTCGATCCTGCCCGCGCGCCGCGCTCGTCGTTCACGATCGGCCTCGACACCCCCGAGAAGATGCGCCAGAAGGTGCTCGAAGCGTCCTCCTATCCGATCCTCAAGATCAAGCTCGGCACCGATCGGGACGAAGCAATCCTGAAGACCGTGCGCGACGCCACCGACAAGCCCCTCCGCGTGGATGCGAACGCGGGATGGACGCGCGAGCGCGCGCTCCAGATGCTCCCCGTGCTCAAGGAACATGGCGTGGAGTTCGTGGAGCAGCCTCTGCCGCCCGACGACCTCGAGGGGATCGCCGCGCTCCGGCGCCGGGGGATTCTCCCCGTGGTAGTCGATGAGAGCTGCATCGTAGCGGCCGATATTCCGCGGCTCGCAGGAATCGTGGACGGAATCAACATCAAGCTCGCGAAGTGCGGCTCGTTGCGCGAAGCCCTGCGCATGATCGCCACCGCGCGGGCGCACGGCATGCTGGTCATGGTGGGGTGCATGATCGAAACGTCGCTGGGGATCACGGCCGCCGCGCACTTCACGCCCCTCGTCGACGCCGCCGATCTGGACGGTGCCGCGCTGACCGCGAACGATCCGTTCGTAGGCGCCACGATCGACGGGGGGCGGATTCGGCTGCCCACCGGACCGGGGCTGGGCGTCCGGCAGCGGTGAGGGGGCCAGCTCCGGGCACCCCGGGCTTGCGCCCGGGGTCAGCGCCTCCACTGACCCCGCGCGCGAGCGCGGGGATGGCTCCCAGGTTCGCCGAGGTGGTGCTCCCCGTCCCGGTCCCGCGCACGTATACCTACGAGATCCCCTCCGACCTCGCGCCCCGCGTCGTGCCCGGCGCGCGCGTGGTCGTGCCCGTGCAGCGGCGCCAGGTGGTGGGCGTGGTGGGGGCGGTGGACGCGGCCCCGCCGGGCCCGACGGTGGCGGCAAAGGCCATCCTGACCGCGCCCGACGCAGAGCCGGCGATCACGCCGCCGCTGTTTGCGCTGGGCGTGTGGATCAGCCGCTACTACGGAACCCCGCTCGGACTCGCGCTGCGGGCGCTCCTCCCCGGGGCGCTGTGGAGCGTGCGCCGGCCGGCGGGGCCTGCCGAGCAAGTGGAGCGCGTGCTGGCGCTGACGGCGGCGCTGCCGTCGCTGCTCGAGCGCGAGCGGGCGTTCAAGCGCGCGCCCAAGCGTCGCGTGGCGTACGAGGCGCTGGAGGCGATCGGCGGCTCGGCGCCCGTGCGACATCTGGTCGCCCGGCTCGGCTTGTCCCCCTCCGCGCTGGATGGGCTCGTGACCCAGGGGCTGGCCCGCTACACCGACGTGCCGCGCGCACGGGATCCTTTCGCCGGGCTGTCGTCTCCGCCGCCCCCCGACCTCACGGCCGACCAGCGTCGCGTCGTGTCCGGGATTCTGGCGACGCCGGTCGAGACGCCCGTGCTGATCCAGGGGGTCACGGGGTCGGGGAAGACGCTCGTCTACTTGGACGTGCTGCGGAGCGTGGTCGCCTCGGGTCAGGGCGCCATCCTCCTCGTTCCGGAGATCGCACTCACGCCCCAAACGGTCTCGCGGGTGCGCGGCGTGTTCGGCGACCAGGTGGCGGTGCTCCACTCAGGGTTGTCGGACGGCGAGCGCGCCGACGCCTGGCGGGCGCTGCGGCGCGGCGAGCGGCGCGTGGCCGTCGGACCCCGCTCTGCGGTGTTCGCTCCGGTCGAGCGGCTCGGGGCGATCGTGGTGGACGAGGAGCACGAGTCGAGCTACAAGCAGGGTACGGCGCCGCGCTACCATGCCCGCGACGCGGCGCTCGAGCGCGCGCGGCTCGAGGGGGCGCGCGTGATTCTGGGCAGCGCCACGCCCTCCCTCGAGACGCTGCACCTCGCGGCCGCGGGGAAGGTGGTGCGCTTCGAGCTGCCCGACCGAATCGGCGCGCGACCGCTGCCACCGGTCGAGGTGATCGACCTGCGCAGTGCCGAGCGGGTACCCGACGCCCGCGGGGTACCGTGGACCGTGGCGCTCGACGACGCCGTGCGCGGCGCCCTCGGGCGGGGCGAGCAGGTGATCCTGCTGTTGAATCGGCGCGGCTTCGCGACGTACCTGCAGTGTCCCGCCTGCGGCGACGTGCGCACCTGCCCCCGCTGCGCCATCGCCCTCACCGTGCATCAGACGCCGGCCGCGCTGCGGTGCCACTACTGCGGCCACGAGGAGCCGGTTCCCACCGTGTGCCACGTGTGCGGCAAGGAGACCCAGCGGATGCGGGGCCTGGGGACCCAACAGCTCGAGCATTTCGTCGGGCTTCGGTTCCCCGAGGCCCGAATCGCCCGCATGGATCTGGACACGACGAGCACCAAGTGGGCGCACCACCGCGTGCTCGACCGTATGGCGCAGGGGAAGATCGACATCCTGCTCGGGACGCAGATGATCGCGAAGGGACTGGACTTCCCGAACGTGACCGTCGTGGGCGTCGTGGACGCGGATACCGGGCTTCATCTCCCCGACTTCCGCGCGGCCGAGCGGACGTTCCAGCTGGTGGCGCAGGTGGCGGGCCGCGCCGGGCGTGGGCCGAAGGGGGGCCGCGTGTACGTCCAGACCCGAGCGCCCGACCATCACGCCATCCGCGCGGCGGCGCTCCACTCGGTGGCGCAGTTCGTGGCGGCGGAGCTGCCGTTGCGGACCCCGCCCAATCCGGCGTACCCGCCGCACGTCGGGCTGGCGCGGTTCGTGGCGTCCCATGAGGACGCCGGGCGGGTCCAGCGGACGGCTGAGCGTGTGGCGGCATGGCTCGTCCGGGCCAATACCGAGCGGCTCTCCGGCGCGCTCAGCGTGCTCGGACCGGCGCCGTGCCCGATCGAGCGGCTCAAAGGACGCTGGCGCTGGCACGTGCTCGTGAAAGCCGCGGAGCCACGTGCGATCGGCCGTGTCGTGCGCGCCCTGGGCGCGCGGGCGCGGGGCGCGGTGATCGTGGATCGCGACCCGGTCTCACTTCTGTAACGGCCGTTGCGTGACGGGATTCGGCCCGCGTATTATCAGCGTTCCTGTGACGACCCGCCCCCGGTTCCAGTACCGGCCACCTAACTTCGAGGCACCCCCGCTCGGGGGAGCGCCCGATGCGCGGTTCGAGCCCGCGCCCGCGGACGGGGTCCTGCCCGACGGCTTCTTTTCGACCACCAACCTGCCGACCTACGTCAAAGCCGCCGGGGGCTGGTCCCGGCCGCGTCTGCCGCGCATGGATTGCGTGATCGTGCGGCACGGCGGAGGCGACCTGATCGCGACGGAGCCGCGCAGGGTGCGCAAAGGGCAGGCCGTGGCCGTCGGCACGGAAGAGGATGGCAGCGAGGGCATCTTCGTGCACGCCGAAGGCTTCCTCGGCGGCAGTCACAGCGCCAACGAGTTCGGCTTCATGCAGACGGAAGTGTCGCGCGAGCGACCCGTGGACTACGCGGTCCTGGCGCAGCTCCTGGGAGAGGAAAAGCAGCGCGGTGGGAAGATCGTCTGGGTGGTGGGCCCCGCTCTGGTACACGCGCGGGCGCGCGAAGACATGATCTGGTTCATCAAGAACGGCTACGTGCAGGCGTTCCTCGGCGGCAACGCCGTCGCGGTGCACGACCTCGAGGCCGCGATCTTCGGGACGACGCTCGGCATGACGAGCTCAGGGCAGGGTGTCGAAGGCGGCCATGCGCTCCACATGCGTGCCATCAACCAGATCCGGCGCGCCGGCGGGATCGCCGCCGCCGTGCGGCAGGGTCTCGTGAGCTCGGGGATCATGCATGCCCTCGTGACCCACGGGGTCCCGTTCGTGCTCGCGGGCTCGATCCGCGACGATGGACCGCTTCCGGAGGTACTCTCCGACACGCTCGCCGCTCAAGATGCCATGCGGGAGTTCACGGCGCAGGCGACCTTCGCCGTCTTCGTCGCCACGGCCCTGCATGCGATCGCGGTCGGGAACATGCTGCCGGCCTTCGTGGATGCCGCGCGACCCGAAGACCTGCGCCCCCTCACGACGATCTGCGTGGACCAGACGGAGTTCGTGGTGAACAAGCTGCGGGACCGGGGCACGCACCAGGCGTACGGCGTGGTGACGAATGCCCAGGACTTCATGCACGTACTGCGGTTCTACGTGGAGCGATGGGAGCAGGCGCAGGCCCCGGCGACCGTCCTCCGCTAGATCCGGGCCGGGGGCCGGGGTGGGCGAAGCTCGCCGAGGCCGTCGCCCTCCGGGTGCCGCCCTCCGAGATCGAGACCATCTACCTGTTCCGGCCCTGGAAGCGTGAGGGTCGGGAGTGGGGGACGGCGGTGGTCGCCTGCCGGGCAACGGAGGGGGGCGACCGGTTGCGCGTGTATACGGCACGCTACATGCTGATCGTGCGCGGGAAGGAGCGGGGTCAGTCCCGCATCGAGGTCGAGGAGACGGCGCTGTCGCCCGCGGACGTGATCGCTCGCGTCATGCAGGCGGCCGCCGAGCGGACCGGGGACCCCGAGCCGCCCGTGGCAGCGGGGCCGGCGGTGTGGTATGAAGGTTGACGGACCCAAGCTCCTCGAGGAGTTCCGCCGCTACCTGGCCGAGCACAGCCTGCCGGCGACGCACCAGCGCCTGGCGGTGGCCGAAGCGGTGTTCTTCGCCGGCGAGCATCTGTCGGCCGAAGAGGTGGGGCGGCGCGTGGCGAAGCGCGTGGCGGTCGGCACGGCCACGATCTATCGAACGCTCGACCTCCTGGTCCGCGCCGGCCTGGCCAAGGAGCACGACTTCGGCGAGGGGTTCAAGCGATACGAGCCGCTCGCGGCCGGCCAGGCGCACGAGCATTGCATCTGCTCGTCCTGCGGCCAGGTGACGGAGTTCGCGAACGACCGGCTCGAGCGGATGATCGCCTTGCTCGCGGAGGAGGTGGCGTTCCGGCCCCACCACCACCGGCTGGAGATCTATGGACTGTGCCGCAGCTGTCAGCAGGCGAACCCTTTAGCGCGCACGAGGTGACCGGTTGATCGATTCACGAATGTTCGTGCCCACCAAGGCCTTTCTCACCAAAGGCGTCGGCCGGCACAAGGAAAAGCTCACCAGCTTCGAGATGGCGCTGCGAGACGCGCATCTCGCCAACTTCAACCTCGTGCGGGTGAGCTCGATCTTCCCGCCCCACTGCGAGCTGGTGGACCGGGAGGAAGGCCTGTCGCTCATGAAGCCCGGGCAGGTCGTCTTCGCGGTCATCGCTGAATCCGCCACCAACGAGCCGAGCCGCCTCGTCGCCGCTTCGATCGGCGTCGCCATGCCGGCGGACCAGTCTCACCACGGCTACATCTCCGAGCACCACAGCTACGGGCAGAACGAGATCACGTCGGGGGAGTACGCCGAAGACCTCGCCGCGTCCATGCTCGCGACGGTGCTGGGCGTCCCGTTCGATTCGGACAAGGCGTGGGACGAGCGGCGCGAGCAGTGGCTGTTGTCGGGGGAGATCGTCCGTACGATGAACATCACCTCGACCGCCGAGTGCGGAGAAGACGGCCGCTGGACGACCGTGGTCTCGGCGGTCTGTTTCTGCGGGTGACGCCCTCGTTTGCCCTCGCCTTTCTCGCCGGACTGCTGAGCTTTCTCTCCCCCTGCGTCCTGCCGCTCGTCCCGAGCTACGTCGGGTTCCTGACCGGTCTCACGCTCGAGGAGCTCGAGATCCGGCGCGGCACCGCCCTGGTGCACGCGGCGTGGTTCGTCACGGGGTTCTCGCTCGTCTTCGTGGCGCTCGGTGCCACGGCGTCCGCATTGGGCGTCTGGCTGGTGCAGTCGCAGGTATGGATCGGGCGCATCGGCGGCGTCCTCGTGATGTTGTTCGGCCTGTACCTGCTCGGCCTGTTGCGCCCGGCCTTCCTGATGCGCGAACGCAAATTCCAGCTCGCCCGCAAGCCGGTGGGCTACGTGGGGTCCGCGGTCGTGGGGGTGACCTTCGGGGCGGCGTGGACCCCCTGTATCGGACCAATCCTCGGCGCCATTCTCACCCTGGCCGCCGCCCAGGGGAGCGTGGGGCACGGGGCGGCGCTGCTCACCGTCTATTCCCTCGGACTCGCCGTTCCCTTCCTGCTCACGGCACTGGCGCTCGATCGGTTTCTCGTTTGGTTCCAGCGGTTCCGCCCGTACATCGTCTGGGTCGAGCGGATCGCTGGCATCCTGCTGATCATTCTTGGCCTGCTGCTCGTGACCGACCGCTTCACCCTGATCGCGAGCTGGCTGCAGGGGCTGACGCCCGAGTTCTTGAAGAGCCGCCTGTAGTCTCCGCTTTGAAGGGTGGGCTCGGCGTGGCAGGGTCCTAAAGGACACCACGCGAGTGCTTTAGCGCGACGCCGTGCCGGGCCTGGGTTTCAGATTGGGAACTCCGAGGGCTCCGTTCCTATATTAGGTGCCAGCGACAATCCATAAGAGAGAGGGAATACATGATCACGCTACGGAAACCCGGGCTGCGTCTCGCCGCCACGCTGGCCGCGGTGGCGTTTCTCGCTTGCGCGAAGCCGGACGAGACGAGCCAATCGGCCGACTCCACGGCGCGCAACCTCACGCTCGCGCCCACTGAATCAACCGCGGCCCTGAAAGACGTCCCCTCGCCGGCGACGGCGGCGAAGCCAGCGGCGGAGAAGAAGACGCCGGTGCAGAAACCCGTCGCGCCGAAGCCGGCGGCCCCGGCTCCACTGATGCTGGCAGCGGGAACCCGCGTCCCGGCCACGGCCAGCGACACGATCAGCACGCGCACGGCGAAGGCCGGTGATGCCTTCACCGCGACGGTGAGCCAGGATGTGAAGAACCCCGCGGGACGGGTCGTGATCCCGGCGGGCGCGACCGTGTCGGGGACGATCGTTGCGGCGAACCCCGCGCCGAATCCCAACTCGACCGGCAAGATCGAGCTGGCGGTGACGAGCGTGACGGTGCGCGGCGCGAGCTACGCGATTGATGCGTCCGTCGTCGGGATGGACACGATCATGAAGGGCCGCGGGGTGACCGGCGCCGACGTCGCCAAGGTCGGTGCGGGCGCCGCGGCCGGTGCGATCCTCGGGAAGATCATCGGGAAGAACACCAAGGGTGCGGTGATCGGCGGCGCGGCCGGTGCCGCCGCAGGCGCGGCCGCCGCGCGCCAGTCGCGCGACATCGACGTGGTGATCCCCAAAGGTGCGGCGATCACCATCCAGCTGAACGGGCCGCTGACGGTGAAACAGGCCTAGGCGCCGTCAGTAGCCAGCCGCGCCGCCGCCGCGCCGGGGATCGGCCACCCCGACCCAGCCGGCGGCGGCGCGCCCGATGGCGTTCACCTCGGTCTTGTAGCTCCAGACGCTCACCTTGTGACCCATCATCTCGAGCGAGTCGATCGACGGCTGGAGGAAGCCGTCGGGCTCGAGGTGCAGGGTGTCCGGGACCGCTTGATGGTGCAGCCGGGGCGCCGCCACGGCGGCCGCCAGCGGCAGGTCCTGGTCGATGGCGTTGCTGAGCACCTGATAGACGGCCGTGGTGATGCGCGAGCCGCCCGGTGACCCAAGCACCAGAAACAGCCGGCGGCCGGGATCGAGCACGATCGCCGGCGTCATTCCCGACAGCATCCGCTTGCCCGGCGCGATGGCGTTCGCCTCCCCCTGGACCAAGCCGAACAGATTCGGCTTGCCCGGCGCCGTCATGAAGTCGTCCATCTCGTCGTTCAGCAGGAACCCCGCCCCGGTCACCGTCACCGCGCTGCCGAAATCGTTATTCAGCGTCGTGGTACAGGACACCGCGTTCCCGTCGGCATCCACGATGGAGTAGTGCGTCGTCTCGGTCCCCTCCGAACGCACGCCCCCGGCCGGCGGCGAGGGCGTCGCACGTTGGGGGTCGATGTCCGCTCGCAACGTGGCCGCGTACGACTTGGAGAGCAGCCGCGAGAGCGGGATCTCCACGAAGTCCGGGTCGCCGAGAAAGGCGTTGCGGTCCGCGTATGCGCGGCGCATCGCCTCGGTCTGGAGGTGCATCAGTCGGGCGCTTCCAAACGGCGGGAGGGGCGCATACCCCTCCATCACGTTGAAGATCTCCGCCAGCGTGACTCCGCCCCCCGAGGGCGGCGGCATTGTGTAGATGGTGTAGCCGCGGTAGCCGATCTCGATCGGGTCGCGCCACTTGGCGCGATAACGGGCGAGGTCGTCTCGCGTGATCAGTCCGCCACCGCGGGCCATCTCTTGCACGATCAGCTCGGCGATGCTGCCGCCGTAGAACACCTGCGGGCCGCTGTCGGCGATGAGCTGGAGCGTGCGGGCGACGTCCGGTTGGACGAACCACGTGCCTGCCGGGGGCGCTTCCCCGTTCACGAGGAACTGGGCGCGCGAGGCGGGAAACCGGGCGAGTCGCTCCGCCTCGCGGGTAATCTGACGGCTGCGCACGCCGTCGAGCGTGTGTCCCTCGCGCGCCAGGCGTACGGCGGGCGCGACCAATTCTTTCCACGGCAGGTGCCCGAACCTGCGGTGCGCTTCGAACAGTCCCGCGACACTCCCCGGCACGCCGACGGAGAGGTGGCCGGTCAGGGACGATTGCCGTGCGTTCCCCGCCGAATCGACGTACATGGAGCGCGTGGCGCCGGACGGCGCGGCCTCCCGAAAGTCGAGCGTGCGCACCGTGTCGTCGTGCATCCGCACGACCATGAACCCGCCCCCACCGAGGTTGCCTGCGACGGGGTGCACCACGGCGAGCGCGAACGCGATCGCCACCGCGGCGTCGACCGCGTTCCCGCCGCGGCGCAGAATCTCTACGCCGACGTCGCTCGCGAGCGGATGCGATGTGACCACCATCGCATGCTCACCGGCGACGGGCCTGACGCGCTGCCCGAGAGGCCAGGCGGCCGCGATGAGCGCGCCACGGGCCCCCCGCGTCGCGGCCGTGTCGACAGCGGGGAGCGCGACGGCCGGGGGGATGGAGTCGAGGACACCGGACGCAACGGGGATCGTCTCCGGTGCCTTGATGCCGCCGCTGCACGCCGTCAGCAGCAGCAGGCCGAGGCCGAGGGATCTGCGCATGCCGAATTGTGCACGTTGACCCGAGTTCGGGTCAACGTCTAACTTGGGGGCCATCCGATACCCTTCATGACCGTTCCTGGCTACCGCGACCCGCGGCTCACCGAGCAGCGTAACTCCCGCACCGAGCGCATCGACGTGGCGTCGACGCTCGAAATCGTCGACCTCCTGAACGCGGAGGACGCGACGGTGGCAGGGGCGGTGCACGCCGTGCGGGGCGAGCTGGCCCGCGCCATCGACCTCGTGGTGGACGCGTTCGGCCGGGGCGGGCGGCTCATCTACATCGGCGCCGGAACCTCCGGGCGGCTCGGTGTGCTCGACGCCAGTGAATGCCCGCCGACCTTCGGCACGCCGCCGGACATGGTCGTGGGGGTGATCGCCGGCGGTTACCAGGCGCTGGTGAAGAGCAGCGAAGGCGCCGAGGACGACGTGAACGCAGGGATGGCGGCGATCGATCAAGCGGGGGTGGCGCCTGCGGACTTCGTCCTCGGCATCGCGGCGAGCGGTACGACGCCGTTCGTCCGCGCGGCGCTGGCCCGTGCGCAGACCATCGGCGCGACGACCGGGCTCGTCTCGTGCTCCGATCCCCCGCAGGTGCTCGTCGCGACGTGCGACGTTCTCATCCTTCCAAAGGTTGGCCCCGAAGCTCTGACGGGGTCCACACGCATGAAGGCCGGTACGGCCACGAAGCTGGTCCTCAACACACTCTCGACCGGCGCGATGATCCGGCAGGGACGCGCCTACGGCAACCTCATGGTGGACTTGATGGCGATGAGCGACAAGCTGCGGGACCGCGGGGAACGCATCGTGATGGAGGTCTGCGGTCTGGACCGCGGGGCCGCGCGCCGCGCGATCGAAGCCGCGGGCGGGAGCGTGAAGCTGGCGATCGTGATGGCGAAGCGGGGGGTGGGAAAGACCGAGGCCGAGCGCCTGCTGGCGGACGCGGGCGGATTCGTGCGCCGGGCCGTGGGCGATCCACCCCCGGTCAGGCCAACGTGACGACCGCCCTCGCCGTCGGCGTCATGTCGGGCACGTCGCTCGACGGGGTCTCGACGGCGCTCGTGCGCCTCAAGGATGACCCGCTCGACGCGCAGCTCGTCGCGTTCCGCCAGGACCCCTACACCGCGCCGGAGCGCGGGCAGATCATCGAGGCGATCGCGCGCGGCGGCTCGAAGGACCTGGCCCTGCTGCACGTTGCCTTGGGAGAGCGCTTCGCGGGGGCGGTGCTGCAGCTCCTGGCCCAGGCAAAGGTCGCGCCTCGGGACTTGTCCTTCATCGCGTCGCACGGGCAGACGATCTGGCACGAGCCGGGCCGGGCGACACTGCAGCTGGGCGACCCGGCCGTGATCGCCGAGCGCGTGGGGGTGCGGGTGGTGAGTGACTTCCGCTCGCGTGACGTGGCGGCCGGGGGCCAGGGGGCGCCCCTCGTGCCCCTGGCCGACGTGGTCCTGTTCGGCCACGCGGAGTGCGGGCGGTTGCTGCTGAACCTCGGCGGCATCGCGAACGTCACCTTTGCGCCGCGCCGCGGGGTCACGGACGGCGCCATCGCGTTCGACACGGGTCCCGGGGTTGGGGTGGTCGACGCGGTGACCCGCCGGATCGACCCCACGGCGCGGTTCGACGCCGGCGGCGAGCGGGCGCGGCGCGGCAAGCCATCCCGCAAGGTGCTCGAGGCGCTGCTCGCCGATCCTTACTTCGCGGCGCCGCCACCGAAGAGCACCGGGCGGGAGCTCTTCAGTCCCGACTACGCGGCGCATCTGCTCGACGAGGTGAAGCGGGCAGGGGGCTCCGATAACGATGCCGTAGCGACGGCGACGGCGCTGACCGTCGAGACCATCGCACGGGGGATCGAGCGCTGGACGCCGGCCCGCCCCGCCGACGAGCTGGTGATCTCGGGCGGCGGCGCGCGTAATCCACGACTGGTCGAGCTCCTCGCGGCCCGGGTGGCCCCGCGACCCGTGGTGCCGTTCGAGCGCTTGTTCTTCGACGGAGAAGCGAAAGAGTCTCTGGTGTTCGCGTTCCTCGGGTTTCTCACGGTCCTCGGGGAGCCGGGAAACCTGCCGGCCGCGACCGGGGCCCGGGGCCCCCGCGTGCTCGGCCACATCACGCCGGCGTGACCGGGTCGCTCGCTCGTCTCGTCTTTCCCGCGTTGCGCTGGCGGCGCGAGAGTTTCGCCCACGAGCGCGCCAAGATCGACGCCGCGCTCTCCGCCGGAGTGGGGGGGTTCATCGTCTTCGGGGGGACGCGCGAGGCAGTCGCGACACTCACGCGGGAGCTACGCGAGCAGGCGGGGCGCCCGCTGCTGGTCGGGGCGGATCTCGAGCGCGGCCCGGCGCAGCAGGTTCACGGGCTCACCGAGCTGCCGCCGCCCGCGGCGCTCGGCTGGCTCGACGACCTGGAGGCCACCGCTACCTGCGGGATGATCACGGGTACCGAGGCGCGCTCGGTCGGGATCAACTGGGCGTTCGCTCCCGTGTGCGATCTCGATCTCGAGCCCAAGAACCCAATCGTCCAGACGCGCGCCTTCGGCGCCGACCCGGTGCGGGTGGGCGAGCAGGCGGCCGTGTGGATCCGTGGTCTCCAGGAGCACGGCGTTCTGGGGTGCGCCAAACACTATCCCGGCCACGGGCGCACGACCGAGGATTCCCACGCGACCCTGCCACGCGTGCGCGCTGCCCTCACCGAGCTGCAACAGGTGGACGTGACTCCGTTCGAATACGCCATCCGCGCGGGTGTGGGGAGTGTGATGAGCGCGTTCGTCGCCTACCCGAACTGGGACCGCGCGGGGCGAGCGGCGAGCTTTTCGCCCGAGATTTTGGGCTACCTGCGGGACACGCTCAACTTCGGCGGTCTCGTCGTGACCGATGCGCTGATCATGGCGGGGGCGCGTGCCGCGCAGCCGGTGCCCGCGGCCACGGTGGGCGCGGTCGGGGCCGGGTGCGACGCGCTGCTATACCCGGAGAACTTCACGAGCGTGATCGCCGCGCTGGACCGCGCTGTCGGCGCCGAGATTTCGGCCGTCCGCGCGGACCAGGCGCTCGTGCATTACGACGACGCCCTCGCCGGGTGGGCGGACCTGCCGGACCAGGGGGAGCCGGGCCTCTCGGACCACGCGGCGTTCGCGGATGGGCTTGCCGACCGGGCGGCGCATCTGGTGCGCGGCGACGCGCCGACCATCCACGCACCCCTCACCGTGTCGATGGTCGATGATGACGTGGGTGGCCCGTATACGGTCGGCCCGAGAGACATCTTCACGAACACACTGCGGGACGCTGGTGTCGCGATCGGGAAACGGGAAACGGGAAGCGGGAAACGCGTCGTGCTCGTCTACGCCGAGCCTCGCTCGTGGAAAGGGCGGGCCGATCTCGGCGCCCGCTCGCGCGCGGCCCTGCGGCGGCTCGTGCCCGGGGCGCAGCTCGTGGTGCTGTTCGGCCATCCGCGCCTGGCATCGCAGATCCCCGGCGCGGCCCCGATCCTTTTGTGCTGGCACGGGCAGGCGCTGATGCAACGAGCGGCGGCGAGGCGACTGATAACTTGGCTAAAGTGAGAGGCGTCACGGAACAGCGTCACGAAACCACTTCGGGTAGGGGCATCGTTTTCCGAGACGTCTCTATTTAGGGAGCTGCTTCAGGTAAGCAATGATCGCGGAGGCGGGGACGGCATAAATGATCTTTCCCTGAGACTCCCGATTGCCGCCGTACAACACAGCCGCCACGCGGCCCGTGCGATCGAAGATCGGGCTTCCCGACGACCCCGGCGCCCCGTACCCGTCGACCTGCACGAGGTTGGCCAGCGCCTTGCTGACGGTGCCGACGGTGAGCGTCGGGTCGGCGATCACGCCGCTCTCGCCGGCGTGCTCCATGGGGAGGTCTTCGCCCAGCGGGTAGCCGATGATCGCCACGGGATCGCCGCGCGCCAGCGCTCGCGCCTCGCCCGCAAAGCCCGCGACGCGCGGCGTCCCACCACGGATCTCCACCTTAACGACGGCGACGTCTGCGGAATCGGCGACGCCGACCAGGCGGCCGGGGAACCATTGGCGGCTCCCCGAGAACTTGATCGCGATGCGCCGGGGTTGCCGGTTGCCGTCCTCGCCCACCAACACGTGCCGGTTGGTGACCAGCGTGCCCTGCGAGTCGGCGGCGAACGCCGTGCCGCTGAAGATCTCAGTGTCCGAGAACTGAACGACCAGCAGGGCGACCGCGTCCTGGTTCTTGAGCGAGATGGCGCGGTAGTCCATCGCGACCGCGCCCGCGAGGCCGCGCTGGCGCGTCTCCGCCACGTCGAGCGCGGCCCGGAGTCGCGCGACGGCGCCGGCATTGCCGCTCGTGCCCGCCGCCGCTAGCTCGCCCCGCAGCCGCGTGACTTCCGCCTGCGACTGCCGCAGGGCATCCCGCACGCTGGCGAGCTCGGTCTCGAGTCGCGCGAGGAGCCGCTGCGCCTCCGCCCCCAGGCTGTCCGCCCGCGCCTGCAGCCGGGCGAGGGCGCGCGCGTCGCGGGCGCTCTGCCACTGCAGCAACCCGAACCCGCCGAGCACGACGACGAGCAGCCCGATCAGCACCTTGGTCCTGCGGTTCAGGCGCGCCACCTCCGCCGCAATCCGCAGCGCGGTGCTCGAGCGCCGGGAACGAGGCGCGGGCACCGCTGCGTACTGCTCGCGCGGGGACGACATCCGCTCCGCGGACGCCCGCGTCGAGTCCGGCACGGTGTCGGCGATCGGCTCGCCCGGCAGGATGTGGAACTGCACCGTGGGCCCGTTCTGCCCCAGACCGATCACGTCACCGTCTGCCAGCACGACATCGCCCGAGATCCGGGCGCCGTTGACGAACGTGCCGTTCGTGCTGCCCAGGTCCCGCACCACGAAGGTCTCGCCGTGGCGCACGATCCCGGCGTGGCGCGAAGACACGTCGAGGTCGCGATCGACATCGAAGCGGACGTCGGAGAGTGGGTGCCGGCCGAGGCCGATGTACGCCTTGCGGAAGGTCTCGACCTGCCCGACGCGCGCGCCCGAGAGAAACGTGAACTGGGCGGTCACGGGCTCCGGCTGACCAGATAGAGCGCCACGGCGGCGGCCGCAGCGATGACCAGCCAGAGGATCATGCGCCGGCGATTCCGGGCCGCGGGCTCAGGGGCGGGGCTCCCCCGATAGACCGGGACCGGCTCCGTGCTGGTCTCGGTGTCGATGAGTGGATACACCTGATGGCCGATCTCTGCGTTGGGCTCCGGCGGGCGCAGCCCCTCACCGTCGAACCGTGCCAGCACGACGGTGATGTTGTCGGGCCCACCCCGCTCGTTGGCGAGCGCGATCAGCTTGTCGCACGCGGCCTGGAGGTCCCGCTCGCGAGTCACGGCGGCGGCGATCTCCTCCTTCTTCACCTGGCCCGACAGGCCGTCGGAGCACAGCACCAGGATGTCGCCCTTGCGGACCTCCTGATGGGTGAGATCGACCTTGACGCGCGCGTCGGGCCCCAGAGCCTGGAGGATGATGTTGCGGCGCTCGCTCCGCGCGGCTTCTTCCTCCGTCAGCTCGCCCGCCTCGACCAGGCGCTGCATCAGCGACTGGTCCCGGGTGAGCTGCACCGCCTCCCCGTTCCGGACCAGGTAGGCGCGGCTGTCACCGACCTGGGTCAGGAAGAAGTGGTCGGCCAACACGCCCACGGCGGTGGTCGTCGTGCCCATCCCGCGGACTTCGGGGTGCGTCGCGGCGTACGCGTGGATCTGCTCGTTCGCCACCTCCACCGCTTCCTTCAAACGGTAGGCGAACCGCTGCGCCGTCACCTCACGCTCGGTCCCCCAGCCCCGCACCAGCTGCTGGTAGATCGTGTCGGTCGCCATCTCGCTGGCGAGCTCGCCCGCGGCGGCGCCGCCCATCCCGTCGGCGACGACGAACAGCGAGCCCCGCTCACCGATCTCGTGCGCGCGCACCGCGGGCTGGAGCGATGCCTCCCGGCGCGAAAGATCGGCAACCAGGAAACGGTCTTCGTTGTGGTCGCGCGTCTTGCCGAGGTCGGTCTTCGCGACGACCTCGACCTTGATCGGCTTGGCAGAAGAGCGTCCGAACATGGTCAGCGCTGACACTGAGCGAACAGGTCGCGATACCGCAGTTCCGAGCTATCGAGATTCATGGCTTTCCGGATCCACTCGCAGCCTGCCGCGCGGTCATTCTGCGGGGGCTGGGAGGTGGCGAGGCCGACGACGTACGCCGCGTACGCTTTGACCTCAGGGGCGATGTTGGGGACGTCGAAGATATGCTTCGCGGAGTCTCGTACCATCGCCTGATTCAGGGGCGACAGCCTTAGCAACAGATCGTCCAGCAGGTCCTTTGCCCGGGCCACATCGATGCGCGACGCGGTGACAGGCACCCGCGAGCGCGACGCTGGGGCGCGTCGCGGCGGCACCACAGGCGTCCGGGTGGCGGTGTCCACCGGTGATGGACGGGACGCCATCGGTTGCGCCGTGTCGGCGGGCGGCACACCGCCGGTCTGTTTGACGGTGCGACCGATCGTGACCACCGCGCCCGCCGCTCCCAGGAGGACGATCACGCCGACGATGATCGGCACACGCGAGCGGGTCCTCGCGCGCACGGGCTCTATCAGCTCCGTCTTGTCGTCGGCGTCGGTCAGGGTGGAGGGTCGGGCCGCGCCCGCCCTGGGCAGCCCGGTTACCGAAGCGAGGTCGTGCGCGAGCTTGGCGGCGGATTGATAGCGGTCCACCGGGGTCCGTGCCAGCGCGGTGTCGAGTGTCTGCTGGAGCCCTGAGGGAAAGTGCAGATCGGGCCGCACCTCGATCAACTTCGCCGGCTCGTCGGTGAGGCGCTTGATCATCGCCTCCTGCACGGAATCGGCGGCGAAGGGCAGCGTCCCCGTGAGCATGTTGAAGAGCACCAGGCCCAAGGAATAGACGTCGCTCCGGCCATCCAACTTGTCGCCTGAGAGCTGCTCAGGGCTCATGAACTCGGGCGTGCCGACGACCAACCCGGTCCTCGTCACCTTCTGGCCGCCCCCCTCCCCGCCAACGGCCTTGGCAAGGCCGAAATCGACCACCTTCACGGCGTCTGCCCCGTCGCGATTGCGCGTCAGCATGATGTTGTCGGGCTTCAGGTCGCGGTGCACGATGCCGAGGTCATGTGCTGCCTGCAGCGCGGCCGCCACCTGGATGGCGATGTCCGCGGCCCGGACAACGGGCAGCGCGTCTTCCTGCCTGATCAGCTCCGTGAGCGGCTCGCCCTCGATGAACTCCATCGCCAGGTAGATGAGCCCGTCGGGAGTCTCGCCGAAGTCGTAGATGGCACAGACGTGGGCGTCCGAGATGCGGCTTGCGTTTGCCGCCTCGCGATTGAAGCGGGCCACCGCGTCGGGGTCGTGCACCATGGAAGGGTTCATTACCTTGATGGCGCTGCGGCGCCCCATCTTCACGTGCTCGGCGAGGTACACCTGCCCCATGCCCCCCTCACCCAGCTTTCTCACTATGTGGTAGCGGTCGGCCAGCACCTGGCCCACGAGATCCTGCGTCGGCCCCGACGAGCGCAGGGTCTGCCCGTCGTTCGGGCAGAACCGCACATCGTCGCGATACTCGGTCGCACAGACGGGGCAGATCTTCACGTCGGAATCTCGATCCGCAGCAGTTTGTCGCCTACCAGGATGCGCGATTGGTCGCGCAGGGTCATGTCGCCGCGGGCGGCGAGCGCGATGCCGTTGCGGCTGTTCGCGTCCATCACCACGAAGTCCGCATCTTCGGAGCGCACCAGGGCATGGCGAGCGCTCATCGACGGATCGTACGGGAACACCCAGTCGCCTTGCTCGCGGCCGATGGCGACGTCGCGGCCGGGAGAGAGCTGGATCACGTCGCGGACGCTGCCGTCGGAGCGCAGCTGGGTGAGGCTCGCGATGTCGGCGCTCGGGCTGAGGCTGCCCATCCGCTTGGTGGCGTCGGCGTCGGGCGAGTGCGGCCCCGGGTATCCCAGCCGCCGGAACCGGATCACCTGGGACCCGATCAGCAGCAGGTCGCCATCGAGCAGGCGATGCGCCTCTTCGAGGAACACCCACGTGCCGTTGCGGCTGCCCAGATCGCGCACGACGAGGGTGTCCTGCTCCCACGAAAGCTTCGCGTGCAACGGCGACAGGAACACGTCTTCGGGGAAGCGGATGTCGCCGTCCTGACGGCCGATGGTCGTGTCGGGCAGGTTGCGCTCGAAGCGCTGCACCGGGTTGCCCAGATCGTCGAGGAGGACGAGCGCGATCGTCGGTCCGGCCCGCGAGGGTCCCGAGAGGCCCCGACGCGCGGCCGCCAGGTCGGCCAGCGGCGCACCGCAGGTCGCGCAGAACTTGATCCCTGGTTCCACGGGCGAAGCGCAGCGCGGGCAGTTGGGCCCGGAGCCAGGGGCCGTGAGTCGGCGGCCGCAATGTGGGCAGAACGGCTGGAGCCCGCTGGCTCGCCCGCCGCAAAAGGGGCAGGAGATCGGCTCGCCCTGGTCGCGGGCTCGCGCGGAGCGGGCCACGACGCGCGTGGCCGGCGCGGCCCCCGCCGCCGTCACCGCTCCACCCTCGCCCCCCCTGCCCGCGGATGCCGCAGCGGGCGTGCGTCCTGTGGATTTGCCCATGGGCTTGCCGCAGTCCATGCAGAACTGTGCACCCGGGTCGTTCGCCCGGCCGCAGTAAGGGCAGGCGGTCACTGGCGGAAGTGCTCCACTGGGCGCAGAAGTTATGGCCTGCCAATCAATTCGGCAAATTGACGGGCCGAAAGGGCCGATGCTACCTTGCGCGTCCTGTGCGATCGGTCTGCGTGTTGCTCCTGAGCGTCGTGACCGGATGTGCGGTGTCGCGCTCCGCTACCGCGCCCGTCTCCGGAGGCGCGCTGCCGTCGCCCTCCGCGCCGGCGCGCGACTCGCTGCACATCGCCGTCGTCTATCCCGCCGTCACCGACGTCATCCAATCCCACGACTCGGCGTTCCTGTTCGGCGTGGTGCGAGGGGGGAGTGGCGGACCGGTGCACCTGGGCATCAATGGGCAGTCGGTGCCCGTGCTCCCGAACGGCGCGTGGATCGCCTGGTTGCCGCTGCCCGACGATACCGTCGCCCATTTCGTGATGGCGGCGACCGGGGGAGGGCCCGACTCCAGCCGCTTCGTGTACACCGCCCGCATCGCGCCGCAGTTCCGGCCGCCGTCCGGACGCCCCGTGTGGATCGATACGACCAGCTTCACGCCTGCGGGGACTGTTGCACTGCCGGTGGGCGAGGGGATTCCCCTGAGCGTGCAGGTCACACCCGGCGCCTCGGTACGCCTGCTGCTGCCCTGGGGCTCGAGCGTTCCGCTCGTCCCCGATACGCTGCCCGCCGAGCTCCCCGGGGGCGTCCGCGCCTTCGTGATCGATACCGCGCCGCGCCGACGCGTGCCGACGGCGGGACGCTACGTGGGCTGGTTGCCGGCGGCGGCGCTGTGTGCGGACGGCCGGACGGCATGCGGCACGCTCGTGGTGACCGTGGGTGCCGACACGGCGACGGCGCGCTGGCCCCTCGGCGTGAATCTCGTGGACATGACCTTCCCGACCGTCGTCGTCCTGGACGACGACACCGCCCGCACCGGTACGACCGATAGCATCACCCCGGGGCGCGCTGTCCCCCACGGAACCTACAATTGGTTTTTCCCGACCGGGACGGTCGCGGTCGAGTCGGGGCGCTGGAACGATCAAGTGCGGCTCCGGCTCTCGCGCGCCACGGTTGCGTGGGTGAACGAGACCGACGTCGTGCGGCTGCCACCGGGTACGCCGCCACCGGGTGGCGTCGTGAGCTCGGTTCGGCTCGCGTCCGGGCCGAAGTCGGTGACGCTGCGGGTGCCGTTGCCCGCGCGCCTCCCCTACCAGATCACGGAGCGCGAGCGCAGCCTCACCCTGCGCCTGTACGGTGGCGCATCCGACATCAACTGGATGCAGTACGGCGCGGGCGGGGAGGCGATCGGCAGCGACCCGCTGGTCACGCGGATGAGCTATGCGCAACCGGCGGCGGACGAGGTGACGATCACGCTTGAGCTGGCGCGGCGCGTGTGGGGGTACCGCGCTCGCTTCGACGGTCGCGACCTGCTGCTCGAGGTGCGGCGTCCCCCCGCGATCGATCGCGAGCACCCGCTCCGCGGCCGAACCGTCGTGCTCGACCCTGGTCACCCGCCGCTCGGCGCCAAGGGGCCGACGGGATTGTGGGAGCCGGTGGCGACGCTGGCCGTGGCCTTCAAGGCAAAGACGCTGCTCGAGCGCGCCGGCGCGGTCGTGTTGCTCACCCGCACCGACTCGACGCCGATCGAGCTGTATCCCCGGACGCATTTCGCGGAGCTGCGCGACGCCGACGTCCTCGTGTCCATTCACGCCAACGCCTTGCCGGACGGCGTGAACCCGTTCACCAACTCGGGAACGAGCGTGTACTACTTCCAGCCGCGGAGCACCCGTCTGGCCCGCGAGCTGGACCGCGCGCTCGTGGCGGAGTTCCGCGTGCGCGACCTCGGGATCGGCCGGGGCGACTATGCGCTCGTGCGGCCCACCTGGAT
>DATHKX010000032.1:0-14816 GCA_035488835.1 Gemmatimonadales bacterium
CGAACCCGCCTTCCACCAGGCCGTGGACGAGCACGCTGTAGCGGGTATTGTGTCGGGCGGGCTGCGAGTCGCGCAGGAAGCCGAGTAGCGTGTCACCGAGCTGGAATTCCGCGTCGTTGTGCAGCCAACCCATGACACCCACCCGGAAGCCCTTGAATCCGAAGCCCGGGGAGAGGGGGCGACTCGAGCCGCTGATGCCGAACTGGTCCTCCGGAACGAGGCTCGCCGCCAGGCCCAGATTCACCATCAGCGAGTCCTTGCCGATAACGAAGGCCACGTCGTTGACGGGCGTCGGGGCTTTCTTCACTTCGAGGTAGAGCGGGAGGTTCAGAATCGTGTTCGCGACGAGGACCGGGTTGAAGCCCGCCGACTTCGGATCGAAGGCCGGGTCGCTGGAGAGGTGCGGATGGTCGTGAAGAAACTGAATGATCCCGAGCGGGATCGGGATCGTCAGCTTGGGCTGGCCCCGGCGGTTCGCGCTCTGGGCCGACACGGCGCGGTACGCCGGGTTGTACCGTTCGAGGCTTCCCGAACGACCAAGGCTCAGGCCGCCCATGCCGATGCGACGGGCGTCCGTGACGAGCCACTGTGCCGCGGCCGGCGCCGCAGCGCCGCCCACCAGCACCACCAGCCCGAAGCCCAGAACGAATGCGCGCACGATGCTCCCCGTGAATGAGGGCTCAATCGGCCACCAACATTGTGAATGATCGACGTTTATGCCACAGGCGGGCGTGAGCCCCGTCACGCACGAGAGCGGGAAGGCGACCCCTGGAACCGGATGGTGACCGTCGTCCCCCGTCCCTGCGCGCTCGTCAGGCCGATGGTGCCACCCCAGCTCTCGACCAGGCGCCGGGCGATGGCGAGACCCAGGCCGGACCCGCTCGACGTGGTGGAAAATGCCGGGTCGAACACGCGCGGCAGCACATCGGGGGCGATCCCCTGGCCGTCGTCCTCCACGGCGAGCCCGCACCCGCCATCGGAGATGCGCACCGTCACGCGCCGGGCGCCCGCGTTGCGGGCGTTCTCGAGCAGGTTGATAAGGACCTCCTTCACTTCATCTCGCCGCGCGGACGCGAGCGCGCCGGGCTCACCCGCGAGCGCGACCGTGGCTTCGGCTTCCGCACCGCCCAAGGTGTAGAGGTGCACGACCTCGCGCGCCAGGGCATGGACGTCGACGGGCTCGAGCGGGAGCGCCTCGGCCGCGGGCGACGCGAAGCGGGAGAACGCCCGCGCAATCGCGTCCAGCCGGTCGATTTCGGCCAGGATCCGCCCGGCCGTCTCCGCCAGCGTCGCGTCGAAGTCTCGCCCGTCCTTCTTCTCGCGCGCACGCTGCAGGTGCTGAATGCCGAGGCGGATCGGGGTGAGAGGATTCTTGATCTCATGCGCCACCTGCCGCGCCATCTCGCCCCAGGCGAGCACGCGGGCCGCGCGGGTAAGCGCGGTCGCGTCGTCGAGCGCCACGACGCAGCCGTCGGGCGCCGGTCCCAGGGACGCGAGCTGCACGCGGATCTGACGTCCGCCCAAGGCGAACTCGCGCTCCACGATGCCCACGGGCGTGCCGTCGAGAAACTCTCGCACGGCGGTCCAGACGACGAGCCATTCCGCCGGCGCCGCCCGCGGCAGTAGATCACCGGGAGCGAGAGGCGTCCCCAGCAACTCGGCCGCGCGCGGGTTCGCCATGGTGACCCGGAGGCCGTCGTCCACGGCGATGACCCCGGTGGCCACGTTGGCGAGCACCTGGGCCGTGCGCCGGCGCGCCTCCTCGAGCGCACCCTGGCTCCGCGTCACATCGGCCGCCATGCGCTCGAACGCCGAGATCACCGGCTCGAACTCGCGCGGCGCCCCCGGCGGGAACGAGGGCAACGGAGCGCCGCGCCCGACCGCACCGGCGGCATCGCGCAGCGCGGCGACCGGGCGCGCGAGCCCGCGCGCGGTGAGGCCCGCGAGATACACGGCGGCCACGAGCCCCCCCAGCGTCGCGAGGATGAGCACGAGCGCGAGATCCTCCTGCTGCTGCCGCACGCGCTCGTCGTCGAGCAGCTGCGGGGCGGCCAGGATCTCCCGGACCTCCGGTGACTCCGAGCGCACGACCAGGTACCCCACGCGAATCATGCGGCCGGCCAGGCGACGGTCATCGGTGAGCTCAAGCTCGTCCCGGAGCGCCAGCCGCACGAATGCGTCGGAGGCGAGCAACGGATCCACCAGGCCAAGCTCGCCCAGTACCGGCGCGCTCGTGCCGGCAAGCACGCCGTCGCGGAACAACCACAGGTCTGCATCGAGCCGGTCGCCAAGCTCCGCGACGGACCGCGTGACCGCCGCGGGGCGGTCGGCGACCAACGCCCCCGCGGTGGCCGCCGCGTCGCGCAGCGCCTGGCTGATGAGGAGGTCGCCGGCCCGCCGCGCCTCGTCGCCCAGCCGGGCGAAGCTCCACACGGCGAACAGCAGCACCGGCAGTACGACGAAGGCGCTGAGTGCCGCGGCGAGTCGCACGCGGTAGCTGGTGCGCAGCGCGGCCATGACGGGCGGCAGGCGCGGCCGCCATCCACCGACGAGGAGCAGGCTCACGATCCAGCACGCGGCGAGCGCACCCGCGTCCACCACGACCACCAGCACGCCGCGCACCAGCAACGCCCACGGATCTCGCAGGTCGACCGTCGCGTGCACGTGGTGTACGCCGTCCGGCAGCTCGAGGCGGCGCTCCCCACGCGCCAACCAGCCGCGCCGCGTCCAGATCACCCGAGCGCTCGCCGTGGCCGGCGGCGGCGTGGGCGGCGACAGGGAGATCTGGTAGGGCGCCTCCACGCCCGCCGCCCCCTGCAGGAAACGCGCGACGCGCGCCGCCGGAATGAGCCTGGTGCGCGGCCCCACACCCACCGTGAGCACGTCCCCGCCCGCCCCTCCGAGCGGCAGCACGAGCACGTAGTGCACACCCGGGCTCCGATCCAGCCGCTCGACCCGCGGGCCGCGGGCGGTCTCGGGCGAGCGGACCAGCGCCGCCACCAGCGACGGCGGCAGGTCCACGCTCGCCAGGCGGATCTCCGCCTGGGGCTCGCCCGCCCGCGTCCACACCGCGAGACTGGCCGGGTAGTCGTCGATCGCGAGCGGCGAGGCGAGCCACCACGCATAGAGCTCGCCCGCGGTGCGAGGCGGCGGCGCGGGCGGGGCGGTCCCAAGGCGCTCCAGCAGCGACACGGCCCGGGGGTCGGCCGCGCGGCCCAGTCCCTGAGCGTCCCGCTCGGCGAGCCCAAGGCGACCTTCCACGGCAGCGCCCCAGGTGACGAGTGCGGCGGCGGTGCCGGCCACGGTCGCAATGCCGAGGACGGCCCACCGACGCGGCGCCGGCACGAGCACACCGGCCAGTGCGGGGAGCCACACGAAGGTGTACCAGTCGGGCCACGCACCGTACGGACTCCACAGCCACAGCCCTCCCAGGGCGGCGACCGCCGCCCAAGCGCACGCTGCGGGAAGGGTCCACGGAACGCGGTGCGGCTCGCTCGCGCCGCGTACCAGCGCCGCTGCGGTGAGCACCAGCGCCATCGCGGCCGTCGCGACCGCGGCCTCCCACGACATCCACAACGCGAACCCCACGCCGCCCGCCGGCGGCGCGATGCCGCGTCCGAGATAGCGCACCAGGTACGGCGCCGCGAGCACGAGCACCGCCGCGCCGACGACGTTCCACCAGCGTCGCGCGAGCCCGCGCCGCCATAACGCGCTGGCGGCGCACAGCGCCACCACGCCGAGCACCGTGAGCGCACCGGCCGAGGCGCTGAACACACCGAGCACCGGGCGGTAGAACGCGGCGGGGGAGAACAGCTCCGCCACGTGTAGGGAGGAACCGATTGGCGCGCGGGCCGCGCACCACGCGGCCACGAGCACGACGAACCAGCGCCAGCGGCCCGGCGGCGCGGCGAGGCACCCGAGCAGCAGCGCGGCGACGAGGGCGATCGCGGCGCGCTCCGTCGTACCGCGCAGTGCGGCGAGCTTTGCGTCGCCCTGGGCGGGCGGCACCGGCTGGACGCTGAACAGGGTGTCGCTGTGCTCGCATTCGGTCGGGCAGTAGTCGAAGACCTCGCGGTCGTGCGGGGCGAGGCCGGGCGTGTAGAACCGCAGCGCCACGCCGTAGGCCTCCTCGAACCGCGCGCTAACCGCGCGGCCCCGATCCGGCGCCGCCGGCACCGCGTCGAGCAGCACGCTTCCCACCGCACTCCCCCCGTCCAGCGTCTGGCGCCGGGCCTCGAGCGACACGTAGAATGGTGTGATGACGGCGCGCAGCTCCGCGGTGTCCCGCGCGGGAACGAACCGGTGGCGGCCGGCCCAGACGACGGGGTCGCCGTCGCGAGTGAGAATCACGACGCCCCGCTCGACGCCCGGCGTCCGCGTGCCGGACCGGGTGGCGTCCCGCACCCGCTCGAAGGCGGCTTCGCGGGGCAGCAGCGCCGCGGTCATGCCGCGCTCCGCGAGCCGGCGCGCCTCCGCGACGGCGGCGGCCAGCGTGCCCTTCAGCGCGGAGGAATCCTGCGGGAGCCTGCCGGCGCGCACGTCGGACCAGCAGCACTCGATCCGCCGCACCTGCAGGACTCCGAGCACCAGTGTGGCGCCGAGGCTGAGGCAGGCGAGTGCCACCGCCGCCAGGCCCGCCAGCCGGAGGGAGGGAGGCCAGCGGGACGTCCGAACGGCGAGCAGCGTGACGGCGACCCCCGCGGCGCCCGCCGCCCACGCCCAGCCCGCGGCGCTCCCGTGCAGCCACTCGGCGGCGGCGATGGTCGCCCCGCACGCCGCGAGCGCCACGTGAACGCGCCGCTGCACCTCAAGACCCTCGTCCCCGACGAGGTGCGTTTCATTCTTGAGCGCGATGCCCGCCTCCTCGTACCGGTGGGAACGTGCGAACAGCACGGCCCCCACCTCCCGCTCGGTTGCGACACCATCATCGTCGAGCGCCTGGCTGACGACCTCTCCGGAGCGCTGGAGATCCTGCGCGCCCCGACGATCGAATATGGGGTCAACACCGCCACGAAGCGGCCTTTCCCCGGCAACGCCTCCGTCCGCCGCAAGACGCTGCACCGCTGGATGAACGACCTGCTCGGATCCTGGGAGGAGGCGGGTGTCGAGAGCTTCATCATTCTCACCGCTCATGGCCACGACCCGCACCAGGAGGCGCTCTCCACCCTGCGCACCCGCCAGGCCCGCGTCTTCACCGTCGACGTGTTCGCCCTCGACTTCTCGGACGCCCTCGAGGACGCCGACGGACCGATGCACGGCAGCGAGCTCGACACGTCCCTGCTGCTCTACCTCGCCCCCGAGGTCGTCCACATGGACCGCGCCCAGGACTTCGTGCTTCCCGAGAGGCAGCGCACCCGCTACCTGCGCACGAGCGCCGGCTCCCTCCCCAAGCGCTCCCCGGGGTCGCTCGGCCGGCCCTCGATCGCGACCCGGGAGAAGGGCGAGCGGCTATATAAGATGATTTACGACCGCGTCGCGACGCGAGTGCTCGGAGTACCCGTCCCGTGAACGCCCTCTTGCTCGCACTGCTCGCGCTCCAAAGCCCCGTGGACGAAGGCACCCTGGTCGTTCGCGAGGACACGGTCGAGATCGCGCGCGAGGCGTTCCGCCTCACGGCGGTGGGCACCGGCGCCGGGGTGGCGCGCTGGAAGCTCGCCACGACCATTCGCTACGACCGCACCCGCCCGGTGGTCGTGCTCGACCCGATCGTCGAACTCGGCCCCGATTCGAGCCCCGTGAGCCTGGAATACACCGTGGCCGACCCGCGCGAGCCGCTGCGGATCCTCGGACAGCTCACGCGCGGGCGGTTCGTCGTCCGACTCCTGGGCCGCCGCACCGAGCGGGCCCGCGAGTTCCCCGCTCCGCCTCCCACTGCCGTGGTCGACGACTCGGTGTTCGCCCTCTACCTTCCCGTCGCCTGGCAGGGACGCCCCCGGCCGGTGACGGTGACGGCCGTCTTCCCTCGCGCCGGGCGACGGGAGCTGCTGACGGTGCAGGACCTCGGCGTCCAGTCCACCACCCTGAACCGCGACCCCGCGGCGCTGCGGCACATCACAGTAACGGGGGGTGAGGCCCGCCTGGTCCATCTCTGGCTCGCCGCCGACGGCCGGCTCGCGAAAGTTGAGGTGCCGTCGCGCCGGCTCGTCGCCGAGCGGGCGCCCGCGTCCTGAGGTTAGATTCGTCGCGTCTCGAAACTTGCCGCGGGCGCGCCGCGTATGAGGAAGCTCATGAAGCCTCTGCTGTTGTCCGTCGGGCTCTTCGTCTGCCCAACCCTCGTCATCTGCCAGCAACCCGTTCCCGCGACCCTCTCGCTCGCCGACGCGGTCGCGCTCGCCCGCCAGCACAACCCCGCCTACCGGCAAACGATCCACGACCGGTCGCCGGCGGCGTGGGGCGTCCGGAACGCCTGGTCGAGCCTGTGGCTCCCCAGCGTGACCGCCTCGGGCGGCGTGGGTTACGCGGGCCCAGGCGAGCAGAACTTCCTCACCTCGAGCTTCTCGCAGAGCGTCTCGACGTGGTCCTCGAACTACAGCTTCCTCCTCGACTGGACGCTGAACGGACAGACGCTCAGCCAACCCGGGCTCAAGAAGGCGCAACTGAACGCAGCGGACGCGGACGTCGTCGGCGCGGAGAGCAATCTGGTGACCGCGGTGACCCAGCAGTACCTGACGGTGCTGCAGGCGCGGGACAACGCCGAGGTGGCCCTGCAACAGCTGCAACACGATGAGCAGTTCCAGAAGCTGGCGCAGGCGCGCTACGAGGTGGGCCGTGCGTCGCTGATCGACGTGCGGCAGGCGCAGGTGGCCCGCGGGACGGCCGAGGTGGTGCTGCTCCGGGCGCGCACCGCGGTCCAGGTCGAGAAGCTGCGGTTGTTCCAGCAGATCGGCGTGTCGGCGCCAGTGGACCTGGGCACCGTGCAGCTTACCGACACGTTCAGCGTCCAGACCCCGACCTGGCGTTTGACCGACTTGCTGGGGATGGCCGAGCAGCAAAACCCTTCGCTCAAGGCGCTGCGGGAGCGGGAGCGCGCCGCCGGGTGGGGGGTGAAGGCGGCCTCGTCGAGCTGGGGTCCGTCGGTGTCGCTGTCGGCCGGCTGGTCCGGGTTCACACAGAAGCTGTCCGACATCAATCCGACGATCGGGGCCATACGGGCGAGCGCGCAAACGGATTCGCTGGCGTGTGCCTACGAGAACGCCGCGTGGTTGAACTCGGGACAGACCCCGCTCAACTGCGCGGTGCTCACAAACACGGTTGTCCAGGAACAGGCCCTCCGCGACCAGAACAGCCGCTATCCGTTCCATTTCACGCCACAGCCGTTCCAGGCGCGGCTCACCGTCACGATCCCGCTGTGGGGCAACTTCCAGCAGCCGCTGCAAGTGTCGCAGGCCAAGGCGCAGCAGCAGGATCTGCAGGAATCGGTGCGCGCGCGCGGCCTCCAGGTGCAGACCGACGTCAGCCAGGCGTACCTTACGCTGGAGACGGCGTTTCAGACGATTGCCATTCAGGATACGAACCGTACCGCGGCAAGCGAGCAGCTGCAGCTCGCCACGGAGCGGTACCGCGTCGGCTCGGGGACGTTCTTCGAGCTGCTCGACGCCCAGGTGGCGGGGCTGCGCGCCGAGACCGATTATATCAACGCCGTGTACGATTATCACAAGGCGCTGGCCGCGCTCGAAGCCGCGGTCGGCCGGCCGCTGCGGTAACCGGAGGATCCGACCGCCATGTCCAAACGGAGCAAAGTGCTGGTGGGTGCGGGTGCCGCGGTACTCATCATCGCGATCGTGATCATCAGCGCCGGCGCCCGGCGGGACCGCGGCCAGGAGGTGCGGTTCGAGACGGCGGGCCGGCGCGACCTCGTCGCCGCCGTGACGGCGAGCGGCAAGATCCAGCCCAAGAAGAAGGTCGACGTCTCGGCCGACATCACGGGACGCATCACGCGGATCGCGGTGCGCGAAGGCGACCTGGTGAAGCAGGGCCAGTTCCTGATCCAGATCGACCCGACGATCTACGAGGCCAACCTGCAGCAGGCCGCGGCCACCATGGCCTCGGCGCAGGCGGCGGCGGTGCAGGCCAAGGCGAACCAGGACCAATCCGAGCGCGCCCTGCGCCGCACCAAGGAGCTCCACGCGCAGAGCCCCAACCTGATCTCCACGGAGCAGCTGGAGCAGGCACAAACGGCGTTCGACATCGCGGAGTCGAACCTGAACGCCGCGCAGCACCAGGTAGAGCAGGGGCGGGCCGCCATGCAGTCGGCGCGCGACAATCTCCGCAAGACGACGCTCATCGCCCCGATGACGGGGCGGGTGACTCGGCTCGCGGTGGAAGAGGGTGAGGTGGCCGTGCCCAGTACGTTCTCGAAGGACATCGGCCTGCTGCTGACCGTCTCCGACCTGTCGGTGATCCAGGCCAAAGTGAAGGTGGACGAAACCGACGTCGTACGCGTCCACCTCAGCGACTCCGTCGAGGTCTCGATCGATGCGTTCCCGGACACCGTCTTCATCGGCCGCGTAACCAAGGTGTCCAATTCGAGCGTGCGCGACGCAACCTCGACGGCAACCGGCCAGAACGACCGGGCGGTGGACTACGAAGTGGAAATCACGCTCGACAAGCCGCCCAGCGACATCCGCCCGGATCTGTCCGCCACGGCGCGGATCGTCACCGACACGCGCAAGCAGGTGCTGTCGATCCCGATCATCGCGCTGACGGTGCGCGAGAACACGCCGGGGGCGACCGCAGCCCACCCAGCGGACACCGCCGCCCGGAAGAAGAAGGAGACCGAGGGCGTGTTCGTCGTGAAAGACGGGATGGCGAACTTCCGGCCGGTGAAGGTCGGGATCGCCGGAGACGAGTACTTCGAGGTGACGGACGGCCTGAAGGCCGGCGAGACGATCGTCGCCGGACCCTACCAGGCGATCCGTGATCTGAAAGAAGGCGCGCGGGTGCGCGCCATGAAGCAGTCGGCCGACTCGGCGAAAAAGAAGACCACGTCATGACGGCTCCTGCGCTCCAGGCGTTCCGCACCGGCGACACGCCGCTCCCCGACATCGTCATCCTGACGCACAAGCTCACGCGTCAGTACGACATGGGGGGCGAGGTGGTACGCGCGCTGCAAGGCGTGAGCCTCCAGATCAAGCAGAACGAGTACGTGGCCGTCATGGGTCCATCGGGGTCCGGCAAGTCCACGCTCATGAACCTGATCGGATGCCTCGACACGCCCACGTCGGGCGAATACTGGCTCAACACCCAGAAGGTCTCCGACCTGGACGACGACGCGCTCGCCCGCATCCGCAACAAAGAGATTGGGTTCGTGTTCCAGACCTTCAACCTGCTGCCCCGCGCAACGGCCCTGCACAACGTAGAGCTGCCCCTCATCTACGCCGGGCACGGCGCGCGCGAGCGGCGCGCCCAGGCGGCGCATGCCCTCGAGCGCGTGGGGCTCGCCGACCGGATGGCGCACCGACCGAACGAGCTGTCGGGCGGGCAGCGCCAGCGCGTGGCCATCGCCCGGGCGCTCGTCAATGAGCCCTCGATCCTGCTCGCGGACGAGCCCACCGGAAACCTCGATTCTACGACGAGCGGCGAGATCATGCAGGTGTTCGCGGCGCTGCACGGGCAGGGCCAGACCATCGTGATGGTGACGCACGAACACGACATCGCCGCGCACGCGGCCCGCGTCGTGACGTTACGGGACGGATTGATCGCCACGGATCAGCGCCAGGCGGCCTAGATGCCGGTTTTCGAAGCGTTCCGGCTCGCACTCCAAACCCTCCGCGCTCAGAAGTTAAAGAGCGGCTTCTCGCTGCTCGGTGTGTTCATCGGCGTCGCCTCGCTCATCGCCGCCTGGTCGATTGTGAACGGCGTGAACCGCTACATGACCGAGAAGTTCGCCCAAACACTCTACGGTGTGAACACGTTTCAGCTGCGGCGCCGACCGATGTTCGCGGCCAACGTGCCCGACTCGGTGTGGCGTGCATGGCGGCGGCGCCCCCGCATCAAGTTCAGCGACGCGGAGGCGGTGACGGCGGCGCTGACCATGCCCGTCGTCACGGCCTGGCAGTCGGACGATAACGGCTCCGTCTTCTACGGCGGCAAAGAAGCGCGGGACATCCAGCTCGTCGCCGCGAGCGAGCGGTACTTCGAAATCAAAAACCTGCGGATCGCCATCGGACGGCCCTTCACCGCCCAGGAGAATCGCTCGGGCGTCCCGGTGGCCGTCCTGGGCGACGCGGTGGCCAAGCGGCTGTTCGTCGATCGGACACCGCTGGAGCGCAGCGTGCGCATCGGCGGCATCGGCTATCGAGTGATCGGCGTGGTCGAGAAGCAGGGCAGCGTCCTGGGATTCCCGCTCGACCGCTTCGTGGTCGTGCCCGCCTTCGCACCTGCCCAGAGCCTCGTGAACCCGCCCGGCGTGGTGGACGCCCTTCTGGTGAAGGCGCGGTCCGAGCTCGAGATGCGCGAGGCCATGGAGGTGGCGGAGGGGGTCATGCGCAGCCGGCACCACCTGCGCCCCAACCAGGACAACAACTTCGTGCTCGATACGTCCGAGGGGGTGCAGCGATTCTGGGCCGGGATCAGCCGCATTCTCGTCATCGTCCTCCCGGGCGTGGTGATCGTGTCGCTCGTGATCGGCGGCATCGTGATCATGAACATCATGCTGATGTCCGTGGCGGAGCGGACCCGCGAGATCGGGTTGCGGAAGTCGCTCGGCGCCCGGCGCCGGGATGTGTTGCGGCAGTTCCTCGCCGAATCGGCGGCCATCGCCACCGTGGGCGCCACGTTCGGCATCGTCGCCGGGATCGGACTCACGCTACTGATCAACGCCGTGAGCCCGCTCCCCGCCTCGGTGTCACCGGCGTCGGTGGTGCTGGGCGTCATCATGGGCGCGGGCGTCGGCGTGATCGCCGGCGTTTACCCCGCCAGCCGGGCCGCGCGCCTCGACCCCATTGCGGCGCTGCGCCAGGAGTAACGCGTGACCGCCCTGTTCGAAGGCGTCGGCATCGCTCTGGCTTCGCTGCGGGCCCACAAGATGCGGGCCGCGCTCACGATTTTGGGCGTCGCCATCGGCGTCACGGTCGTGATGGTCATCGGGGCGTTGATCAGCGGATTCAACAAGGGCATCTCAGACATGCTCGGGTCGCTCGGGCCCAAGACGTTCTGGGTTGGGCGCTATTGGGGCGGGCAGGACGAGGACCCAGAAGATCCCGATCCCTGGCGGCGCCGACCCCCGGTGACCATAGAGGAAGCGAGGCGGTTGGAGGAGCTGCCGACCATCGCGTTCGTGGTCGTGGACGAGAACACCCTGGCAGACATCAACTTCGAAGGCCACACCCTGTCGGCGATCAACGTTCGGGGCCGGGATGCCGACTGGCCGATGATCGAAGGCGGACACATTCACCCCGGTCGCTCGTTCTCCCACCTCGAGGACGCCGCCAACAGCCACGTCGCGGTCGTGAACACCAAGCTTGCCGAGAACCTGTTCGGCCAACGCGACCCCGTCGCGCGGCGCATCAAGATCGGCGGCCTGCCGTATGACGTGGTGGGGGTCTATGACCCCCCGCCGCGCTTGTTCGGCGACGGCGACCGACCCGAAGTGATGATTCCGCACGGCACCTTCACCAAGGATCTGCCGTACTTCCCGGGCTGGATGGACATGTTCGTGGTGCCCCAGGACTCGGTGTCGGTGGAGCGCGCCATCGACGACGTGACGATGGCGATGCGCGAGAAGCGGGGGCTCCGGCCCGGCCAGAAAAACAACTTCGACGCGATCACGCAGGACGTATACGTGCAGGCGATCAACAGCTTCACGCTGGTGGCCCGCGTCCTGATGATCGTCCTCTCCATGGTCGGCCTGCTCGTCGGCGGCATCGGAGTGATCGCGATCATGATGATCTCGGTCACCGAGCGCACGCGCGAGATCGGCGTGCGCAAGGCGCTGGGCGCCACGCGACGCGAGATCCTGTGGCAGTTCCTGGTCGAGGCGGCGACCCTCACGCTGGTCGGCGGCATCATCGGCATGGCGGTCGGCTGGCTCGTGTCGCTGGTGCTGGCCAAGGCTACGCCTGTGCCGTCCTACGTACCCATCGGCTCCGTAGTCCTCGCCCTCTGCTTGGCGGCATTCACCGGCCTGCTGTTCGGTATCCTTCCCGCGAGAAAGGCCGCGCGGCTCGATCCAGTCGAGGCGCTCCGGTACGAATAGATGGCCTTCTTCGAAGCCATCCGCCTCGCCCTGCAGACCCTCCGGGCACAAAAACTCAAGAGCGCCTTTTCGATCATCGGGGTGTTCATCGGCGTGATGTTCCTCATCGCCGTCGTGTCGGTCGTGCAGGGGATGAACCGCTACATGACCGACAAGTTCGCCGGCACGATCCTGGGCGTGAACACGTTCCGGCTGCGGCAGTTCCCCGACGTGCAGCTCGGCAATGTCACCGACTCGACGTGGCGGGTGTGGCGCCGACGGCCGCGGGTGACCTATGAGGACGCGCAGGCCGTGATGCGCGGGGTGACGATACCCGTATCAGCCGCGTGGGAGTCGAGCACGCGTGCCGCGCTCACAGCGGGCCGCAGGCAGGCCAAGGACGTGGCGGTCACGGCCGCGACGGAGCTCTACTTCGAGATTCGCTCCCTCGGGCTCGAGCGGGGCCGCGCCTTCACCGCGCAGGAGGTCCAGGCCGGCGTGCCGGTCCTCGTGCTGGGCCACGAGCTGGCGGAGAAGCTGTTCGAGAGCCAGGATCCGATCGGCCGGGAGGTGAGGATCTTCGACCTGCCGTATCGGGTCATCGGCATTGTCGAGAAGCAGGGCAATTTGTTCGGGCTGTCGCTCGACAAATTCGCGGTGGCGCCCGCGACGGCCCCCCTGAAGCGCTACATCAACCAGCCGCGCGTGGTCGACGCCCTGGCGATGAAGGCGCACTCCCAGCTCGAGATGCGCGAGGCGATGTCGCAGGCCGAGGCGGTGATGCGCAGCCGCCGTCACCTGCGACCCCGCGAGCCGAACGATTTCGCCCTGGAGACCGCGGACGAGGTGCTCGATTTCTGGGCCAAGATCAGCCGGGTGCTGTTCGTCGCGCTCCCGGGCATGGTGGCGATCTCGCTGGTCGTGGGCGGCATCGTGATCATGAACATCATGCTGATGGCGGTCGCGGAGCGCACCCGCGAGATCGGGATTCGCAAGTCGCTCGGGGCGCGGCGGCGTGACATTCTCCGCCAGTTCCTGGTCGAGGCCGTGATGCTCGCCACCGGAGGCGCCGCCGGCGGAGTCGCCGTCGGCATCGGGCTCGCCGCGGTAGTGGCCGCCACGACGCCCTTGCCCGCCGCCGTCGCCCCCTGGTCGATCCTCGTGGGGGTGACGCTCGGGGCCGGAGTCGGCATTGTGGCGGGCGTGTACCCCGCGAGCCGCGCCGCGCGCCTCGACCCGATCGCCGCCTTGCGGCACGAGACATGACGCCGCTGTTCGAAGGCGTCGGCGTCGCGCTCGATTCGCTGCGTGCCCACAAGGGCCGGGCGGCCCTGACTATCATGGGGGTCGCCATCGGCGTGGCCGTCGTGATGGTGATCGCCGCGCTGATCAGCGGCATCAACCAGAGCGTCTCGAATATCTTCGAGTCGATTGCGCCGCGCACGTTTCTCGTGTGGCGCTTCTTCCAGGCCGGGGTGAACGTCTCGGATGGCTCCGATGAGTCGAGCCCGTGGCGGCGCAATCCGGAGCTGACGGGCCTCGAAGCCAACCGGATCGCGCTGCTGCCCTCGGTACGCTATGTCACGCGTCGCGACGAGAGCTCAGCCACGGTAGGGTTCGGCGACCTGCGGCTCGAGTCGGTGGAAGTGTCGGGGCTGTCCGCGCAGTGGGTGGAGGTGAACGGCGGCGATGTCTATCCCGGACGCACCTTTACGCGACTCGAGGACCTTGCGAGCGGCCCGGTGGCCGTCATCAACCGGAAGCTCGAGGACCAGCTGTTCCGCGGCCGCGACCCGATCGACCAGACGATCCACATCGCGGGGGTGCCGTTCACGGTGATCGGCGTGTACACGCCTCCCCCGAGCCTGTTCAGCGGCAGTACCCCGCCGTTCGTCGGGATTCCGCATGGTGCGTTCGTCAAATACGTGCCGTACTTCAAGGGCATGATGCGGCTCGCGGTCGCGCCGGCGCCCGGCTACACCCAGCAACAATCCATGGACGAGGTGATCGCGACACTGCGCTCCCTCCGCGGGCTGAAGCCGGGACAGGAGAACAATTTTTCCATCGTGACCCAGGACAAGCTGCTCGACTCCTGGAATCAGGTTACGGGGATGTTCTTCCTCGTCATGCTCGTGCTCTCATCCATCGCCCTGATGGTCGGAGGCGTCGGCGTGGTCGCGATCATGACGATCTCCGTCACGGAGCGCACCCGGGAGATCGGGGTCCGCAAGGCCCTGGGCGCGACCCGCCGCGAAATCCTGTGGCAGTTCCTGGTCGAGGCCGCGACCCTGACCCTCGTGGGCGGCGCCGTGGGAATGCTGGTGGGCGGCCTCGTCGCCTTCGCGATCGCCCATCTCACGCCGATCCCGGCGAACGTGCCGCTCGGCTCGGTGATCGCCGCCCTCGTGGCCGCCGCGCTCACGGGGATCGTGTTCGGCCTGTACCCCGCGAACAAGGCGGCGCGGCTCGATCCGGTCGAGGCGCTGCGGTACGAATAGGGTGGCAGAAAGCGGCAGAGGGCGGCAAGAGGGGCGGCATGCATTGCCGCCCATTGCCGCCAGTTGCCGCCTAAGTTTGTAGTCCATGCCCCTCTCCGAAGCCATTCTCCAGGCCCTCCAAACCGCGTGGAGCCACAAGCTGC
>DATHKX010000033.1:0-4915 GCA_035488835.1 Gemmatimonadales bacterium
AGAAGATTTCCCGCGGGCCGCACCTCCTGAAGCGGTGGCGGGGGCGCGAAGTACTGCTCCGCCTCCGGATCATAAAGCTCATGGTCAAGAGGCACGGCCTCGAAGCCATCGGGCGTCTCATCGCCGCTCAGCGCCCCGCAAAGCGTGTCCAAGTACGCCGCGTGGCCATCGATCAGCAACTCGGCGATTCGCTTGGTGTCGGCGAGCGCGCGGGGAGGGAGTACGCCACCCAGGTACGTCTGGATGACCCCGTCTCTGCGCAGGACGCCCGTAGCCGGTGTATGGGGAACCGAGGCCCCGGGTAGGACCCTGAGGACCCTCAAGTGGTCATCCAGCATGAGCAGGGCCAGACACGTGGCAACCGACCGACGACACACCTTCGGCGCCGCCGCTACAGGTCGGGCGATCCTCAGCAACCAGAACAGCTCGGTGTCGGTCTGCAATCGTGTTGCGATGCCGCTCACATCACCCGGTGTTGAGTCGGGGGCGCGGGCGATCACCAGGCGAAAGGGTAGGCTGGACTCCGGCATGGCTGTGCTGAACCTAGACTCACGGCCCCCCCTCGGCGAACCAGGTGCAGGGTACCGGCGAAAATGGTGCCGACTCGACGGCTTTCACGATTGTGCGGCAGGGCCCCGTACCCCATGTTGCAAGCAGCGACACAGGAGGTTCGGGGATCGTCCCACGCGGGCAGCACTATAGGGTCGAGCGGCGCCTGCTACCGGCCCGCCGCACCAACCTGGACCGTCGCATCGGCGAGCGCCGTCTTGACCTCATTGCGCTCGACGCTGAGCGGCGCGGTCAGGGCGATCGGCGCCACACAACCGATCGGCGCAACCCGATCCCCCGGCGGCAGGTGGAGGCTCCGCACCACGACAAGCTCGTCGTGCTGGTGGTGACCGCCCAGGAGGACGCGGCACAGCGGGTGCGGGAGCTCCTGGACGGCGCCGCCCCGGACCGGTTCGGTGTGACAACGGCGGCGCCGCACGCGTCGTTCGCCCGGCTGGCGCGGGGCGGAGTCGACGTCGTGCTGCTCGCCATGCCGATCTCCGCCCGCCGCGGCTTCGAGATCTTCACCGGGCTGCGTGCGCTCGCGCCCAACGTGCCGATCCTGTTTCTCGCAGGAGGCGAAGACGCGCGCCACGGGCTCGAAGCCGTGCGCGCCGGAGCCCAGGACTTCCTCTTGAAAAGCGACGTCGACGGTGAGCGCCTCGTCCGCGGACTACGCCACGCGATCGAGCGGCACCGCCTCCAGGTCGCCCGCCTCGACCTGGCGCTCCGGGACGAGTTGACGGGCCTGTATAACCGGCGGGGTTTCCTCACACTCGCGACCCGGGATCTGCGCGTCGCGCGCCGCAGCGATGAGACGCTGCACGTGGCGTTCGCTGACCTGGACGGTCTCAAGCGCGTGAACGACACCGTGGGCCACGCGGTCGGCGATCGAGCCTTGCGCGACGCCGCCGCTGTCTTGCGCCAGACGTTTCGCGACTCGGACCTGGTGGCCCGGATCGGCGGCGACGAATACGCGGTGCTGGTGCGCCACGCGGGCCCTGGGAGCGCCGACGTCCTCGCCGACCGGCTGAAACGACAGGTGCGCGAATTCAACCGCCGCGCGGCCCGACCCTATCAGCTCTCGATCAGCCTCGGCTTCGCGGTGCACAAGGCGAGCGCCCTGGGCTCGGTCGCGGGCCTGCTCGAGCCTTCACCTTAGGAGCCCCGGGGGACATTCGTCCCTCATTTCCCGGACGAGCCCTTCCCGGCCGGCGGCGCCTTGAGCGGCCGGCCCTGGCGCTGGGGCGGCGGCGCGGGCGGCTCCTCGTCCGCGCGCGAGCCCTCACGATAGGCGTACACCCGGGTGAACTCCGCACCGAGCAGGAAGACCTGCGCGGAGTAATAGACCCAGATCAAGAGGACCACCAGCGAGCCGGCCGCGCCGAACGCCGACGTGATGGTGGTCATGCCGACCAGCCCGATGACGAGCTTGCCGATCTCGAACAAGACGGCGGTCACCGTCGCACCGATCCACACGTCGTGCCAGGTGATGTGGGCGCGGGGCAGGTACTTATAGATCATCGCGAAGGCCACCGTGTAGATGGCCAGGCTCAGGGTGAAGTTGACCGCCCGGTCCACGAGCGACCAGCCCGTAAAGTGGGCACCCCACCAGGCGCCCGCCGCCGCGAGGCCGGCCGATACTACCAGCGAGACGATCAACAGGAATTGGATGCCGAGGATCATCCCGAACGACAGGATCCGGGTGCTGAGGAGATGCCAGATGCCGCTGGCCTTGGGGGCCGAGGGGCTGCGCCAGATCCGGTTCAAATTGCCGTAGAGCTCGGTGAACACGGTGGTCGCGCCGAGCAGCAGGATGACGGTGCCCACCAGGGCGGTGAGCACGCTTTTGGCGGGGCTGTTGGCGCTCTTCAAGAGGTCCCCGACGGCCTGGGCGCCGGCCGCGCCCGTGAGCGCGCGCAGCTGCCCGAGGATGTGCTCCTGGGCGGCATCGGGGCCGAAGATCAGGCTCGCGACGGCGATGACCATGACGACGAGGGGCGCGATGGAGAAGAGGGTATAAAAAGCGAGAGCGGCGCCCATGCTGGAGGCGTCGTCGGTATTCCACGCCGCCGCCGACTTTCGCAGCAACGTGAGAAACTGCGGGATCGTCACGACTGGAACGTGCCATTCGAAGCGCCGGGTCGCTAGACCACGGCGCGGCGATCGAAAGGCCTGCTGCCATGGCGGGATCTACGAAGCCGACCAGTGTTGGGGCTCCAAAGAAGCTCATGGAGCGAATCGCGAACGCCCTCGTGGGGGTTGTCAGTCATGTTCCGTCCTCACAGGAAACGGCAACCTCGACTCCACGAGATCATGCGCGGGCCCTCGCGCTTAGGGCCAGCTCACACGCGGCAATGGTGTCGGGAACTCTCGCGCTTCCACCGGGCCCGCTCGGGATCATTACGATTCTCCCGGACTTGCAGACCATCTGGAAGATTCAGAGGCAACTGGTATCCGATATCGCTGCTGCGTATGGGAAGACGGCCCAGCTTGGCCCGGCGCAGATGATCTACTGTCTGTTCAAGCACGCAGCGAGCCAAGCCGTGAAGGACCTAGTCGTACGAGTCGGCGAACGCTTGCTGGTGCGTGACGCGACCCTGGGTGTCCTTCGGCGAGTCCTGCGCCGCGTTGGAGTCGTGGTCACTCAGCGCGGGGCTGGTCGCGCCGTATCGCGATGGCTGCCGCTCGTCGGCGCGGTTGGGATTGGTGCCTACGCGTTCTATGACACAGCCCACGTGGGAAAGACGGCGATGGCGTTCTTCGAGAAGGAGATTGTCTTTGAGGGGGACGTCAGCCGCTATCGCGCGCGAGCGTCGCGCGCCTAGGCGGTTACGAACCACGCGGCCGGCATCCTCAAGCTCACGGGATCGGGATAGCGCTTGAGGTAGCCTGCTCGGAGGATGAACTGCACGTCTCCGGAGAGCCCCAGGTCCCGCGCAACCTGGTTCCGCATGGGCGCTTCCTCCAGCATCTGCGTCATGGGGTGGATCGCGATCATCTGCTCACGAATGCCGAGCAGCATGCGCTCGAACGCGCGGCCGGTCTCGATGAGCGTCGGGATCGTCGAGTCCGCGCTGCTGAGCACCAGCCAGGCGCCGTAGCTCCGCACCTGTTCCCGAACGGCATCCACACCCTTGTCGCGGAAGCTCGGCTTCATCACGGACTCGGGGCTCATGAAATGACGGACGAACCAACCGCTGAGCCCCGTGATCTCCATGGATTCGGGGGTCAGGCCGTTCCGGTAGCGGCGGCCATCCTGGTCTCGAAAGCGTATCCAGCGAGAGAGTTCCTCCTGGGCGTCATCACGATAGGCCTGCACCCGATTCGCTTCGATTGTGCCCTCCTCGAGGTATTTCGCGTGGGCCGAACCGCGGGGGAACAGGGCAAACCGATCGCCGAACGGGCGCGCGAGCGCTTTCAAATCGTCGCCCCTTAGCTCGTTCGGCAAGTGATTGCGGCGCACGGTTCGGCGCTGCTGGATCTTCTCAAGCGGGAAGGGGACAGGGGCGGTTCTGGTGAGTCGTATGCCAAGCACGTCGCGATCGGTCCGAATCCGCGCAACAACCCGATACTCCACGTCGTAGCCGTGATGCCGAGCGGCGACGATGAGGTTCTCCAAGAAGGCGCCAAGGGAGAGGAGCATCTCCCGGTTCTGGGGATCGACCGCGGGAAGCCAGCGCGATCGCTCCGCACTGACGACGAACCGGGCGGGGTCTATCAGTCGCACCGTCCACGGTTGGGCATTGTGCCCGCTCGGCGCGAGCGAGGCGTGGTAGAAGATGTCGGCGAGTTGCGAGTCGAGCGCCATGCCCGAGCTCGCCGCCCCGTGCTCTCGTGCGAGGTCAGCGCGTACCAGCCCTCGACAGGCGCTTATTAACGAAGCCGCGCCGGTCGCCAGCGCGGCGGCGCCGACTACCTTCAGGCTATCTCGGCGGTCCACGTTCATACGCGGCTCTTGTTCAGCAACGATCATCCCGCGCGGTGCGCCGCTCGGACGGAGCTCGGCATCGGCAGTGTGACGACGAAGCGGGATCCGCTGGGGCCGGTCGCATCCAGCTGCACGGTTCCGCCGTGCGCGGCGGCGGCCCAGCGGGCGATCGGGAGCCCGAGCCCGGCGCTCGCCACCCCGCCGTCGCCTTCCGCCGCGCGCGTGCGCGACTCATCCACACGGAAGAAACGCTCGAAGATCCGCTCGGCCGCCCAGGAGGGGACTCCAGGACCGGTGTCCTCGACGTTGATGCGATAGCGCTCACCGGCGCCGTCCTGGTCGAGCGAAAGCCGTACCTCCCCACCCGGCGGCGTGTACTTGATGGCATTGTCGAGCAGGATCATCACCAGGCGGCGGAGCAGGTCGGCGTCTCCC
>DATHKX010000034.1:0-3272 GCA_035488835.1 Gemmatimonadales bacterium
CTCGCCGTCGGCACCATCGAGCCCCGGGTCGAGGTCAGCGTCAAATCCATCCTCGCCGGTGTGGTGCGGCGGCGCTTCGCCGCCGTCGGTGATTTCGTCAAGCAAGGCCAGCCGCTGCTCGAGATCTCGCCCAACCCGACACCGCTGGAAATGGTGGAGCTGCGCCGCAACGTGGAGCTGCGCGAGATCGAGCTGAAGAATCTGGAGCGCGAGCTGGCCCGGCAGCAGGAGCTGCGCAACCGCAACCTGATTTCCCCCTCCGACATCGAGACCGCGCAGCGACGGGTGGACGAGTCGCGCAACCAGCTCTCGCTGGCGCAGGAGCGGCTGGCGTTGCAGGAAGGCGGCAAAGTGATGACGGGCGGCAAGCAGGTGGAGACGGTGGTCCGGTCCCCCATCGACGGCTACATCCTCGAGGACTCGATCGAGATCGGCGATCCCGTGGTGCCGCTCACGCCGTACCAGGCGGGCACCGTGCTGATGCGCATGGCGGCGATGCGGGACCTGATCTTCCGCGGCACGGTGGATGAGATCGACGTGGGTCGGCTCAAGGAGGGCATGCCGGTGACGATCAAGATCGGCGCCCTTCCCAACGCCAGCGTGAAGGGCCGGCTCGAGAAGATCTGGCTCAAGGCGCACAAGCAGGAGCAGGCGACGGTCTTTCCGATCGAGATCGTCCTCACGGAGGTGGAGGGGGCGACGCTGCGCGCGGGCTACTCGGCCAATGCGGAGGTGATCATCTCCCGCCGCGACAGCGTGCTGTACATCCCGGAGCGGCTCATCATCCAGCGCCACGACTCGAGCTTCGTCATCGTCCGCACCGGCCCCGGCAAGACCGCGGAGCGCGCGATCAAGACCGGCCTCTCCGACGCCATCAACGTCGAAGTGCTGGAGGGGTTGCAGGTGACGGACTCGCTTGTGGAGCCGCCGCCGCGCGAGATCACCTGAGGTGTGGCGCGATTTCCTCGCCGACCTGCGGGCGCAGAAGCTCCGCACCTCCCTGACCGTCCTCGGGATCGCGTGGGGCACGGTGGCGGTGGTGGTGCTGCTGGCGTTCGGCGTCGGCCTGGAGCGGCAAACCATGAAGCGGTTCCACGGGCTGGGCGACCGGATCGTGATTCTCTTCGGCGGGCGGACGACCAAGCCGTTCGCGGGCTTCGGCGACGGCCGCCCGATCCGGCTGCGGCCGGATGACGTGCCGCTCATCGCCGGCGAGGTCGCGGAGATCGAGCACATCAGTCCCGAGTTCATCACGCAGAGCGCGCGCGTCCGGCGCGGCGTCAAGGCGGCCACGCCCGCCGTCACCGGCATCGTTCCCGCGTACGGCCTCATGCGCAACATCATCGCCGAGCCGGGCGGCCGTTTCATCAACGATCGCGATGTGGCCGAGCGGCGGCGCGTGGCGGTGCTGGGCAACGAGCTGGCCAAGCTGCTGTTCGAGCAGGATGCCCCCGTCGGGCAGCAGGTGTTCCTGGGCGACACACCCTTCACGATCGTGGGGGTGATGCGTCCCAAGCTGCAGAATTCTTCGTATCAGCAGCGGGACCAGGACCGGATCTTCATTCCCGCGACCACGCACTACGCCCTGTTCGGTGACCGGTTCCTCAACGACATCGTGTACCGCGCGCGGACCTCGGAGCTCACCAAGGTGGCCGAGCGCCGCGTGTACGAGACGATGGGGCGGAAGTACCGGTTCGATCCGACGGACAAGGACGCGCTGGGGTTCTGGGACACGAGCGAGTGGGAGACGAAGTTCGGCAAGATGTTCGTCGCCTTCAACATCTTCTTCGCCATCGTGGGGAGCTTCACCCTGCTGGTCGGTGGCATCGGGGTGGCGAACATCATGTACATCGTGGTCCGGGAGCGGACGCGCGAAATCGGCGTGCGGCGCGCCGTGGGGGCCACCCGCGCCGACATCATGCGCCAGTTCTTCGCCGAGGCGCTCATGATCGTGGCGATGGGCGCGACGCTGGGGCTGTTGCTGTCGCTTGGGCTCGTGGCCGGCCTGGGCGGGTTGCCGATCAAGGAGTTCGTGGGCGTCCCGACCATCTCCCCGACGGTACTGGTGGCCACGCTGGCGTTGCTCGGGATGGTCGCGTTCGTGGCGGGCTTGATGCCCGCCCGGCGCGCGGCGGCGCTCGATCCGGTGGAGGCGCTGCGCAGCTAGCCATGTTCTACATCCTGCTCCAGGAATTCCTCGGCGACCTGAAGACGCAGCGCACCCGGGCGTTCCTCACTTTCTTTGCGGTGACCTGGGGGACGCTCGCGGTCGTGCTGCTGCTGGCATTCGGTGAGGGCCTGAAGCGCACCGTCCGCGACGGCCTGCTGGGTGCCGGCGAGCGGATCTTCATGGTCTACGGCGGTGAGACCAGCAAGTCGTTCGCCGGCCTGGGCCAGGGAAGACGGATCCGGCTGGTGGAGGAGGATCTCGATCTCATCAGGAACGCGATCCCCGACGTGGACCGGGGAAGCGTCTCCTACGGGCGGTGGGGCACGTCGTTCCAGATGGGCAAGACCCGCACTAACGCGTTTCTCGAGGGCGTGGGTCCCGAACACCAGACGATCCGCCACATGGACCCCGATCAGGGCGGACGCTTCATCAACCCCGCCGACGTGGCGCGCCGGCGGCGCGTGCTGTTCCTGGGCAATGAGCTGGCGGAGCGGATCTTCGGCAAGGGCGCGGACCCTACCGGCAAGACCGTGGTCGTCGACGGTTTGCCGTTCACCGTCGTCGGGGTGCTCAAGAAGAAGTTCCAGGACTCGAGCAACAACGGACCGGACGCCGAACGCGGTGTGATCCCCTACTCGACGTTTCGCACCATCTATGGAAACCGGTTCGTAAACCACCTCATCGTACAGCCGCGCGATGCGTCCCGGGGACCTCTGGTCAAGGCGGAGCTGTACCGGGTGCTGGGGCGGAAGTACAGCTTCGACCGCACGGACGAGCGCGCGTTGGGCATGTGGGACTTCATCGAAAGCGAGAAGGAGAATCTCGCCGTGGGGCTGGGCATCCAGATCTTCATGGGGCTCGTCGGGGCCTTCACGCTGGTCATCGCGGGCGTGGGTGTCGCGAACATCATGTACGTCGTGGTGAAGGAGCGGACCCAGGAGATCGGCATCAAGCGCGCGCTCGGCGCTCGCCGGCGGCACATCATGGCGCAATTCCTGTTCGAGGCCATGGCAATCGCGCTGTCCGGAGGGCTCGTGGGACTGGCGGTGGCGACGCTCATCGTGCTGGGGGTCGACGCGATCCCGACGGAAGGCAACGAGGC
>DATHKX010000035.1:0-7960 GCA_035488835.1 Gemmatimonadales bacterium
GTCACCGAGGGCTACGGGATCTTGCAGCCCCGGGTCAGCGTGACGATGGCGAGCGCCGCCGGGTCGCTGTTCGCCCGCGTGTACGCCGGGCACACGGGCGTCGATCCTTACACCACCGCAGTCTCGGACACCTACCAGGACCTGTTCAAGGAGGGGATCTTCACGGGCAAGGGCCTCTATGACGTAGACGCCTTCATGGCCGCCCTAGAAGGCCGGATCCCCGAGAACGCCCTCCTGTCCCACGACCTCTTCGAGGGCCTGCACGCCCGGGCCGCCTTGGTGACGGACGTGGAGGTGGTCGACGATTACCCCGCGAGCGTGCTCGCTCATGCCCGGCGCCAGCACCGGTGGACGCGCGGCGACTGGCAGATCCTCTTCTGGCTGTTCCCCTGGGTCCCGACCCGCCAGGGCCTGGAGCGCAACCGCCTCCCCGTCATTTCCCGCTGGAAGGTCTTCGACAACCTAAGGCGCACGCTGGTGGCCCCCGCCACCGTCGCCTTGCTCGCTCTGGCCTGGCTGGTGCTGCCGGGAGACCCCTTGGCCTGGACCCTCGCCGTTCTCGCTGCGATCGCGTTCCCACTATACCCGCTGGCCGTCCAGGTCGGCGCCGGGCCCGCCCCCCAGCAACCCTTGGCGGTGTTCCTGCGGATTCTGGGCGAGGACGTGAAGACCGCCGGCGCCCAGACGCTCCTGCAGATCACGTTCCTCGCCCACCACGCCTACGAGATGGCCCACGCCATCGCCCTCACCGTGGTTCGCCTCGTGATCACGCAGCACCGCCTCCTCCAATGGGAGACGGCGGCCGCCGCCACCGCCCGGGCCGCCGGCCTCAGCGCCCGGGCCGGCGCGTTGCAGTTCCTCGTAGAGATGGCGGCCAGCCCTTTCATCGCCCTGATCGTCCTTGTCACGATCGCGGCCGCCCGGCCGAGCAGCCTGGCGGTGGCCGGTCCCCTCCTTGCCTTGTGGGTGGCCGCGCCGCTGGTGGCCTACTGGCTCAGCCAGCCCGTGTCGCCCGAGCGTCAGCTGCTTAGCTCCGAGGACCGACGCTTCCTCCGTCTCATCGCACGCAAGACCTGGCGCTACTTCGAGACCTTCATGGGTGCCGAGGACCACGGCCTGCCTCCGGACAACTTCCAGGAAGCGCCCACGCCGAGGCTCGCCCACCGGACGTCCCCCACGAACATCGGGATGGGGCTCCTCGCGACCTTGGCCGCCCACGACCTCGGCTTTATCCGCACTCCCGAACTGGTCGAGCGGCTCGAGGCCACGGTGTCTACCATGGGCGGACTGGAACGTTTCGAAGGCCATCTGCTCAACTGGTACGACACGAGAACCCTGGCACCGCTGCCCCCCCGCTACGTCTCCACCGTGGACAGCGGCAATCTCGCGGGCGCTCTCCTGGCCCTGGCCGAGGGCCTGCGGCGGCTGGCCGGCGAGCCCCAGTCCGCGGCGCAGATCTGCGCCGGCCTGGCGGACACCGCGGAGATGGCCGGCCAGTACCTGGCGCGTCTGGCAGACACGCCAGCCGGGCACCAGGACGGGAGGGCCCGCTTGGCCGCTGTGGTGAAGTCCGTACTGGACGGGTTGGAAGGTCCCGAGGAAGCGGAGCAGAAGCTGGCGCGCGGCGACGGACAGGTCCCCGCGCTCAGAGAAGCGATCGGATCGTTCGAGTCGGAAGGTGCGACCTCCAGCCATCAAGTCGAGGCGGCCTACTGGTCGCGGTCCCTCGCCGCGGGGTTGACAGCCCCGGCCCCGAAGCCCGGTGTGTTCGCGACTCGCCTCGAGGAACTCGCCTCGCGCGCCATCGCTTTCGTCGACGGCATGAGCTTCGCCTTCCTCTACGACCGCGAGCGCCAGATCTTCGCCATCGGCTATCGCCTCGCGGACGCCCAGGGCCCCGGCCGCCTCGATCCTTCCTACTACGACCTTCTGGCTTCCGAGGCCCGCCTGGCCAGCTTCATCGCCATCGCCAAGGGCGATGTCCCCGACGGCCACTGGTTCCACTTGGGGCGGCTACTGACCAGCGTGGACGGCGCCCCCACCCTCCTGTCGTGGAGCGCCAGCCTTTTCGAATACCTCATGCCCCTCCTCGTGATGCAGAGCTATCCGGGGACCCTCCTCGACCAGTCGTGCCGCATGGCTGTACGTCGGCAGATGGAATACGGGCGGCAGCAGGGGGTGCCCTGGGGGATCTCGGAGTCCGCCTTCAACCTCGTGGACCGTCACGGCAACTACCAGTACAAAGCATTCGGCGTGCCCGGCCTGGGGCTGAAGCGAGGCCTCGGCGACGAACTGGTGGTGGCCCCCTACGCCACCGCGCTGGCCGCCATGGTGGACCCCGCGAGGGCGGCACACAATTTCCGGCGCCTGGCCCGGGAAGGGCTGGACGGCGCGTACGGGTTCTACGAGGCCATCGACTACACCCACCGGAAGGCGGACGAAGGCGAGACCGTCAGCGAGCCCCGACCGCATGGCTCCCGCGGGGTCGTCGTTCAGGCCTTCCTGGCCCATCACCAGGGCATGAGCTTGGTGGCTCTGGCCAACGCCGTCCTCGGCCATCCGATGGTGCAGCGCCTCCATGCCGATCCCCGGATGCAGGCCACCGCGCCGCTGTTGCAGGAGCGCGCGCCGCGCCACGCTCCGATCACGCAGCCCCGGCCCGCCGAGGAGACGCGGGTGGCGGCTCCGGTCTCCGCGGTGGCGGTCCGGCGCTTCCGGTCGCCCCACACCCGGTACCCTCACGCCCAGTTCCTATCCAACGGCGCCTACACCGCCATCGTCACCAACGCGGGAGGCGGGGCCAGCTTTTGCCGCGGCCGCGCCGTCACCCGGTACCGCGAGGACTCGACCCGTGACCTGGGGAGCCACTTCCTCTACCTGCGCGACGTGCGCACCGGGTCGGTCTGGTCCGCGGCTTACCATCCCACCGACCGGGAACCCGAGGAGTATCTGGTCACCTTTCAGGCCGAGAAGGCCGTCTTCCGCCGCCGTGACGAGGACATCGCGACGCAGCTCGACATCGCGGTCTCAACCGAGGACGACGTCGAGGTGCGCCGCCTGGCCGTGACCAACCAGAGCGACCGGCCTCGCGAGCTCGAGGTCACGAGCTACGCCGAGATCGCCCTGGCGTCTGTCGGCGAGGACCTGACCCACCCCGCCTTCAGCAAGCTCTTCGTGGAAACCGAGTACTTGCCCGAGAGCGCCGCCCTGGTTTGCGCCCGGCGACCCCGCGCCCGGGACGAGGCCCGCGTGTGGGCAGTCCACGTGTTGAGCGTGGACGCGAGGATGCAAGGGCCGGTGGAATGGGAGACCGACCGCGGGCGGTTCCTGGGCCGCGGCCGCAGCCCGGAGGATCCGATGGCCCTCGACGGGCGGGCCCTCTCCGGCACCACCGGGGCCGTGCTGGACCCGATCGTCAGCCTGCGACAGCGCATCCGTTTGGCACCCGGTGGATTCGTGCGCCTGTCCTTCGCGACGGGGATGGCCGTGAGCCGGGATGGCGCTCTGGCCATGGCGCACAAGTACCACGACCCCAGCGCCGCCGCGCGCACCTTCGCGCTGGCCTACACCCAGGCGCAGAGCACGTTGCGGCACCTGGGCATCTCGAGCGACGAGGCCCAGCTCTGCGAACGCCTCGCCTCCCGGGTCCTGTACACCGACGCCTCGCTGCGGGCGGGGCCGGAGGTCTTGGAGCGCAACGTGCTGGGCCAACCGGGGCTGTGGGCCCACGGGATCTCCGGCGATCTCCCCATCCTCCTCGTGCGCGTGGTCAACGGAGGCGACATCTCCCTCGTCCGACAGGTCCTCCAGGCCCAGGAGTACTGGCGGCTCAAGGGCCTGAGCGCGGACGTCGTGATCTTGAACGAGCATCCAGTGAGCTATCTCGACGACATACAGGTCCAGCTCGCCGCGCTCCTCGACACCGGGCCCTGGGGGGCGTGGAAGCACCGGCCGGGGGGGGTGTACCTGTTGCGCGGCGACCGTATGAACGAGGCCGAGCGAAACCTGCTCGCCAGCGTGGCACGGGCGATCCTCAGCGGGGATCGCGGCAAGCTGTCGGACCAGTTGGACTGGCCTTATCCCGAGCGGCAACCCCGGAGGGAGCTGCCGCCGCCACCCCCGCGCCCGGCTTCCGGCCCGGACGGCATGGAGATCGAGGTGCCCGCCCTCACCTTCGCCAATGGGACGGGCGGCTTTGCCGATGGCGGCCGCGAGTACGCGGTCGTCCTCGACGGTGACCGAGAGACGCCGCTCCCTTGGGTCAACGTCATGGCCAACCCCGGCTTCGGCACCGTAGTCTCGGCATCGGGCTCGGCGTATACGTGGGCGGAGAACAGCCGTGAGAACCGCCTCACGCCCTTCGCGAACGACCCCGTGACTGACCCCACCGCCGAGGCCCTCTTCTTGAGGGACGAGGAAGGGGGCGACGTGTGGTCACCCACGCCGGGGCCGATGCGGCGGACCCAAGAGAGCGGCCGGTTCGTGACGCGGCACGCAGCCGGAGTCTCCCACTTCACTCATGCCTCCCATGGAATCCTGCAGGACCTCGCGGTCTTCGTGGACGCGAAGGACCCTGTGAAGTTCTCACTCCTGACCCTCACCAACCGGACCGACCGCCCGCGGCGACTGAGCGTGTTCGCCTACAACGAATGGCGGCTGGCGCCGCCGCAGCCTGGGGAGCACCTGCACGTGATGACGGGACTCGACGCGGAGACGGGGGCCGTCCTGGCCACGAACCCCTACAACCAGGAGTTCGCGGGCCGGGTCGCCTTCGCCCACGCCAGCGAGGCGCCGAGTTCGGCGACGGGAGACCGCCTCTCCTTTCTGGGACGCAACGGCTCGCTGGCGAGGCCAGCCGCCCTGAACCACCACGCCCTGTCGGGCCAGTTCGGGGCCGGACTCGATCCCTGCGCCGCGCTGCAGGTCGAGATCGGCTTGGCTCCGGGAGAGAGCCGCCGCCTCGTCTTCATCCTGGGACAGGGCGGGGATCACGAGCACGCCCGCGAGCTGGTGCGCCGCCACGGCAGCGTGGCCGCCGCCGACATCGCCTTGGAAGCGGTGCAGCGGTTCTGGGCCGACACCCTGGAGACGGTCCAGGTGCGCACTCCTGACGACTCCTTCGATCTCCTCATGAACCGGTGGCTCCTGTACCAGGACCTGAGCTGCCGGCTCTGGGCGCGGTCCGGCTTCTATCAGCCGGGCGGCGCCTTCGGCTTCCGCGATCAGCTGCAGGACGCCATGGCCCTCTCCCTGGCGAGGCCGGACATTTTGCGGGCGCACATCGTCCGGGCCACGGGCCGGCAGTTCATCGAAGGGGATGTGCAACACTGGTGGCACGAGCCCTCCGGCCGCGGCACCCGCACCCGTTGCTCGGACGACCTGCTCTGGCTGCCGTACGCCGTAGCGCATTACGTGGACACGACCGGGGACCACGGCATCCTCGACGAGCTCGTTCCGTTCCTGGAGGCTCCGGTGCTCGCCGCCGGCGAGACTGAGGCCTACGGGCAGCCGCGGGGTTCCTCCGAATCGGCTTCCCTCTTCGACCATTGTGTGCGCGCCATCGACAAGGGCCTTACGGCTGGCGCCCACGGCCTTCCGCTGATCGGCAGCGGCGATTGGAACGACGGGATGAACCGGGTCGGGCACCAGGGCCGCGGCGAAAGCGTCTGGCTCGGGTGGTTCCTGCACACGGTGCTGCAGCAGTTCATCCCCCTGTGCGAGAGCCGGGACACGGCGCGGGCGGGGCGTTACGCGAGCGAGGCCAGCCGCCTGGCGGGCATGCTCGAGCGGGCCTGGGACGGGGAGTGGTACCGGCGGGGTTATTACGACGACGGCACGCCGTTGGGCTCGGCGCAGAACGACGAGGGCAAGATCGACTCGATCGCTCAGTCCTGGGCGGTCCTGTCCGGAGTCGCGCCCGTGAAGCACGCCGAGCGGGCCATGGACGCCGTCCGCACCCACCTTGTGCGGCGCGCAGCCCGGGTCGTGCTGGTGCTCACTCCCCCCTTCGACCAGTCGGCGCAAGACCCCGGTTACGTCAAGGGATACCCGCCCGGGGTGAGGGAGAACGGCGGCCAGTACACGCACGCCGCGGTGTGGACGGTCATGGCGGTGGCCCGGCTCGGCAACGGGGACGAGGCCGTGGAGCTGTTCCACCTGCTGAACCCCATCAACCACACGCGGAGCGCCGCGGACGTCGAGCGCTACAAAGCCGAGCCGTACGTCACCGCCGGAGACGTCTACGCTCACCCGGCCCACGCCGGGCGCGGCGGTTGGACGTGGTACACGGGCTCCGCGGGCTGGATGTACCGCGCGGGCCTGGAGAGCATCCTCGGCCTCAAGCGCCACGGTGCGAGCTTCGAGCTGGATCCCTGCATCCCCGCGGCCTGGCCCGAGTATTCCATCGTCTGGCGTTTCGGCCGCACCGGCTATGACATCTCCGTCTCCAACCCGGAGCACCGCTGCCGGGGGATCGCGGAGGCCGAGCTGGACGGCCACCCCGTGGATCCCGCCGCCATCCCCCTCGTGGACGATGGCGTCACGCACCGGGTGCGCGTGGTGGTGGGGGAGCAGGCGCCGAGCACACCGACGACAGCCCGGCGGGGGACGGCGGCGCGGGCGTAAAGCCATGTCGGCGTCTGCTTCATCTGAACTCGCGCTATTCCCTGAGCGGCGGTAAGGGTGTCGGTTCGTTCCATGAGATGACCGCCTGATGCACGTGCAGGGCATCGCGGCCAAGACGTCGCGATGGCAGGTGTCGGTTACGTCTTTTCCGCATGCCACATCGAAGCCCTGCTGCGTCAACGTCAACGAATGCGCTCCGCCCGCCGCAGCCGAGCCTGAAGAGCCGGCGTGGGCGGAAACCCGTCCCAGATCCAGAACGCCACTTGCGTGATGTACCTCTCCTGCCGACGCGCACGGTCCCAGGCGCCGAAGAGCCTGATGCGGTACGCGCCGCCGCCCCACTGCTGCTTCACTGCCTCGTACGAGAACTCGCCCGGCAGCATTCGCTCGAGGTAGATCCATTGCTCCGGGTCGTCATCGCGCTGGTGCCATAGGACGACAACGCGGACCCGTCTGCCGAGATTGTTCACGACCATCTCAGGATCGCGCTGCTGCTCCTCATTGTGGCGCCGGAGTGCCTCCGGAATCTCATTTACCGACCGCGTGCGCATTCGAATCACCTCCCCAGAAGCAGGAAATGCCGAGGGCCCGCCGAGCCGTAATCCTGCTCGTCACCCCGCTCGTCGCTCCGCGAGTGAACCCGCTCGTTACTCCGCTACTCAACCGGGGTTTCCACGGGCGTTTTCGCCGGGGCTCCGGTGGGACCGCCCGGCCGGTCGCCCGGGGGCGGCTTGACACCTCCAAGGTGCGACGATTAATATGACACGACAGCAATAACACTTTCAAGGCCTCCGAATGGGACGCGCCCGGCCGGATCTGATTAGAGTCCTCGAAGAGAACCCCCCCGGCCCACACGCGGGCATCACCCTCGTGCGCCAGGTCCGCACCCGCGAATACAGAACCGAGATCGGCCCCCGCGGGTACCTCTCTCAAATCGAGGCCGCGGCCTTTCTCGGTAAGAGCGTGATGGCCGTCAACCGGTACGTTCGGCTCGGGCTCCTCAGAGACACGACGCGCTACGGGATTTCCATGATCCAGCTCGCGGAGCTGCGCCGGTTCCGCCGGGAGTACCTGAAGGGGGGGAAGGGCGGTCGCCTTCAGCGGGGCAGGCAATCGTGAGTCTCGGCGACCGGAAGGATCAAGGGTTGCGGCTCGAGAGGTCGTCGGCGCCGGCGGTCGCCATCGAGCCGCTGCTAACCGCGGCTGAAGTCGGCCGCCTGCTCGCCATTCCCACGAAACGGGTCTACGAGGTCGTCGGGAATCTCGCAATTCAACTCGCCCCCCACACACTGCGGTGGCGGTCGTCGGATATCGCGGCGCTCATCGAGGAGCGTAG
>DATHKX010000036.1:0-7963 GCA_035488835.1 Gemmatimonadales bacterium
GTGTTCGATCTCCAGGAGGCCGACGCGCCCAGCTTCATCGCCCGGCTCGCGAACCGGCTGCACGCGCGCACGCGCGCGGGAGTCATCCGCGGCACGCTGCTGGTCAATCCCGGGGACCGCTACGACTCGGCGCGAGTCGCCGAGAGCGAGCGGGCCTTGCGCAACCTGAACGTCTTCAGTCGCGTGCGGATCGATACCACACGACTCGACGGTCGTCTGGCGCTCCGCGTCGCCACCACCGACGGCTGGAGCACCAAGCCGCAGATCGGCTATTCGTCCGCCGGCGGCGACGTCACCTGGATGGTCGGCCTCGTGGAAGACAACCTGTTGGGCACCGCGACGTCCTTCACCGCCGTATACAACAAGACGCCTGACCGTCGCACGTTCGATCTCGGGCACGTGAACCCCCACTTCCTCTCGCGCCGTGGCTGGCTGCAGGCCAAGTACAGCAACAAGTCGGACGGCAATCGGGGCACCTGGCTGGTGGGAGTGCCGTTCTACGAGACCGCCGCACGGCGCGCCTTCACGACCGACGGGGAAGCGGCCTCAGAGCGCGTGTTGGTGTTCCGCGACGGCGACACGAGCGCGATCGTGGAGCGCCGCGCCCTGCGCGTGGGGATCGCGGCAGGGTTCGCCCCGCACGCGACCTCGGCAGGTTACCTGCGGCTGTGGCTCGCAGGGCAGTGGCGCCGGGAGGACTTTGCCCCCGAGGGGACCATGGTGTTCCCCCGCTCCGTGTTCGGCACGGTGGGTGCGGGAATGGACGTCGGGCATGTGCGCTTCCAAGTGCTCGAGCGATTCAATTCCTACGCCCGGCGCGAGGACGTGGATGTGTCGCAGGTGCTTCACGTCGGTGTGTGGGCGGCACCCCGCGCGTGGGGGTATCCCTCCGGCCAGGCGGGCGTCGGGCCGGAGGTGAGCGCGCAGCTCGCGGCGCCATGGCGGCGTGGGTTCGCTGTGCTGTGGGCGGCCGCGAACGGTGTCCTCACGGGGGGCGTTCCGGACTCCGGGCGCGTGGCGGGCGCGTTGACCATCGCGAGCCAGAACCTCCGCCACCAGACACTGATTCTCCACGTCGAGGGCGCCGAACTGCGCCGCGCGAAACCCGGCAACGAGTTTGATTTGTGGAACTCGCAGAACGGGCCGCGCGTCTTCGGGATCCACCAGTTCACCGGAACCCGCAGGGTGTGGCTCGCCCTCGAGGATCGGCTGCTCGTCGCGGACGACCTGTGGGGCCTCATGGGGGTCGGGGTGGCGCCGTTCCTCGACTATGGCGGAGCCTGGTACGCGGACGAGCCAGCCCGTCTGTGTGGCGCGGTGGGCATGTCGCTGCGGATCGGACCGACCCGCGCGGTGCGGGGCGATGTGGCGGAGTTTGCCGTCGGATACCGCTTCGGGAAGGGATTCACCGGCAGCCGCTGGGGCCTCGCGATCCGCAAAGGCGTGCGGTACTGAGCTTGCGCTGCAACATCTCGAGCCCAGTCAGCGTTACCCTCGTCATGGAGAATGAAACGAAGCATCCGAGCGTGAGCCGGCCCCGGGGCATGATCGCCGCCATCCTCATCGTGGCCACCCTGTGGACCATGCTGCACGTGTACGTGGGGCAGCGGTTGCTCGCCCAGACGCCGCTGGCGCCTGCCTGGCGCCTGCTCGGCTGGGTGGGCATCCTGCTCCTCATCCTCGCGCCGTTCGTGGCGTTGTTCGCCGGACGGACCCAGCGGCTGCCGGCCAAGCGAGGCCTCGAGATCGCCGGCTTCACCGCCATGGGGCTGTCGTCGCTGCTGATCGTGTTCGCGCTGGCGGGAGATGCGCTGCATGTGCGGGCCTGGCTCGGAGTCGGCGGCTTTCAGCTGGCGGTCGTGGGCGGTGCGGTCGCCGTCGTGTTGATCGGTCTGTGGCGGGCGCGGCGGCCCGTGATGGTGCGTGTGGTGGACGTCCCGATCACGGGGCTTCCCTCGGATCTCGAAGGCTTCCGCATCGCGCAGCTCTCCGACCTGCACGTCGGCCCGACGCTCAAACGGCAGTTCGTGGAGCGCGTGGTGGACACGACCAACCGCCTCCAGCCCGATCTGATCGCCCTGACCGGGGACGTAGCCGACGGGTTCCCGCCCGCGCTGCGCGACGAGGTCGCGCCGCTCGCCGGCCTACGGGCGCCGCACGGGAAATACTTCGTCACGGGGAATCACGAGTACTACTGGGACGCGGCCGGATGGGTGCGCGAGCTGGAAGGGCTCGGCTTCAACACCCTGGTCAACGGACACCAGCTGATCCGCCGGGGCAGCGGCCGGATCGTCCTCGCCGGAGTCACGGACCTCTCGAGCCGCGGCCTCCCCGGGCACATCTCCGATCCCGCGGCGGCGGTCGCGGGGGCGCCGGAGAGTGACGTGCGGGTGCTCCTGGCGCATCAGCCGAAGAGCGCGTTCGCGGCACGGGCCGCTGGGTACGACCTGCAGCTGTCGGGGCACACCCACGGGGGACAGTACTTCCCGTTCAACCTGCTGGTGCGGCTGTTCCAGCCGTTTGTCGCTGGACTCCACCGGCTGGAGGCGATGTGGTTGTACGTGAGCCGGGGGACGGGCTATTGGGGGCCACCGCTGCGCCTGGGCGCACCTGCGGAGATCACGCTGATTCAGCTTACGCGCGCGTGAGCGCGTCCGCCCACCCGAATGGGTGGCACCCGTCCACGGTCCGGTCTTGACGGTCGCGGGACCCAGGCGTATCCTCCGGGTCCTGTTGTACCGTGGCAGCACTGTTCCGATTTGGAGTGCCATCGACTCGTGATGCCGCTTGCGCTGGTTCTGCTGCTGGTCCTGGTCCTGCTGAGCATTAGCTCAGAACAGGGTCTGCGGCGCGCGCCAATCAAGCACATGAGCAGCTAGCGATACAAGAAGGACGCAGTGAGCGCCGCGGACCAAGAAGGTCCGCGGCTTTTTTTTCACCATACGCGAGACGGGGAGCACGGGAGCCACTCATGGCGAGAGATGTCATCATCTTCGACACGACCCTGCGCGACGGCGAGCAGGCGCCCGGCAATTCGATGACGGCCGAGGAGAAGCTGCGTCTCGCCCGCCAGCTGGACACGCTTGGGGTGGACGTGATCGAAGCGGGGTTCCCGAGCGCGTCAGAAGGCGACCGGCGGGCCGTCCGGGCGATCGCCGAGGCGGTGCGCCGTCCCGTGATTGCGGCCCTCGCCCGCTGTCACGACGGGGACATCGATTTCGCCGGCGAGGCCGTGCGACCGGCTGCGCGACCGCGGGTGCACGTCTTCATCGCGACATCCGACCTGCACCTCCAGTGCAAGCTGCGGCTCAGCCGCGACCAGTGTCTCGAGCTGGCACGCGACGCGGTGCGGCGGGCTCGCCGCTACACCGACGACGTCGAGTTCTCAGCCGAAGACGCGACCCGCACGGATCTGGAATTCCTGTGCCGGGTGGTCGAGGCGGCCATCGCCGCGGGGGCGACCACGATCAATCTCCCGGACACGGTGGGGTACGCGTTGCCCGTCGAGTACGCAGCCATGTTCCGCGCCGTGCGGGAGCGCGTTCCGAACGCGGACCGCGTCGTGTTGAGCGCGCACTGCCACGACGACCTCGGGCTCGCCGTGGCCAACTCGCTCGCCGCGATCGAAGCCGGCGCCGGACAGGTCGAATGCACCGTCAACGGCATCGGTGAGCGTGCCGGCAACGCGGCGCTGGAAGAGATCGTCGTGGCGGGGCGAGTGCGGCCGCACGCGGTCGCGTTCAATTGCGGTGTGAACCCCCAGGAGCTGTTCCGGACGAGCCAGCTGCTGTCACACGTGATCGGCGTCTTTCCCCAGCCCAACAAGGCCGTGGTCGGCCGTAACGCCTTCGCCCACGAAGCGGGGATCCACCAGCACGGCGTGCTGCAGAATGGTCTCACGTACGAGATCATCCGACCGGAAGAGGTGGGGGTGGCGCGCTCGAGCCTGGTGCTGGGCAAGCACTCGGGCCGACACGCGCTGGAACGGCGTTATCGCGAGCTCGGCTACGAGGTGGACGACGCCACGCTGCGGAAGCTGTACGACGAGTTCACGACGCTGGCGGACAAGAAGCGCGAGATCCTGGACGAGGACCTGCTCGCGCTGTTGCACGGCCGGTTCAACGACGCGCCGGAGGCCTACCGGCTCGTGCATCTCCAGGTGACGTGCGGGACGGTGTCCGCGTCGGCGGAGGTGCGGCTCGCGGGTCCCTGGACTGGTGGGGAGCGGGGCGCGACGGCGGGCGGCAACGGGCCGATCGCCGCGACCTTCGCCGCGATCGCGAAGGTCGTCGAGCGCCAGGTGGAGGTCCTGAACCTCACCGTCCAATCGGTCACCCCGGGGCGCGACAGCCTGGGGCAGGTGCTGGTGCAGGCGCGGATCGACGGGAAATCGCTGAGCGGGCACGGCGCGTCGACCGATATCGTCGAGGCGAGCGCCCGTGCCTTGGTGCATGCCCTGAACAAGGTGAGCCACGCGGATCAGCTGGAGGACCAGTCGCTCAACGCCAGCTACTTCTGGGGAGTGTGAGCCGATGAGCGAGATGCTCTCGGGAGCGGAGATCCTGTGCCGCGCGCTCGTGGACGCCGAGGTCGAAGTGATCTTCGGGTATCCCGGCGGCGCCATCATGCCGTTCTATCACGCGTTGGGGGACCACCCTCGCCTGCGGCACATCTTGGTGCGGCACGAGCAGGCAGCGGCGCATGCGGCCGACGGCTACGCCCGGGCGAGCGGGCGAGCGGGGGTGTGCGTCGCCACGTCCGGACCCGGCGCCACGAACCTCGTGACCGGGCTCGCCGCGGCGCATATGGACAACTCTCCGGTCGTGGCGATCACCGGTCAGGTGTCACGCCCCATGATCGGGCGCGACGCGTTCCAGGAAACCGACATCATCGGCATCACCCTGCCGATTACAAAGCAGAACTATCAGGTCCAGGACGTGACCGAGCTGGCGGACATCGTCGCCGAAGCGATGGCCGTCGCGGTGGAGGGACGGCCGGGGCCGGTGTTGATCGACGTCCCCAAGGACGTGCAGAACCAGAAGATCGAGTACCGTGCTCCCCGGGCTCGCGCCCGGGGTCAGTCACTGACCCCGGGCGCGAGCCCGGGGTCTCTGGAAGACGGGGTCCGTGCCGCGGCGCGGCTGATCAGGGGAGCGGAGCGACCCCTTCTGATGGTCGGGCACGGGGTGATCCTCGCGGAAGCGTACGCCGAGGTGCGCGCATTGGCGGAGAAGACCGGGATTCCCGTCATTACGACGCTCCTGGGCATCAGCGCCTTCCCGGACGGCCATCCGCTCCACCTCGGCATGCCGGGCATGCACGGCGAGGTGCATGTGAACCGTGCGATTCAGAACGCCGACGTCATCATCGGTATCGGTCTGCGGTTCGACGACCGGGTCACGGGCAACACGGCCAGCTTCGCACCCCAGGCTCGCATCGTCCACATCGACCTGGACCGCTCGGAGATCGGGAAGAACGTCCCCGTCGCCGTCGGCATCGTGGGCGACGCGCGCGACATCACACGCCGCTTGGTGGCGGCGGTGGAGCCGCGCCGGTGCGAGCGCTGGGTCGAACACATCCACGGGTTCGTACGCACGCGAGCGGAGTCGTATCGCGGCAACCTGTCGCCCGAAGCGATCCTCGCGTCCATCTACGAGGCGAGCCACGGCGAGTGCACCATCGTGACAGACGTAGGCCAGCACCAGATGTGGGTCGCGAAGCTTTATCCCTACCAGCGCCCCAACACCCACATCACGTCGGGGGGCCTCGGCGCCATGGGGTTCGCGGTGCCGGCCGCCATGGGCGTTCACCTCGCCCGCCCGAGCGGCACCGTGTGGGCCATCTCGGGCGACGGCGGCTTCCAGATGAACATGGCCGAGATGGCGACCATGGTGCAGGAAGGGCTGCCGGTGAAGATGGCGGTGTTCAACAACGGCTACCTCGGGATGGTGCGGCAGTGGCAGCAGTTCTTCCATGAGAAGCGCTACTCGTGCACGCCGATCTGGAGCCCCGACTACCTGAAGCTCGCCGAGGCGTACGGCATTTCCGGCTATCGGGTGAGGGAGGCGGGCGAGCTCGCCGACGCGGTCGGGCGGGCGAATGCCGAGCCCGGGCCGGCGCTCGTCGAGTTCATGATCGAGCAGGAGGCCAACGTGTTCCCCATGATTCCGCCCGGGGGCTCCCTCTCGGAGCCGATCGAGGCGGCGCCGGCCGGCGCCGCAGGCGATTGAGCGGCGTGCCCGCCCCCTCGCCCTCGGCCCACACGGTGGCCGTGCTGCTCGACGACGCGCTGGTGACCTTGAACCGCGCGTTCGGCGTGCTGCGCCGGCGCAATGTTCCGATCGAGGGCCTCGCGCTGCACCCGAGCGGCACCGCCGGCGAGGCGCGGCTGACGTTCGTGCTCAAGGCCGATGCGGCGACCACCGATCGCGTGGCGCAGCAGTTCCATAAGATGATCGGCGTGCGCTCGGTGATGGTTCTCGCGAATGAAGATTCCACTACGGAGGCGAAACGATGAGCTCGACGGAAACGCGCATTTTCTACGATACCGACGCCGATCCCGCCCGGTTGCAAAACCGCGTCATCGCCGTGATCGGCTACGGCAGCCAGGGTCATGCGCATGCGCTCAACCTGCGCGATTCGAATGTCGGCGCGCGGGTGATCGTGGGGCTGCGCCCGGGCGGACCGTCATGGGAGCGGGCGCGGGCGGAGGAGCTGGACGTCCGCCCGGTGGCCGACGCGGCGCGCGCGGCCGACGTCATCATGATGCTGGTCCCGGACCAGGAAGCGCGGGCGGTGTACGAGGCCGGCGTCGCTCCGGCCCTGCAGCGCGGGAAGACGCTCCTTTTCGCTCACGGGTTCAACGTGCATTTCCGTGAGATCGTGCCCCCGGCCGGCGTGGATGTCGCGATGATCGCCCCGAAGTCCCCCGGACACCTGGTGCGCAGCGAGTTTCAGGCCGGCCGGGGCGTGCCGGCGATCGTCGCAGTGCACCAGGACGCGAGCGGCAACGCGTTGGCCGATGCGCTCGCCTACGCCGCGGGGATCGGCTGCGCCCGCGCGGGCGTGTTCGAGACGACGTTCCGCGAGGAGACGGAGACGGATCTGTTCGGCGAGCAGTCGGTCCTGTGCGGTGGCGTCACCGCGCTGATCCAAGCCGGTTTCGAGACGCTCACGGCTGCGGGGTACGCGCCGGAGATCGCCTACTTCGAGTGCATGCACGAGCTGAAGCTGATCGTGGACCTGATGTATCGCGGCGGGATGAAGTTCATGCGGTACTCGATCAGCGACACCGCGGAATACGGCGATTACACGCGCGGCCCGAAGATCGTGACGCCGGAAGTTCGGGCCGCGATGGAGCGCATCCTGGCCGACATCCAGTCCGGCAGCTTCGCGCGGGAGTGGATCGCCGAGAGCCGAGCGGGCGGCCGCCGGTTCCAGGCATTGCGGAGCGCGGGGGCGGAGCACCCGATCGAGCGGGTCGGCGCCAAGCTGCGCGCCATGATGCCGTGGACGGAAGAAGGCCGCGCGGCGGCTCAGGTCCAAGGAGCCGGCGTCGGTTCGTGACGGCGCGGACGCTGTTCGACAAGGTCTGGGACGCGCACGTCGTCCAGCAGTTCCCCGAGGGCCCGGCGCTCCTGTACGTGGACCTGCATCTCGTTCACGAGGTGACGTCGCCTCAGGCGTTCGAGGGGCTGCGGCAGGCGGGACGCCGGGTGCGCCGGCCGGCGCTGACGGTGGCGACGGTGGACCACAACGTCCCCACAGGGGACCGCGCGGCGCCGATCGCCGATCCGATTGCCGCGCGGCAGCTCGAGGCGCTCGCGGTCAACGCGCGGGACTTCGGGCTGGAGTTGTTCGATCTCCGGTCGCCCCTGCAGGGAATCGTTCACGTGATCGGCCCCGAGCTGGGCCTCACCCAGCCGGGCATGGTGATCGTGTGCGGCGACTCGCACACCGCCAC
>DATHKX010000037.1:0-76936 GCA_035488835.1 Gemmatimonadales bacterium
AACCTGGGGGAAGCCCTGAGCTACGCGGCGAAGCTGCCGAAGCACCACGCCATCGTGGCCGTGCTGTCGGACTTCCGGGCCGAGGGCTGGGAGGTCCCGCTGGCGCAGCTGGCCGCGCGCCATGACGTCGTCGCCATCACCATCGACGACCCGCGCGAACGCGAGCTCCCCGACGCGGGCTGGGTCGACATGGAGGATGCGGAGACCGGGCAGCGGGTCCTCCTGGATACGAGCCACGGGGCGACGCGGACGCGCGTGGGCGTCGCGGCCGAGCGCCAGCTCCAGGAACGCACCCGGAAGCTGGTCCAAGCGGGTGTGGACCGCGTGGCGCTCCAGACCAACGTGCCGTACGGCGTGCTGCTGCGCCGCGCCTTCGCCGAGCGCGCCCGCCGGCTGAAGCGATGAAGGCCCGACTCGTCTTGCTGGGCGTCGTGGCGGCGGGGCGTCTGGCAGCCGGGCAGGGGGGAGGGTGGTCGGCCACTCCGGCCGCGCCCACCGTCGGCGACACCATCTGGCTCGAGCGGGCGCTTGTCGTCCCCAGCGGCTGGCAGATCCGGGCCGGGAAGCTCGACGCGACGGAAGCCGTCGAGCCGCTCGCCGATCCCGTGGTGCGCCGGAGCGCCGACGGCTGGGTCGTCCGCTACGCCGTCGTCGCCTGGAAGCCCGGCGCTCACAAGCTGGCACTGCCACCGCTGTGGCTTCTCGGTCCCGACGGGCGGGCGGACTCGACGGCCGGGGGCACGACGAGCTTCAGCGTGACGAGTGTGATCCCGGACTCGCTGCGAAGCCCGAGTCCTCAAGGACTGCTCGCGCCGCTGCGCGCCGCGCATCGGAATGCCCTGCCGCCGCTCGCCGCCCTGGCGCTGGCCGCGGGGCTCCTCGCCGCGGGCGTGGCCGCGCGGCGGCGGCGACCCCGGGCCGTCGAGCCGGCACCTCCAGTTCCACTGGAACGTGAGGTCCCCGACACCCGGTGGCTCGCCGCCGGGGAGCCCAAAGCCGTCGCCGCGCGCGCGATCTGGCGGCTGCGGGCGGCGCTGGCGCGCGCGGTACCCGAGGCGCACCCGGCCCTCGACACGGCCGAGTGCCTGCAGGCCGTCGAGCGCGTGCGTCCCAACGCGCCGCTGCGGGAGCTGCGCGACCTGCTCGAGCAGCTCGACCGGGTCGCGTTCGCCTCCGCTCACGGGACCGACGTCGCCGCGCTGTCCGCCATGGCGCGCCGGCTCGCGCGGGAGCTGACGCCGTGAGCTTTGCCCGGCCGCTGCTGCTGCTCGCGCTCGCCCTGTTGCCGTTGTGGTGGTGGCTGCGCGCCAAGCGACTCGCCCGCCTGTCCGGTACCCGGATGAGCGACGTCCGGTCGGCGATGGGCGCGGCCGAGCGCCTGTGGGTGGCGCGCCTCCCCGTCACGCTGCGCAGCGCCTGCCTCGGCGCCTGGATCATCGCCGCCGCCGGCCCCCGCATCGGCGCCGCGCGCAGCGAAACGCGCAGTGAGGGGATCTCCATCGTGCTGGCCGTGGATATCTCGGGCAGCATGCAGGCGGAAGACTTCGCGCCGGCGAACCGCATCGACGTGGCCAAGCAGACCGCGATCGAATTCGTGCGGGCCCGCACCTCGGACCGCATCGGCCTCGTCGCGTTTGCCGGGCAGGCGCTCACGCAGGTTCCCATCACGACCGACTACGCCGTGCTGGAGCAGGCGCTGCGCGAGCTGCACCCGGGGATGCTCGAGGACGGCACGGCGATCGGCACGGCGATCGGGACAGCGGCCAACCGGCTGCGGCGCGCACCGGGGAAGAGCAAGGTGCTCGTGCTGCTCACCGACGGCGTCAACAACAAGGGCACGGTGGACCCCCGCACCGCCGGGCAGGCGGCGGCGACGTTCGGCATCAAGATCTACGTGATCGGCGTCGGCACGCGAGGGCAGGCGCCCATGCCCACGGAGTACGGGGCGGACGGCCAGCTGCGCTACGAGATGCGGCCCGTGGAGATCGACGAGGCGCTCATGACCGAGATCGCGTCGTTGACGGGGGGGCGCTACTACCGGGCCACCGACACCCAGTCGCTGCGGCACATCTTCGAGGAGATCAATCGCCTCGAGAAGGCCCCGGTGGAGCAAATCGTCTACCGCCGCTTCGACGAGGCCTACCGCGCGCCACTCGCCCTCGGCCTGGTAGCGCTCGCGCTCGAGATCGTGCTCGCGGGCACGTTCGCCATCCGGGTTCCGTGATGACGTTCGACGCCCCCGTCGTGCTCGCGCTCGCGCCGCTCATCGGCGGCGCCGTCTGGTTCGCCGCCGCCTGGGCGCGGCGCGTTCGCATCCGGCGGGCGGCGCTCTGGTCGCAGGAGACGGTGCGGCAGGCAGTCGCCGCGGGGCGCCTGGGGCCCACGGCGCTCGCGATCGCCGCATTCCTCGGCGTCGTCGCGCTCGCGGGGCCCCGCTGGGGAGAAGAGCGGATCGTGGCCGAGACGCGTGGCCTCTCCGTGGTGATCGCGGTCGATATCTCCCGCTCCATGCTCGCGGAGGACGCGACGCCCAACCGCTTGCGGCGCGCGATCCGGGAGGCGCGGCGGCTGGTCCAGGACCTGGACGGGGATCGGGTCGGGCTCATCGCGTTCGCCGGCTCGAGCTACATCATGTCGCCGCTCTCGATAGACGGGTCCGCGCTGACGCTCTACCTCGACGCGCTCGACCCGGACATGGCCTCCCAGGGAGGCACCGGGCTCGCTCCGGCGCTGCGCCAGGGTGCCGAGCTGCTGCAGGCGAGCTCCGAGCTCGCCGACCGCGTGCTCGTCGTGTTCACCGACGGCGAAGCGCACGACTCGCTGCCGCCGATCACCGCGCAAGCGCAGCGCCTCAAGGCGGGCGGGATCCGCTTGATCCTCGTGGCCGAGGGCGGGCGCACCCCGACGCGCATTCCCGTGCGGGACGACCGCGGCGGCTTGCTCAGCTATCAGAAAGATGAGGAGGGGCGTGTCATCCAGACCGCGCGACGGGACGACATGCTCGGCGCCGCGGCCGACGCGGCACAGGGAACGCTCGTCGCCGCGGACCTCCCCGACCAGGCCGGCGCAGTTCGCGACCTCGTCGCCTCGTACCGGCGAGCGCGCGCGAGCGAGACGCGCACCGAGCAGAGCCGGCCACGGGCCTGGCTGCCGCTGATGCTCGCCGTGGTGTTGCTGGTCGTGCAGGCCGCGTCGCGACGAACTGCCGCGCTCGTCGGACTCGCTTTCGCGTGTCTCGGCGCGCTCCCCTCCGCGAGCGTTGCGCAGCGGCCGCAGCTGCCGCGAAGCCCCGCGGAAAAAGCATGGGACCGCCATGACCTCAGGCGCGCACGCGTCGCGTATTTGGCGGAGCTCGCCGCCCGGCGCAAGGATGACGCCGCTTGGTACAACGCGGGCACCGCGGCACTGGCCGACTCGGATGCCGAGACCGCCCAGGCGAGCCTCGCGCACGCCGCCGCGTCGCTCGATCCCGACGTGCGGTTCCGCGCTCTCTACAACCTCGGGCTGCTCGCGCTGCGCCAGGCCGAGGACGACAGCGCGGGCCGCGACGCGCACCTGGCCGATGCCGAGCGCGCGTACCGCGAGGCGCTGCTGTTGCGGCCGCGCGACCGCCCGGCGAAGTGGAACCTCGAGCTCGCCGTCCGGCAGCGCGGTGGCAGCAGCCAGAACAAGGCGCCGCCCAGTGGGGGTGGGGGGAGCGGACCGTCGGGCGGTGGAGCTCGGAGCGGGGGCGGGGCAGAGGGCGGCCTGAGCCCAGCCCAGGCCGAGCAGCTGCTGCGCTCGATCGGCCACGAGGAGCTGAGGACGCGCCGCGATCGGACGGGCCTGATGCGCCACCCGGCCGAGCCCGGCGTGAAAGACTGGTGACCGCCGCGCTGTGGCTGCTGGTCGCCCTGCAGAGCGCGTCGCCGCCCGATGTGACGGCTCAGGTCGATCGCGCGCGAGTGCCGGCGGGCGAAGAGCTGACGCTCACCATTAGAGCCCGCTCCCGATCGGCGGAGCCGGTGGCGGTGGCCCTCCCCGGTCTCACGGGCTTCACCATCGTCGGCTCCCGCGAGGTGACCGAGGTGGCCCTCGAAGCGGTGGGGGGACCGGTCCGCACCATGACGCGCGAGCTGCGGCTCAAGACCCAGCGTCCGGGCACGCTCGTGATCGGGCCCGTGCGCGTACGGCAGGGCGCCCGGGAGACCGCGACCCCGCCGCTCACCGTCACGGTGGACAGCGCGGCGACCGGGCTCGCCACCGCCGTATCCCCGATTGCCCGCCGGCTGATCGCCGCCGCCCCCCCGCCCGCGCACAACGACCGCGTCGTGCTCAGCCTCATCTTGCCCGGGGACTCGGTGCTCGTGGGCCAGCAGCTTGACGTGATCGCCGCCGCGTGGTTTCCGCGCGAGCTGCGCACCCGGTTGACCTACCCGCCGATCCTCTCGCTTCAGACGGCTGAGGGCGCATGGTCGTACCCGGGGGCCGTGCCGACCGAGATCGCGGCGTCGCGTCAGGTGCGAGGCGGATGGATGGACTTGTTCGTCGCTCACCAGGCGCTGTTCCCGCTCGCGCCAGGGCGGATCGCGATTCCTCCGGCCAGCGTCGCGTACGCGGTGCCGGTCGGGTTCTCGGTCTTCAAGCGCGAGGAGCGGTACTCGCTGCGCAGCGACACGGTGCCCGTCACCGTGCTGCCGTTGCCCACCGCGCGCCGGCCGGCGGACGACCAACCGGTCGTGGCACAAGGGCTCGCGCTCGAGCTCGCGCTCGAGCCGCCGAACGGTCGCGTCGGAGAGCCGATCGCGATGACGGCGACGGTGTCCGGGGCGGGCAACGTGGCGCTTTGGCCGGAGCCGGTGATCCGCTGGCCGGCCGGGTTCCGCCCGTATCCCGGAGAGACGGCCATGCGGATCGCGCCGCGCGACGGACGGATCGCCGGCTCGAAGACGTTTCACTATCTCGTGATGCCGGACTCGGCGGGGTCGTTCCTCCTGCCCGAGGTGCGGTACCCCTACTACGATCTCACGGCGGGGGACTATCGGTCGGCGACGATTGCGCCGCGCGCGCTGGCTGTGGCGCCCGGGATCGAGCCGCAGGCGGCGCGCGCGCTGCCGTCGCTCGCGCGCGGCCGCGCCCCCGCGTGGGCGGACGAGCTGGTGGGCGGCTTCGTGCCGTGGGGATGGCTCCTGCTGGTGGTCGGCCCTCCGCTGCTCGTATGGCTGCGGCGCCGGCGCGGGACTGTCGCGGATGTCGCGGCCGCGCCTCCCGCGGCGCCGGCGCCACTCACCCGGCTCGGACAGCTGGAGCGCCGGTTTCAAGCGGTGCTGGCGAGTCACGTCCCGGACCAGCCGGCCCGGGACGGTGACGGGCTCGCCCGCGCGCTGCGCGCAACCGGGGTGGACAGCGCCGTCGCCGAGCACGTGAAGCGCCTGCGCGACCGCCTCCGGGCGTCGCGCTACGGTCCCCGCGGCCTGGGGGACGCGGTCGAGCTCGCGGCGGAGCTCGAGCAAGTGCTCCAGGTGCTGGGCGCGGAGCCGGGTGGGAAAGGGCGCCGTGTAGTGGCGGCGATCGCGCTCATGGCGCTCGTCGGGTTGGCACGGCCCGCCGGGGCCCAGACGATGAGTGCGGAGGCGTTGTACGACGCGGGCGCGCTCCGCGCCGCGGCCGACTCGTTCGCGGCGCGCGCGGCCGACTCGCCGCGGGTGTCGGCGCATTGGTACAACCTCGGCGCCACGCTGTACCGCGCCGGGGCGGACGGCAAGGCAGCTGCGGCGTGGACCAAGGCCGCCCGCCTCGCGCCGCGGGACCCTTTGGTGCGACGCGCGCGCGAGCTCCTCCCGCCACCCGACGCCGCGAGCGACGCGCTGTTGACCACGGGCGTCGCCACGCCCGGAGAATGGGCGCTCGCCGCGGGCCTGCTCTGGGTCGCCGTGTGGATGGCCGTCGCCGCGCGGCGCCGTCGCACGGTCGTCCTCGGGCTCGCGCTCGTCACTGCCGCGGCCGCAGGGCTCGCGGTCCGCGAGGGCCTGCGCCGCGCCCAGCCGCTGGCCATCGTCCTCAACGCCGGGACCCCGATCCGGGTCGCGCCGTACGGAGGGGCAAGCCCCGCATCGATGGTCGAGGCCGGTGCCGCGCTGCTGGTCGAGCGGCGTTACGGCGGCTGGCTCGAGGTGCAGCGCCCCGACGGAGTCCGTGGCTGGGTGCTCGCCGCCGAAGTGTCGCGGCCGTGACGGCCACGATCGCCATCCTGGCGCCCCAGGTTGCGGACCAGATCGCCGCCGGCGAGGTGGTCGAGCGGCCCGCGTCGGTGGTGAAGGAGCTGATCGAGAATGCACTCGATGCCGGCGCCAGCGCGATTCGCATCGAGATCGAGGACGGCGGGAAGAGTCTGATTCGTGTGAGCGACGACGGCGCCGGCATGAGCCGCCCCGATGCGGAGCTCGCGCTGTCGCGTCACGCGACCAGCAAAATTCGAGAGGCCGCGGACCTGATCGGCGTGGCGACGTTCGGGTTCCGCGGCGAAGCGCTGCCCGCGATCGCATCGGTGTCCCGGTTCGAGCTCGAGACCTCGTCGGACGGCGACGTCGCCACCCGCCTGCGCGTCTCGGGCGGCAAGCGCGAGGGTGTGGAGGCCGCCGCGCGGCAGCGGGGGACGACGGTCACGGTGCGCGGGCTGTTCTTCAATACGCCCGCCCGGCGCAAGTTCCTGCGGGCGCAGGCCACGGAGACCCGCGCGGCGGTCGAGGCGGTGACGCTGCTCGCGCTCACGCGCCCCGACGTGGCCTTCACCCTCACGAGCGACGATCGTCCCCTGATCGACGTCCGACCCACCACGCGCCCCATCGATCGGGTCCACGCGCTGTGGGGCCGCCAGCTCGCCGACACGCTGCTGCCGATCGCCCACCGCGAAGGCCCGCTCGAGGTGCGGGGGTTCGCGCAGCGCCCGGCGCAGGCGAAGCCCTCGGGCCGGAAGGGCTATGTGTTCGTGCGTGGCCGCCCGATCCGCGATCCGTTCATCTTGCGCGCCGCTGAGGCCGGCTATCGCTCCACCATCGCGCCGGGCGACCGCCCGTCGCTCATGCTGTTTCTGGAGCTTCCGGGCGACGCGGTGGACGTGAACGTCCACCCATCGAAACTCGAGGTCCGCTTCCGCGACAAGTTCTTCGTCGAGAAGGTCGTGGAGCAGGCGGTGCGGGCCGCGCTGGGACCGCTCGCAGCGGCGGCTCCACTAGGGGCTGGGGATTCGGGGCTCGGGGCTTGGGATGTGGCGGGAAGCTCCGCTGTGCCACTCGAGATGTTCGCCAGCGACTCCCGAGCCCCGAGCCCCGAGCTCCGAACCCCGTCTCTGCTTCAAGTCTTCGACACCTACATCGTGTTCCAGACCGACTCGGGCGTCGCGATCGTGGATCAGCACTCCGCGCACGAACGGGTGCTGTACGAGCGGGCCATGCGCCAGCTCACGGGCGACGGGGCGTCGGCGCAACGGCTCCTGCTGCCGCTGACGCTCGAGTTCACGGCGCCCGAGCTCGAGGCGATCGACGCCCACCGCGAGCTGCTCCGTCGCGTGGGCTACGAGGTGGAGCCGTTCTCGGGGCGTGCGGTGGTAGTGCATACGGTGCCGAATCCGCATCCGCGCTTCGACGCGGCGCGCTGCTTCGGCGAGCTGGTCGCCGATCTCGCGGGCGGGCGATTCGGGGCCCTCGCGAACCGGTTGGAGCGCTTCGCGGCGACGTACGCTTGCCGCGCCGCCATCAAGGCCGGCCAGCGGCTCGAGCCCGACGAGATGCGCGAGCTCGTGGCCCGGCTCCTCACGGCGGCGCTCCCGGCGCACGACGTCCACGGACGACCGACGGTCGTCCAGCTACCGAAGGCTGAGCTGGAACGCCGGTTCGGGAGAGCGTAATGCGGTGACGTCCCTCCCCCTGGTCCCCGTGCTTGTCGGTCCCACGGCGGTCGGCAAGACTGCGGTCGTTGCCGCGTGGGCCGAGGGCGAGCCCATCACCGTCGTCTCCGCCGATGCCCGTCAGGTGTATCGGGGGCTCGACATCGGTACCGCGAAGCCGTCCGGCGGATTGCTCGCCCGCGTGCCGCATGTGGGTCTCGACGTCGTCGAGCCGGGGGAGCGGTACAGCGCGGGCCGCTTCGCGCGCGACGCGGCGCAATGGCTCGAGCAAATCCGTGGCGCGGGCCGCCACGCGGTGGTCGTCGGCGGGACCGGGTTGTACGTGCGCGCGCTGGCGGAGGGGCTGTTCCACGAGCCGCCGCTCGACCTGGCGCGGCGCGAGCGGTTGCGTGCCTGGGCGGCGAACCTTACGCCGGCGCGCCTCGCGCACTGGGCGGCGCGACTCGACCGCCGGTTCGCGGGCGGCGGGCGGCAGCGGGCGGGGCGGGCCGTCGAGGTCGCGCTCCTCACGGGGCGGGGCCTCAGCTGGTGGCAAGAGCACGCGCGTGCGACCGGCGCCATGCGGCCGTGGTACATTCAACTCACGCTGCCCCGGGACGCGCTGCAGCGTCGCATCGCCCAGCGAGTGGACGAGATGCTCGCCGGAGGACTCGTGGATGAAGTACGGCGGGTCCTGGCGTCGGGGGTGGCGCCGCTGGCGCCGGGGCTCGATGGGGTGGGGTATCGCGAGGTGGCCGCGATGCTCGCGGGGCGGCTTCAGGAGCGGGAGCTGCGGGAGGCAATCGTCGTGGCGACGCGGCGTTACGCGAAACGACAAGAGACCTGGTTTCGAAATCAGTTACGCAGCGGAGGGGGACACGGGACACGGGACACGGGAAATGTGTGGACCCTCGATGCCACTGAGCCCCCCGACGTGCTTGCCGGTCGAATCGTCGAGCGCTGGCACGACGTGACGTTTCCCCTTTCCCGTGTCCCGTCTCCCGGACGATGAGAATCGGCATCACCTGTTATCCCACCTACGGCGGCTCCGGTGCCGTAGCGACGGAGCTGGGGCTCGAGCTCGCCCGGCGCGGGCACGAGGTGCACTTCATCTCCTACGCGAGCCCCTTTCGACTGCGTGGCTACGCCGAGCGGGTGACGTTCCACGAGGTCATGCCGACCGAGTATCCCCTGTTCGAGCACTCGTCGCCCTACGCGCTGGCGCTGGCGGTAAAGCAGCACGAAGTGGCGATGCGCGAGAACCTCGACCTCATGCACGTGCACTACGCCATCCCGCATGCCGCCACGGCGTGGCTCGCGAAGCAGATGCTCAAGGCGCAGCGGGACCTGAAGATCGTCACCACGCTGCACGGCACCGACATCACACTGGTAGGGCAAGACCCGTCCTACTACACGCTCACCAAGTTCTCGATCGAGCAGTCGGACCGCGTGACCGCGGTCTCGCAGTTCCTGCGGAACGAGACCTACCGTGCGTTCGGATGCGATGGGTGCGACGTCATCGTGATCCCCAACTTCATCTCGACGGCGGAGTATCACCCCCCGACCGACCCGACCTGCCGCCGCTCGCTCGCCCCAGCCGACCACAAGGTACTCGTCCACGTCTCGAACTTCCGACCCGTGAAGCGGGTGACGGACGTCGTGCGCGTGTTCGCCGGGGTGCGGCGCGAGCTCCCGGCCACGCTGGTCCTGGTGGGAGACGGCCCGGAGCGGGACGCGGCAGAGCAGGAAGTCGATCGCCTCAAGCTGCAGCGCGACGTCCGCTTCCTCGGCAAGGTGGACAACGTCGCCGAGATCCTGCGAGGCAGCGACCTGTTCCTGCTGCCGTCCGAGACCGAGTCGTTCGGCCTTGCGGCGCTCGAAGCGATGGCGTGTGCCGTGCCGGTTCTCGCGACCGCCGTGGGCGGACTCCCGGAGGTGGTCGTCCACGGAGAGACGGGCTTCCTCACGCCCAAGGGGGATGTCGAGGCCATGATCGCCCACAGCCTCCGCCTGCTGCGCGACGGTCCGCTCCAGGCGCGGATGCGCGCCGCCGCCGCGCGGCGGGCGCTCGAGTTCGCGGCCGACCGCATCGTGCCGCGCTACGAACAGGTGTACGAGGACGTGCTGCGTGACTGACCTGCTGCGGCTCGTCCGGATCCACAACCTGCTGGTTGCCGCGGCCGGCGTGCTCGCCGGCGGCTGGATCGCGCTCGGCGCGCTCCAGACGCCCAACGTCCTGGCGCTTGCGGCGGTGGCCGCGGTCGGGTTCGGGATGGCGGGCAACGTGCTCAACGACATCTGGGACCAGGCCGCCGACCGCGTGAACCGGCCCGGCGGGGCACGCCCGCTCGCCGCCGGCCGCGTGACCCGCGGCACGGCCGACCTGTGCGTCGCCGGCGGCGCGGTGGTCGGGTTCGGTGCCGCGGCGCTCGTCAACGGGACCGCCGTGCTGGTAGGCCTCGCGGCCTTCGTCGTGCTCGCGCTGTATTCGCCCGTGCTCAAGCGCCGGGGCGTTGTGGGGAACGTGGCCGTGGCGCTCGTCGCCGGCCTGCCGCTCATGTACGGCGCCATCGCCGTCGGACACGCGGCCGCGGGAATCGTGCCCTGGATCCTCGCCGCCTGGATCCACTTGGTGCGCGAGATCGTGAAAGACATCGACGACCAGGCGGGGGACCAAACGCTCGGGCGTCGCACCTTGCCGCTCGTCCTCGGGGCCCGGCGTGCGAGCGTGGTGGCGGCGGGGCTCGCCGCGGCGTTCGTGCCGGTGTCGCTCGCGCTGCCCGCCCGGGCCCACTACCGCGGCGGGTACTTTCTCATCGCCCTGTTCGCGCAGCTCATCGTGCTGGCGGTCGCGAGCCGATTGTTCACGGGGCGCATGCAGGGAAACAGTCGACTACTCAAAGGAGCGATGCTCGCGGGGATCGTGGCGCTCGTGGCGGGGCGGGTCACATGACGCTGTGGCAAGGCATCATACTCGGCTTGGTGCAGGGGCTGACGGAGTTCCTGCCCGTGTCCAGCTCGGGGCACCTGCGGGTGCTCGAGGTGGTGACCGGTGTGCACACCCCGGGTGTCTTCGTGGAGGTGGCGCTGCACGTGGCGACTCTGGGGTCGGTGTTGGTCATGTACGGGCCGCGGCTGTGGGCCATCGCGCGCGGCGTCCTGGCGCGGCGGCCGGCGGAATTACGCATGGCGGGACTGCTGGCGCTCGCCACGGTGCCGGCGGGCGTCATCGGCGTGGTGTTTCATCGGCAGGTCGAGGCGGCCGCCTCGCTGGTGCTCGTGGGCGCGGGCTTCATCGTGACTGGGTTGATGAACTGGTCCACGCGACGGCTCGCCGGCAGCCGCTCGGAGCCCACGGTCGGGGGCGCGGTGGGCATCGGGTTCGCGCAGGCGCTGGCAGCCGTGTTTCGTGGCGTCTCTCGTTCCGGCTCGACTGTGTGCGCCGCGCTGTGGGGCGGCCTCGGCCCGGTCGCAGCGGCGGAGTTCAGCTTCCTGCTCGCGATTCCAGTCATCGCGGGCGCCGCGCTGATCGAGAGTCGGCACATGGCGGTGAACATCGCAGCCGTCGGGGCCGTGCCCCTCGCGGTGAGCTTCGCCCTCGCGTTCGCGAGCGGCATCTGGTCGATCCGGTTTCTTGTGGCGCTGCTCAAGCGCGGTCGCTTCTATGCCTTCGCACCATACAACTGGATCGTCGGCGTGCTGACGATCGCGTACGCGGTGTGGCGCGGCTGACCCTCGACGGCGTGGCCGCCGCCGATCTTGCTGGGCGCTGGGGCGTGCCGCAGTGCGGCCTGTTCCGCGAACTCGGCTCGACCTTCAACGCCATTCACGACCTCGCCGCTCAGGGCGCCCCGGCGGGGACGGTGGTGATCGCCGAGGAGCAGACGGCGGGGCGGGGACGCGACGGACGCACCTGGCACTCGCCGGCGGGTGGAGTCTGGCTCGGCATGCTGCTGCGTCCGGCGCGCGCCGAGCTGGGCGTCATCTCGGTGCGCGTCGGGCTCGCCGTCGCCGATGCGGTGGACGCCCTGCTGGGCCGTGTCGAGACCCGCCTCAAGTGGCCGAACGACGTGTTGCTGGGGGAGCGCAAGCTCGCGGGGATCCTGTGCGAGGGCCGCTGGCACGGCGAGACCCTGCAGTGGCTGGCGGTGGGCGTGGGCGTCAACGTGCGCAACGTGATTCCGGCGGCCGTCGCGCGTCGCGCGGTGGCGCTCGAGGAATGGCTGCCCGCGATCCGCCGGCTCGATGTCCTGGATCGCCTCGTCCCGGCGATCGCGGGGCTTGCATCGGGCGAGCCGGCTCTGAGCGAGCGCGAGTGCGCTGCATTCGCGGCGCGCGACTGGTTGCAGGGGCGCCAGCTCCGCTCGCCTGCCGCCGGCCGCGCGCGCGGCCTCCGCCCCGACGGCGCGCTGCTCGTCGATCTCGGCGCGGCGACGATCGCGGTACGCGAGGGTCACGTCGAGCTGGCGTGAAGGAGGCGGTACCGTCCTCTACCGTCCTCTACCGCCTTCTACCATCTTCTTGCCTCATGCTCCTCGCCATCAATATCAACAACACTGAAACGAAGGTCGGGCTGTTTCGCGGCGAGAGCCTCGAGGCCCACTGGCGGCTCACGACCACGCCCTCGCGCACGCCGGACGAGTGGGCCGCCACGCTCACGTCGTATCTGGCGCAGGAGGGCCGGTCCACCCAGGAAGTCCGCGCCGCCGTCGTGGCGTCGGTAGTGCCGCCCGTGACCCAGGGGCTGTGCGAGGCGGTGGAGCGAGCGACGACCGTGCGCCCGGTGGTGGTGGACGGCCGCTCCCGGCTTCCGATTACGCTCGACGTGGAGGAGCCGCTGCAAGTGGGGGCGGACCGCATCCTCAACACGCTCGCCGCGGCGCAGCTGTTTCGGCGCGACACTATCGTCGTCGATTTCGGAACCGCGACCACGTTCGATTGCATTACCGCGGACGGCCACTTTCTGGGAGGCGTGATCATGCCCGGGATCCGCACCGCGTCGGACGCGCTGATCCGCGGGACGGCCAAGCTGCCCGCGACGGACCTGATGCCGCCGGTGCGCACCATTGGACGGCGCACCGAGGAGGCGATCCGCTCGGGTGTGTTGCTTGGCACGGCCGACGCCGTAGACGGGATCGTGCGTCGCATCAAGGCCGAGTGGCCCAACGGCCACACGCCGCAGGTCATCGCCACCGGCGGCCTCGCGAGCCTAGTCGCGCCCCTGGTCCGCGAGATCGAATCGGTGCACCCGGACCTCACCCTCACCGGGCTCCGCATCGCCGCTACGGCGCTGGGCCTGAAGTGGTAGTCGACGCCCGCGCGCTGAACGCTTGGCGCCGCTGGGGCTATCGGCTGCTGCCGGGCGATGTCTTCTCCTACGTGCTCCACCTGCGCCCCGCCGAGTGGCCGATCATGGCGGGGCACACATTGCTCGGCTACGTGCTGGCCGTGGGTCTCAGGGGAGCGTGGAGCGGGGAGCGGTTGCTGCCGGCGCTCCTGGCGCTCGCGGTGTGGGTCGTTTTCCTGAACGGCGGCACGCTCGCGATCAATTCCGTGTTCGACAAGGATGAGGGTGACATCGGCTACCTCAATGCGCCGCCCCCGCTGCCGCGCCACCTGCTCGCGTTCAGCGTGGCGCTGCTCGCCGGCGGTCAGCTGATCAGCTTCGCGCTTCCACCCGCGTTCCGCGTCGCGTACGCCATCTGTTTCGTGCTGTCGATTCTCTACTCGGTGCCGCCGTTCCGCTTCAAGGCGGTGGCGGGCGTCGACTGGGTGATCAACATGTGGGGCTTCGGGACGCTCACGCCGTTTGCCGGCTGGGCCGCCACGGGCCGCCCGCTCGATGCGGGCCACGCCCTCGTCCTGCTCGGCTTCTGCCCACTGTTCGCCGGGCTCTATCCGCTCACTCAGCTGTATCAGATGGAGGAAGATCGCCGCCGGGGCGACCGGACCCTCGCCCTGCTCCTGGGCATGCGGGCGAGCCTCGGCGTCGCGATCGGGTGTACCGCGCTGGCGTTCGCGCTGTTCTGGTGGGCGGCGGCCGTGCTTGGAGTCCAGGGGTGGTTGCTCCTCGTGCCGCTCGTCGCGTGGCTGGCGGTGCTCCTGCCCTGGTACCGGCGTCGCGAGGCGCTCCGTGCGGCCGGCCACCAGCGCGGGATGTACCGGGCGCTCGCCGCGTGGGCCGTTACCGATCTCGTGGTCTTGCTGGTGTTTGCCCGGTGAGAGCCCGCGCTTAGATTTCCGCGGCGGGCCCCCCGCCCCCACCCTCATTGACGAGGAGAGACGACCCATGTCGGCCACTGCGGCACCCGCGGCTTCGGACCGCTCGGACTTCCGCACCGTCACGGTGGGCGGTGCCAAGCTCGGCGTCGCGACAGCGGTAGCGGTCGTCGCGTTCCTCGCGGCGTCGCGGCTCGTGCCGATCGCCGCTGGCCTGCGGGGCGGGGTCACGGCGCTCATTGTGCTGGCGGCCGGTGTGGCCGTCGCGTTCCTTCCCGCCCAGTGGACGGTCGCGCGGAGCACCGAAGGCATCGCGGGCGCCGCAGCCGTGGGCCTCGTCGCCACCATAGTGTTCAGCGCCATCGATATCGCCCTGCTGCGGCCCTTCAAAGCATATCCCTGGACCTGGGACGCGATCGGTGGCGGCAGCACGTGGTGGTACCTCCCCGTTTGGTGGATGCTGGGGACATTCCTGGCGTGGATGGGTGGGATCGTGACCGCGGCGGGCGGCGAGGCGACGCTCGCGCGGCGTGCCCTCCCGGCGGTCGCGGGAACCATCATCGTGGCGGCGATCGGACGGCTCGCTGGCGTCCCGGTCGACTTCCCGGTCATCACGGGTGCCGCCTTCACGCTCGTGCTCGCGGCGCTCGCCCTCGTCGCCTTGGCCCGTAAGGGCTAGCGCGCGGGAAGGGGCGACGTGCCCCGCTGGCTCGCTCACCTGCTCGTCGTCGTCGGATGGCTCCTGACGCCCGTCCTGGCGTGGTCGGCGTCGTACGTCGGGCTGTGGGCCGGCGCGCTGGTAGCCGCCCGTTTCACGCGCCCGGTCACCATGCTCGTCGTGGCAGCCGCCGTTGCCACACTCTCCGGGTTCACCGCTCTTTTTCTGTGGGTCCGCTTCATGCACCGGGTCCCGCACCTCTTGTCCCATCACATGGCGCCACGCACGTCGGAGGAGCAGCGCGCCGTTGCCGCGGCTGACTAGGGCCTGGCGGCTCACGCCGCTCCTGCTCCTCCCGGCTACGCTCGGGGCGCAGGGAGGGGGTCGGGGGCTGGAGCTCCATCTCGGGCGCTGGTACAACGGCAATCACGCCGACGTCTACGAGCTCCGGACCACGACACGGCTGGGCGGACCGTTCACCCATGGATTCGCACTCACCCTCCTCGTGAACGACACCCTGGGCCGGCGCCGGGCCTTCTACGGTCTGGGTTACGAGATGCAGGTCGGAAGGGGCCGGGCCACTCTTGGACCATACGCGCTCACGGGACTCGCGCTGGGACTTTCCACCGACACGTCCACGCAGGAGCTCGCCGCTCAGTGGACCCTGGGAGGCGGGCTCGAATGGCGGCCGCTCTCCTGGTTTGCCCTGGGAGGCGAGCTGCGTTATCGCCTCGAGGATCGGGGCCCGAGAGGGTTCTGGAATCCACGCCCCGATGCGCGCAAGGGCGTGAGCGCGACGCTCGGGGTGTCGTTCGGATTGGGGAGGAGTGCAGGGGGAAGCGGGAGGCGTGGGAACGGCGCCCCGCCGGACCTGCCGCCACCGCTGCCGCCCGCGACCATCTCCGGCAACGCAGCCGATGTGGTGCAGACGGCACTCGAAGCCCTGGGGACGCCGTACATCTGGGGCGGTACGGCCGACAACGGGTTCGATTGTTCCGGGCTGGTTCAGTACGCCTACGGCCAGCACGGCATTCGGCTGCCGCGCATGAGCCGCGATCAGGCGCGCTCCGGGGCCGAGGTCCCGCCCGTAATCGATGCACTCCGTCCGGGCGACATCCTGCTCTTGTCGGCCCGCCCCGGCGCGGGTGTGACTCACGTGGGGATGTACGTGGGCGAGCTCAAGTTCATCCACAGCTCGAACCGGGGCGTGAAGCTGTCGCGCCTGGACCCGCAGGATCCGCAGGGCGCGTATTGGCTGGATCGGTGGGTGGGGGCGCGGAGGATCATACCGTGAAACTCGTCATCGCCTTAACCGTGAACGCCTCTATCCTCGCCTGCGCCCCCCCCGCCCGCTACGAGCAGCCCTCCGCGCTGCGCGGGTACGAGATCCTCATCACGCGGCGCGACTCCCTGGGCCAGGGTATCGCGGAGGGACTCCGGCGCCGCGGGTTCACCGTGCGGCGGCATGTGCGGGGCGGGAGCAGACCCACCGCGTACCTGCTGGTATTCACGTTCCGTGAAGCGGAGCCGCCGGCTCTCACCTGGCTCCATGTGCGCCTGGCCGATACCCGCACCGGGGCGATCGTGGCCGCCGTGTCGGTGCCGCTCGACTCCCTGGGGGCCACGACGCCGGACCACGCCCGGGCGATCGTGGACTCACTCGCCGCCTCCCCCGCTCTGGGACGCCAGATATCGCCCCCTTGACTTGCCACGGCCGCCGGGAGAGATTCCTCGCGGTTGACTTAGCACTCTCCAGGCGAGAGTGCTAACAACGTTGTTCCACAGACACTTAGAACCAGGTACCGAGGTGGAGGATTGAGCACCATGGCAACCGCAACGGCTAGGAAGACGACGCTCAAGATCTTCCCGCTGGCGGATCGGGTAGCCATTCGGCCGATGGAGGAGACCGAGACGATGAAGGGCGGTCTCTACATCCCCGACACGGCGAAGGAAAAGCCGATCCAGGGCGAGGTGATCGCAGTAGGTCCCGGGCGCCGGGAGAAGGATGCGCTGGTCCCGATGGAGCTGAAGGTCGGGGACCGGGTGGTCTACGGCAAGTACAGCGGCAGTCAGGTAGAGCTCGAGGGTGAAGAGATCATCCTCATCAAGGAATCGGACGTCATCGCCAAGCTTGGCTGACGCTTCTAGGAGGAAACGGACATGGCTGCGAAGCAACTGGAGTTCAATGTAGAGGCCCGCGCCCGCTTGAAGCGGGGCGTGGACCAGCTGGCCGAGGCGGTGAAGGTCACGCTCGGCCCGAAGGGCCGCAACGTCGTCATCGACAAGAAATTCGGCAACCCGACGGTCACCAAGGACGGCGTCACCGTCGCCAAGGAGATCGAGCTGGAGGATCCGATCGAGAACATGGGCGCCCAGATGGTGAAGGAAGTGGCGACCAAGACGTCGGACCTGGCGGGTGACGGCACGACGACGGCGACCGTGCTCGCCCAGGCGATCTTCCGCGAGGGGCTCAAGTCGGTCACGGCCGGCTCGAACCCGATGTCGTTGAAGCGCGGGATTGACCGGGCGGTGGAGGTGGTGGTCGAGGAGCTGAAGCGGATCTCGGTACCCACCGCCGGCCGCAAGGAGATCGCTCAGGTCGGCGCTATCTCTGCGAACAACGACAAAGAGATCGGCGACCTGATCGCCCAGGCGATGGAGAAGGTCGGCAAGGATGGCGTGATCACGGTCGAGGAGGCGAAGGGCCTCGAGACCACGCTCGAGACGGTCGAGGGAATGCAGTTCGATCGCGGCTACCTGTCGCCCTACTTCATCACCGATCCCGAGAAGATGGAGGCGGTCCTCGAGGACGCCTACATCCTGATCCACGACAAGAAGATCTCGTCGATGAAGGACTTGCTCCCCATCCTCGAGAAGGTGGCGCAGGCCGGCCGGCCGTTGCTCATCATCGCCGAGGACGTGGAGGGCGAGGCGCTGGCCACGCTGGTGGTCAACAAGCTGCGCGGCACGCTGAAGGTGTGCGCCGTGAAGGCGCCGGGCTTCGGTGACCGCCGCAAAGAGATGCTGGTCGATATCTCAGTGCTCACCGGCGCGCCGCAGGTGATTTCGGAGGAGATGGGCCTGAAGCTCGAGAATGCGACGATCAACGATCTCGGCCAGGCGAAGCGGATCGTGATCGACAAGGACAACACGACGATCGTGGGCGGGAAGGGCAAGTCCGACGCGATCCAGGGCCGCATCAAGGAAATCAAGGCGGCGATCGAGAAGTCCACGTCGGACTACGACAAGGAGAAGCTGCAGGAGCGGCTCGCGAAGCTCGCGGGCGGCGTCGCCGTGATCAACGTCGGGGCGGCGACCGAGACCGAGATGAAGGAGAAGAAGGCGCGCGTGGAGGATGCCCTGCATGCGACGCGCGCCGCGGTCGAGGAAGGCATCGTGCCCGGAGGCGGCGTGGCGCTCCTGTGGTGCCAGAAGTCGCTCGACAAGGTGAAGGGGACCGATGACGACGAGAAGATCGGCGTCGACATCGTCCGCCGCTCGCTCGAGGAGCCGATGCGGATGATCGTCCAGAATGCGGGCGCGGAAGCCTCGATCGTGGTCGGGAAGGTGAAAGAGTCGAAGGACAAGAACTTCGGCTACAACGCCCAGACCGACGAGTTCGAGGACCTGGTTGCGGCGGGCGTCATCGACCCCACCAAGGTCACCCGCACCGCGTTGCAGAACGCTGCGTCCATCGCCGCACTGATGCTCACGACCGAGTGCGTCGTGGTGGAGAAGAAGGAGAAGGACAAGACGCCGCCGATGCCCGGTGGTGGCGGCGGCATGGGCGGGATGTACTAAGCACTAGACGCACAGACGCAACAGACGCACAAAGAACTAGACGCACAGACGCAACAGACGCACAGTGGTGAACAGGCTGGAGGGAGCAGGGGTTCTCTGCTCCCTCTTTGCTATTCTCCCCTGTGCGTCTGGCCGTTGCCGGTCCTAGTATCTTTGGCCCCATGCCCGCGCCTTCCGGCGAGCGCGCGACCCTGTCGCGCGACCTCTCCGACTTCCTGATCGAGCTGTCGATCGCGCTTCACAAGCACGCCATGTATCCCGAGGGACACCCCTCGCTCGCCCCCGCGGCGGCGGGCGTGACCCGGCGCGCCGGGTTGCTGCTCGAGGATCGAGCGACGGTCTCCCTCGGCGTGGCCCGCAACCAGCTGGTGATCGAGGGGGTGGCGACCGACCCCAAGCATCCCGTGCTACGGGAGCTAGCCGGCCGGCTGCATCGCCACCACCTGGGCGCCATCACGTTTCGGCGAGGCGTGGAGGAGAACGAGGTCGCCGATGCGCTCCGGACGCTCGCCATCGAAGCGGAACGGACCGGGCAGCCGCTGGGCCTCGGCGATCGGGACCGCCTGGCGGCGTGGCCGCACGTGCAGCTCCATGCGCTGACGTACGAGCGCCTGGAGCTCACCGACCAGGACGGCCCCGCCGCCGGGGAAGGGGATGCGCGCGCCGCCCAGCTGTGGGTGGGCCTGGCTCGGGCGGCCTTGGCGACGGCGCCGGAAGACAGCCGACCCACCCCCACGGAGCCGACGGTGATCGCGCAGGCCATCGACGAGCACTCGAAGGCCGAGGCCACCGGGTACGATCAAGTGATCGTCGGCTACCTGCTGCAGATTGCCGCCGAGCTCAAGACCGCGGGCAGCGCGGAGGCCGCCGCGCTGCGGCGGCGGACGTCGCGCCTCATTCGCACCCTCAAGCCCGAAACGTTGCAGCGGCTGGTGAAGATGGGGGGGGACTTCGCGCAGCGGCGCCAGTTCGTCTCCGATGCGGCCGACGGCATGGCGGTGGATGCGGTACTCGATATCCTCAAGGCCGCCGCGGAGACTTCGCACGAGACCATCTCCCACTCGCTCGTCCGCCTGTTGTCCAAGCTCGCGGTGCACGCCGAGGCGGGCGCCGCGCCGGTGCGACCGCAGGCGGACGCGGCGCTGCGGGAGCAGGTGCAGCGCCTGCTGGCCGGGTGGACGCTCCCCGATCCGAATCCGGGCGCGTACGGCGAGGCGCTGCAACGCATGGCCCGCGCCGCGCCGGCCGGGGCACCGCGCACGGATCACCATGCGACCGAGCCCGATCGTCTGGTGGCAATGGCGCTGGAGATCGGCACGCTGGGACCTCGTCTCCATGCGGCTGTCGACCGGGTGGTGGCCGAGGGCCGGCTCGCGCAGCTGCTCGACGAGCTCGAGGCCGGGGTAGCCGACACCGCCGCCGCGGCGACGGTCCGCGCGCAGATCGCCACCCCGGCAGCTGTGCAGCAGATCGTCGCGCGAGAGCCCATTGACTTCAAGCTGCTCGAACGGCTCGTGCCGCTCGTGGGCACGGCGGCGGCCGCACCGCTGCTCGATGCCCTCGCGGCGGCGGAGTCGCGCGGGGCGCGGCGCGGGTTGCTCGCGCAGCTGGCGAAGATGGGGGCCGAGATCGCGCCGGTCGTAATTGCGCGGCTCGACGACAGCCGCTGGTACGTGACGCGCAACCTGCTCGCGCTGCTCGAAGAGCTGGGGCCCCTGCCGGCGGGGTTCTCGGCCGCGCCATACATGCGCCACGCCGACGCGCGAGTGCGCTGGCAGGCCGTGAAGCTGCAGCTCAAGCTTCCCGCCGAGCGCGACGAAGCGCTCGTCACCGGCCTGCGCGATCAAGACCCACGCACGCTGCGACTGGCGCTGAGCATCGCGGTCGCGCTGCAGGGCTGCCCGGACGCCGCCGTGCCCCTGTTGGTGAATCGCGCCACGGATCGCACTCTGGCGGGCGACCTCCGCGCCCTCGCTGTGCGCTGCTTGGGGTACACCAAGGCGCCGGCCGCGCTCGAGACATTGCTGCAGATCACGGCGGGGGGCCGCACGCTGTTCGGTCGGGAGAAGCTGGCCGCCAAGTCCCCCGAGCTCCTCGTCGCGCTGGCGGCGCTCGCGACCGGGTGGCGCCACGATCCGCGCGCGGGCGCCCGCCTCGGCCTTGCGGCCTCGTCGACCGACGGCGAGATCCGCCACACCGCGGCACCGCAGGCGGGCCGACCCTGAGCAGCCCCGCAGGCTTCCTCAACGCGTTCGCGCACGCGCTCGCGGCGATGACCCTCTATCGGCCGGGCCATCCCGCCCGCGAGCGCGCGATCGACGACGCGTATCGTGAACTGAGCGATCTGCAAGCGACCGAGTCGCAGCCGCTGTTCACGTTCCTGGGAGACGAGATCGTGTTCGGGCGGCTGCCGCTGCGCGAGCTCAAGGCGTGGGACTGGGGGCGCCGGCTCGCGCTCGCCGGGATCCAGCGCCTGGAGTTTTCCGATCCCGTGAGCCGGGAGGAATTCGAGGCGTTCCTCGACGAGGTGCTGGCCCGGCTCACGCTCTCCGCGATCGACACGACGGAGGCGCGCCAGATGCGCCGCTCCAGCATCCGATTCGGCGCCGTGGGCGTGCGCGGCGGGGATGAGCAGGTGACATCCGGGATCCCGACCGCGACGATCAACTATTCCCTGAGCGAAGAAGCGGACGCGGTGCGCTGGGTCCAGGAGGAAGTGCAGGCTCGGGGCACGCTGCCGCTCTCGGAGGCGGAGGCGGTGGTCCGCTCGCTGTCGATCGCCATGCACGGCGGGCGGCAGATCGTGATCCCGCTGCTGCAGCTCAAGGAGTTCGATCAGTACACGACGACCCACTCGATGAACGTCGCGGTGCTGGCGATGGCCCTCGCCGAATCCCGCGGGCTCTCGGCGCGGGACGTGCGGGCGTTCGGGGTGGCCGGACTGCTGCACGATATCGGCAAAGTGAGAATCCCGCTCGAGGTTCTCACCAAGCCGGGACGCTTCACCGACACGGAACGGGCCTTGATGAACCGCCATCCCGCCGAAGGCGCGCGCATCATCCTGCGCGCCGAAGAAGACCTGGATCTCGCCGCGGTGGTGGCCTACGAGCACCATATCATGCTGAACGGGGACGGCTATCCCACGTTCCAGTTCCGGCGCGATTGCCACGAGGGCAGCAAGCTCGTCCACGTGTGCGACGTGTACGACGCCCTCCGCACCCACCGGCCTTACCGCGAAGCCTGGCCGCAATCGAAGACCCTCTCGTACATCGAGGATCGGGCCGGCACGGAGTTCGATCCCGAGCTGGCGGGTGCGTTTGTGCGGATGATGCGCCAATGGGAGCCGCAGGTGGCGGTCATGACCGACGAGCGCACCCCGGTGCCCGGGGCGCCCGAGGGGGCGGGCGCGTCGCCGGCGACTTGAGGCATCCCCATCCTCGTTCCCCTTTCCGGGGTACGTATCTTTGTACCATGGTGCCGTTACTCTCCCGCATTCTCGTCCTATTGCTCGGGATCGCTCCCGGGCTCTCCGCACAGACGGCACATGCCGGCGCGGGTCCGCGCGCCCGTCTCGAAGGGAAATGGCAGGCCAAGACTGAAGACGAGATTCGCAACATCATCGTGCGAAGCGACAGCTCGGCGCAGTTCGGTGATCAGGTGGCGCGTTGGCGGGTGGTGGCGGACAGCTTGTGGTTGACGCTGGGGGACGGGGTCTGGCAGGTCTACGGCATGAAGCTCGACGGCGACAAACTCACGCTCTCGGGGGGCGACCTGGAGAAACCGGTGACGCTGCGCCGGGTGGGGCCGGCTTCCGCCCGTGCGGACTCGGTGGCCATCCCCGCGCCGCCCCCTCCCACCGAGCGCGCTTGGGACTGACGGAGGGGCCGCTCAGGGTGCTTCGCGGATGTTCGCGACGCGCCAGCCGTTCGGCGTCCGGGTGAAGCGGATCGTTTGGCGGAGGCGGGTCTCCCTTTGGGCGCCGCCGCCGGCCGGCACGTACACGTAGACGGTCCGCACGGTGGCGTTCGCCGTGTCGGCGCGCGTGCTCAACTGGTCGAGGGTGTATCGGGCGGTGAGCCGCGTGTACCGCTGGAAGAACCCCTGCCACGCCGCCACATCCTTCTCCGCCATGCCGGGCATCAGGACCTGCAGGTTCCCCACACGCTCACTCGATACCGCACGCTCGAGATCCTGCAGCAGTACGCCGATCGCGGCGTGCGACTCGGGTGGCTGGGGGGAAGGGGGAGCCACCCCGGCGGCCACACCCACCTGCTCGGCGTCGAGCGCCGCCATTCGGGACATCACGTAATCCATCGCCGTGTAGAGCGAGTCCGCGCGCGCGAGCGAGGTGGCGGCGCGCCCCGCTTCGGGGCGTGTCGCGAGCGCGTGCACCACGGGCGTGGCGCGGGCGATGGCCTGCTCGGCCTCCCGCTGCAGCGTCTCGGCTTCGGCCTGAGCCTTGGTGTACTGGGGGATCGCGCCGAGGTAGCCGCTCGCGGCCCGCGCCAGGTCTCCGGTGCGCAGGGCGCGCTCGGCATTCTGCACGACGGTCTCGGCGAGAATCAGCGACGGCACGTTGTTCTTCATCGCGCCCGCACGCCGGGCCCGGTCGCGGGCCGCGAGGGCCGAATCACGCTGGGCGACCAGCGCGCCGTTGAGATGCGCCGGCATCGGATACGTCAGCAGCTGGTCGAGCGTGGCTCCCGTGAGCTCGGTGTCGGGCAGCGCGGCGACGGGGGAGGGGGAGCGCGATACGTAGAGGAGCACCAGCGCCGTCACCATCAACGTCGTCAATGCCGCCGCTCGCCACTTGATCGGCGCGTGCGTGACGAGGCGGAGGACCGCCGACGGGATCGGCGTCCACTTTAGGCTCAGCCGCTCGGTGGTGTCGGTCGCCCCGGAGAGCGCTACGCGGATGCTGAACAGGGCCGACTGCATCTGGCGCGCTGTCTCGTAGCGCTCCTCCGGCACCTTGTTGAGGGCCTTCCCGACGACGCGCTCGAGCGCCGCGGGGATCGAGGTCGCCATGGTGCGGAGCGGCTTCGGGTCGGTGGTGAGCACCTGGTACAGCACGCCGTGGACCGTTTCCCCTTCGAACGGTTTACGGTACGCGAGCAGCTCGTACAGCAGGCAGCCGACGGCGAAGATATCGGTGGCCGGGGTGATGGCCCCGTTGGTGATCTGCTCCGGCGCCATGTACGTCGGCGTGCCGACGATCGCGCCCGAGCCCGTCACGTCGGCCGACTGCAGCCGCGCGATGCCGAAGTCCATGATCTTCACCGAGCCGTCGGAGGCGATCCGGACGTTGGAGGGCTTGACGTCGCGGTGGATCACGCCGCGCTCGTGCGCGTAGGACAGACCCTGCAGCACCTCGATCACGATGTCGAGCTTGCGCTCGAGCGCGAGCGGCTCGCTCAGCGCGATCAGCGAGCTCAGGTCTTGCCCGTCGACCAGCTCCATCGCGATGAACAGCTGCTCGTCCGAGTCACCCAGATCGTAGATCGTGACGATGTTGGGGTGTTGCAACGCGCCGGCGGCGCGCGCCTCCCGCATGAAGCGCTCTTGCGCATCGGTCGCGCGGCCCGCTCGCGACAGCAGCTTGAGGGCGACGTAGCGCCGAATGACGGAGTCGTACGCCTTCCACACGGCGCCCATCGCCCCTTCGCCGATGAGCTCGTGCAGCTCGAACTTACCGACCCGTCGGTATTGGTCCGTTTGCGGCATGGCGCCTGTATCCGCTGGAACTGAACAATGTGGGCGTTCCCCACCCGGGGAGCAACCGGCCGAGCACAAAACTCAGCGCGTGGCCCAGTCGTAAATCCGCTCCAGCATGGCCCGGGTGACGTCGTCCACCACCACGTCGCGGCGCGGGAGCACGCGCTCGGCGATCTTGAGGAACCCGTCCCGGCTCATGCGGCTGTCGCCCGCGCCGCCCCAGGCGAACGGAGGGACGTACTTGGGCGCCCGTACGCCCTCGAAGACGCTCGCGCCGGTGCCGATCACTGTCCCCGTGGCGAGCAGCGTCCCAATCGCCGTCTTGGCATGGTCGCCGATCAGGCTCCCGAGAAACTGCAGACCCGTCTCGAGTCGCGTCCCCGCGACCTCGAGGCGCACTCGACCGTACGTGTTCTTCAAGTTCGACGTGATCGTCCCCGCGCCGAGGTTCGCCCAGCGGCCGATCACGCAATGGCCGACGAAGCCGTCGTGCGCTTTGTTCGCGTATCCCAGGAAGACGCAGTTCGACAGCTCACCGCGCGCGTTCGAGTGCGGGCCGATCGCCGACGCGCGCACGGGCCCGCCCAGCACGTGTGCGTTCGCGCCGATCCACAGAGGCCCCTCGAGGCGGGTCCCGGCGCGGACCTCGGCGCCGCTCTCGAGCACCACTGGCCCGTTCCGTACATCGAATACGACGCCGGGTTCCACGGCGGCATCCCGCAGGGCGATCGCGGCGGGATCGCCGACCACGATGCTCCCCGCGGGGAGCGGGTCACTGTCGCCGAGCAAGCCGCGCAGGTCGTCCGGAAGCAGCCGCTCGAGAGCGGGGACCAGGTCGTAGGCGCCGTGCAGCACGACGCCCGGTACCTCGATCGCTGCGGCATGCGGCTGGGGCCCGTCCCACGTGGCTCCCGGTCCGACGCCCCATCCCACCGTGACGCCACCGCTCGTGAGGCGAAAGGCGCCGTCCGGGAGCGCGGGAGCGAGCCCGCGCGGCGCGAACGTCGACGAGCCGATCACGGCCGGCCCGGGAACGGGGCGACGGGCGGCCACGAGGGGGACGCCGGCCTCGGCGAACCCGGCGAGGTGGGGCAGGGCGAAGATCGCGGTCGTCTCCGCGCCGACAAACGTCTCCCACCGCTCGCGGATCAGGTGCGCGCCGGCCCGCAGCTCGCACAACGGGCGCGCGCCCGCGAACGGCGCCCACGCCGGCGCGGGATCCGGATCGAGCAGGTAGAGGGCGTGGGGGGGGGTCACAGCCCTTGCACGAGCTCCTTCAAGCGCTCGGCGCGGCCGATGGGCATCACGAGCGTGTGGCCGTTCGCCCGCACGACCACCATGTCTTCCAGACCGACGACGGCGACGTGCTCGCTCTCGGACCAGATCACTGAGCGGCGCACGTCGTCCGCCACGGTCGCCTTGCCGACCACCACGTTGCCGTGCGCGTCGGGCGTGCGGATGCGCAACAGGGCGTCCCAGGAGCCGATGTCGTCCCAGCCGAAGGTCCCGGCCACGACCGCGAGCTTCTTCGTGCGCTCGAGCACGGCCACGTCCACCGCGACCGGCCGGACGGCGGCGAAGAAGCCCGCGACGTCGCCTCCCGTGAGCGCCGGCCACCCGGGCTTGAGCTCGCGCGCGTAGGCACCCGCTTCGCCCAGGAAGCGCGCGACGCCCCATGCAAACAGCCCTGTATTCCAGAGTGCGCCCCGGCGGCGCAACAGCGCGGCGCGGGCGGTGGATGGCTTCTCGAGAAAGCGCCGCACGGTGCGCGCTCCACCCAGCGGCTTCCCGGGGATGATGTACCCGTATCCCGTCTCGTTGCGCGTCGGCTTCACGCCCACCGTGACCAACACATCGTACTCGGCCGCCACGCCGAGCGCCTGTCGCCCGGCCGCGCGAAAGGCGCGATCATCGCTCACCGCCCAGTCGGCGTGCAACGACAGCATCTGGGCCCCGGGGTCCCGCTGCGAAATCCAGTGCGCGGCCCACGTGAGCGCCGGCGCGGTGGACGCCGCGCGCGGTTCGGCGAAGATCTGGGCCCGCGGGATCTGCGGCACCACGCGGGCCACCTGGTCGACCAGGAACGGCCCGGTGAGGATCAGGATCCGCTCGGGCGGGACGAGTCCGTCGAGCCGCTCCACCGCCTGGACCAGGAGGGGTCGGTCGCCGGCGAGCGGCAGCAGCTGTTTGGGCCGCTCGGGCGTCGAGAGCGGCCAGAATCGCGTGCCCGCCCCGCCGGCGAGGATGGCGGCCCAGACGCTCATCGCGGGTCCTGGGGAACCGAGGGAGGGGGTGCGTCGCCCAGCATCGCGGCGATACGCGCCGTGAGCTTGCTGGGGCTGAACGGCTTGGTGAGCAACCCGGCGCCGAGGCCCTCCGCTTCGCGCAGAATGCGTTCTTCGCCTTCGGCGGTCAGGACGATGACGGGAAATACGCGAGTGGCCGCGGCGGCACGGAGCTCGTGCAGCAGATCGAGCCCGGACCCGTCGGGCAAGTGGAGGTCGAGCAGCATGGCGTCGAAGGGCGGGGCGCCGCCCTGCAACGCGTGCCGCGCTTCGCCGAGCGTACGGGCGAGACTCACCATGTAGCCGAGGCGTTCGAGGTGCGGGCGCAGCAGCAACCCGATATGCGGCTCGTCGTCGACGACGAGGAGATGCCGCCGGGCGGGCGACAAGGAGAGCGACTCCTGGGTCAGAGCAGCCCGGCGATCGCCGAGCGGTGGCGCCGCAGGTCGTAGAGCAGGGCGCCCACGTTGGTGGACGGCCGCACCAGGACGACCAGCAAAGCGTCGGCGTTGAGGACGGAGACCACGGCGAGGCCGGACCCGAATTCGAGCACGCCGGTGCCGAATTCCCCGCGCCCTCCCGCTTGGCCCAGCTGCGTCAACCCGTTGATGACCGATGGCAGCAGGGCGGCCACGTTCTCGGCGTCGAGGCCGTCGGCCGCGCGGGCGTCGATCGGCAACCCGTCACGCCCCACGACCACCACCGCGTCCACGCCGCCGCGGCGGGCGAGCGCTTCGACCACATCCCGGATTGTCGCCATACGGCGGCCAAGCTAGGAATGGAAACTGGCGAAGTCAAGCAGCCACCGTGGGTTGACCCACTTGCACGCCGCGCGGTATCTTCCCCGCACCGAATGCCTTCCCACCGTCGAATTTCCGCACGGCACGTCGCGTTGACGGGGCTCGCACTGCTAGCCGCGGCATGCGGCGACACGACGGGCCTGCCCGCCCCCTTCTTCACCAATGTGGTGGACACCGTGTCACTGTTCGCGTTGCGGGGGACGGCTATCACCCAGCCGTCGGCCTACACGCTCGACGCCGCGCAACCCGTCCGGACGGACCAGACCACCGCGCTCGACTTCGCCTTCGACTTCGACTCGCTCGGGGCGCCCGCGCTGTTTCCCACGGGCGCGATCAATCTGGGCCAGTTGTCCGGTCTGCAGCGGTCCACGACGCCGTTCAACGCGATCACGCTTGCGCCGACCGGGGGCTACATCTTCGACAAGCCGCTCGCGCTCGATACGGGGACGGTCGTGCTGGTCCGCTCGCGGCCGACCACGTGCTCGTTCGGCGTGACCGTGTCGTTGTACGCCAGGCTGCGCGTCCTGAGCGTGGACTCGACGGCCCGCCGCGTGGATTTCGAGATCCTGGTGGACCAGAACTGCGGTTACCGCGGTCTCGAGCCCGGACTCCCGAAACAGTAGCGTCGTGATCGATCTCAAGCTCCTGCGCGCCTCGCCCCAGCAGGTGCGCGCCGCGCTCGCCCGGCGCGGCGATCCGACCGTCACGCGGCTGCTCGACGAGCTCGAGGCGTTGGACATGCGCCGCCGCGCGCTCACCGGCCAGCTCGACCAGCTCAAGGGTGAGCGCAACGAGGCCGCGAAGGCCGACGCGCGTCTGATGAAGGAGAAAGGAGCGCTGCCGCCGGACGTGCGCGAGTCGCGCCGCGCCCTGGGCGAGCGGATCGACGCGCTCGAGGCGGAGCTCAAGGGTGTCGAGGCGGCGCTCGAAGAGAAGCTGCTCTACGTCCCGAACGTCCCGCTGCCGGACTTGCCGGACGGCGACGCGTCGCACAACAAGACCGTGCGGACCTGGGGCGAGCCGGCGCCGAAGGGCGGCAAGCCGCACTGGGAGATCGGCGAATCCCTCGGGTTGCTCGACCTTGCGCGCGGCGCGAAGGTCTCGGGGTCGGGGTTCCCGGTCTTTGTGGGCGCCGGGTCGAAGCTGGTGCGCGCGCTCATCAACCTCATGCTCGACCTGCACACGCGGGAGCACGGCTACGTCGAGGTGGAGCCGCCGTTCCTCGTGAAGCGCGAGACGATGCAGGGTACGGGCCAGGTCCCCAAGTTCGAAGACGACGCGTACAAGACAGCGCCCGACGATCTCTTCCTCGTCCCGACCGCCGAGGTACCCGTCACGAACCTGCATCGCGATGAGATCATGGACGGTGGGAAGCTGCCGCTGGCCTATACCGCCTACACGCCGTGCTTCCGGCGCGAAGCGGGGGCCGCCGGGCGGGACACCCGTGGACTGCTGCGGGTGCATCAGTTCGACAAGGTGGAGCTGGTTCGGTTCGCGCGGCCCGCCGATTCACCGGCCGAGCACGAGCGGATGACCGGGCACGCCGAGGCCGTACTGCAGCGCCTCGAGCTCCCTTACCGCGTCGTGCTACTCGCGGCGGGCGACCTGGGGTTCGCCAGCGCCAAGACCTACGACCTCGAGGTCTGGGCGCCGGGCGTCGGCCAGTGGCTCGAGGTCTCGAGCGCGAGCTCCTTCACCGACTTCCAGGCACGGCGCGCCAACATCCGCTACCGCCCGGCTGCGGGCGCGAAGCCGGAGCTGGCCCACACGCTCAACGCGTCGGGCGTGGCGCTGCCACGCACCATCGCGGCGCTGCTCGAGACGCGGCAGCAGCCTGACGGCTCCGTGACGGTTCCGGCGGCGCTGGTCCCGTACCTGGGAATGGAGCGCCTCGTGCCGCCCTCCGCCGGTGGTCCGTAACGCGGCCCTGCGCCGCGCGGGTCCTCCCGTCGTGGCGGGGCTGGCGCTGCTGCTCGGCGGGATCACCATCTGGTATGCGTGGGTGGTGGCGCGCCACCTGCGGGACGATGCGCGGCAGACCAGCACCCTGCTCGGCCGGGTGTTCGCCGGCCTGAACGATCCGCGCCCCGACGCCGCCACCGACGCCCTGCTCGACCTCGCCCGCCAGGTGCGCTCGCTCGGCATCGCGATCGTCGTGATGGACACTGCGGGTCACATCACGGCGCTCGATAACGCGCCTCCGCAGATCGGCGCCGACACGGCACGCCTGCAGGCTTGGATCGCCGCGCTGGACATCGAGAACCCCCCGTTGGTCCAGCCGGGCGTGGGTACCATCCACTACGGCACCGGAACCGCCGCGCGGCGGTTCGCGAGTATCGCCGCACTCGAAGGCGCAGTGCTCCTGTGCCTGGCGCTGCTCGCCGGGTGGGCTTACCGCTCGCAGGTCGCCGCCGCGCGCGACCGGCTGTGGGTCGCCATGGCGCGGGAGTCGGCCCACCAGCTCGGCACGCCGCTCATGAGCCTCACGGGATGGATTGCCTACCTGCGGGAAAATCCGGGTACCCCGGGGGCCGAGCTGGCGGAGCATCTTCAGGCCGATGCGGAACGCCTCGAGCGGGTGGCCAAGCGGTTCGAGCGCATCGGTCGGCCGGCGCGCCGGGAGGCGGTGGGGTTGGGTGCCCTGGCCGAGCGGGTGGTGAGCTACTTCCGCCCGCGGCTCCCCACGCTGGCGAGCCCGGTGACGCTCGCGCTGCGCGCGACCGGGCCGGGCCCCACCGCGCTCGGCGATCCCGTGCTGCTCGAGTGGGCGCTCGAGGCCGTGATCAAGAACGCGATCGACGCGCTCTCGGGACGCGGCGGGCGGATCGACGTGGCGGTGGATGCGGCGGGCCGCACCGCCCGGCTGAGCGTTCGCGACGACGGTCCCGGCGTGCCCCCGGAGGTGCGGGCCCAGCTGTTCGAGCCGGGCGTCTCGACCAAGCCGGGGGGGTGGGGCATCGGACTGGCGCTGGCGCGTCGCATCGTCGAGCAACAGCACGGCGGCCGGTTGGTGTACCGGCCGGCCCCGACTGGGGAGGGGGCCGAGTTCGTGCTCGAATTCCCGCTCGTGAGCGCGACGTGACCCTCGCGCTGAATCCCCAGCAGGATGCCGCGGTCCGCCATCCCGGCGGCCCGCTCCTCGTGCTCGCCGGCGCGGGCTCGGGCAAGACGCGCGTTCTCACGGCCCGGATCGCGCACCTCATCCGCGAGCGGGGCGTCGCGCCATCGCGGATTTTCGCCGTCACGTTCACGAACAAGGCGGCGGGAGAGATGCGTGCGCGGGTGGCCGCGCTGCTCGGCGCCGACCCGCGCGGTCTGTGGATCGGCACCTTCCATGCGCTGTCGGCGCGCCTGCTCCGGCGTGAGGCGGCCCTGCTCGGTTTCGGGCCGAATTTCACGATCTACGATCAGGACGACTCGGAGTCCTTCATCAAGCGCCTGTTGGAGCAGCGGGGTCACTCCCCCAAAGCCAATCCCCCGCGCGCGATCCACGCCATCATCTCGGGAGCGAAGAACCGGATGATCCTCCCCGAAGAGCTGGGCGCGAGCGCCGACAGCCCGCTGGAGCGCGTCGCGGCGGAAATCTATGCGGGGCTTGGCCCCGCACTCCGTCAGGCCAACGCCATGGACTTCGACGACCTCCTGCTGTTTCCGCTCACGCTGTTCGCCGAGCGTCCGGAGCGCCTGGCGTACTGGCAGCGGCGTTTCGATCACGTCTTGGTGGATGAATTCCAGGACACCAACGCCGCCCAGTACCGGCTCGTGAAGCAGCTCGCCACCGAGCACAGAAACCTCTGCGTGGTGGGCGACGACGACCAGGCGATCTACGGCTGGCGCGGCGCGGATGTGCGACACATGCTCTCGTTTCAGCAGGACTTCCCCGGGACGACCCTCATCAAGCTCGAGCAGAACTATCGGTCCACCCAGGTGATCCTCGATGCGGCGAACGGCGTCATCGCGGAAAACGGCCGCCGGCTGGGCAAGACGCTGTTCACCGCGAAGCAGGGCGGGGAGCCGGTCACGCTGCTCACCGCGGCGGACGAGCGGGACGAGGCGGAGTGGCTCGCCGGCGAGCTCAGCCGCCGGGCGGCAGACGGCGACCTGGCGTACGAAGGGATGGCGGTCCTGTACCGCACCAATTCGCAGTCGCGGCCGCTCGAAGAGGCGTTCCGGTTCCGGGGGATCCCGTACCGGCTGGTCGGCGCCGTGAGCTTCTACGAGCGCCGCGAGGTCAAGGACGTGCTCGCCTACCTCCGGCTCATCGCCAATCCCCGGGACGACGAGGCGTTCGCCCGCATCGTGAACGTGCCCCGGCGGGGGATCGGCGACGCGTCGTTCGCGCAGCTCGTACGCGCGGCGACCCAATGGGGGCAGCCGCTCCTCGACGCCGCCCGGGCGGCCGAGCGGATCCCCGACCTGCGGCCCAATGTGCGGGCGGCCTTTGTCGGGGTGGCCGCGCTGATCGACGAGCTGCGGACGCGGCATGCCGCGACCGATCCCGCCACGGCGTTGGAGCAGGCGGTGGCGGCGGTGGGCTACGCCCAATATCTGGCCGACGAGGGACCCGAGGGTGTGGAGCGCCTCGAGAACGTGCAGGAGCTGATCGCCGGGGCGGCGGCGTGGGCCGAGACGGCGGAGGACGAGGGGGATGAGGCGGGGGATGAAGCCGGGGGCGAGGGCAGGGGTGCGGGCGCATCGCTCATCGAGCGGTACCTCACCCAGGCGGCACTCGTGGCGTCGGCCGACCAGGGGACGGGGGACCCGACCGGCGTCACGTTGATGACGGTGCACATGGCGAAGGGCCTCGAATGGCCGGTCGTGACGCTCACCGGGCTCGAGGACGGTCTGTTCCCGCTGGCGCGATCGGCGAGCGAGCCGGGGGGACTCGAGGAGGAGCGACGGTTGTGCTACGTGGGACTCACGCGCGCGCGCGAAAAACTGTATCTCTCATGGGCGCGCACGCGCTACCGCACCGGGCGACTCGAGCTGTCGGAGCCGTCGCGCTTCCTCGAGGCGCTGCCGGCGGGCGCGCTGGAAGAGCGGAGCACGACGCCCATGTGGGACCGCGGCGCGCGCGGTGGGCGCGGCGCGGCGCGGGGCGGCCGGTCGCCGCGCGCGGGGCCGGCGGAGCTGGATTGGGAGGTCGAGGCGTCGCAGGACGCGCCGCGCTACGCGGCCGGTGAGCGGGTGCGGCACCGCAAGTTCGGGGGCGGGGTGGTGCGGGCGGTGTCGGGCTCCGGCCGCGAGCTCAAGGTGACCGTTGAATTCGACGACCAGGAGATCGGGACCAAGCAGCTGCTCGTCGCCTACGCCGGGCTCGAGCGCGAGTGGGAGAGTGCATGAGCGTCACGCATGACGAGGTTCGCAGGATCGCGCAGCTCGCGGAGCTCGACGTGAGCGAGGAAGCGCTCCCGCTGCTGGCCGAGCAGATGTCGCGGATTCTCGAGTACGTCGCCCAGATCAACGCCGTGCCGGCGAGCGAGGGCGTGAAGCCGTTCGTGCCGGGGCCGGACGCGGTGCGGTTCCGCCCCGACGAAGTGAAGCCCTGGCCGCTCGCGTTCGGACCCGCCGAGCTCGCGCCCGCCTTCCGAGACGGCTTCTTCCTCGTGCCCAAGCTCGGGCAGTTCGAGGACGCCGAAGCGTGAGCGATCCCAGCGAAGCGCTGGCGAGCGCCAAGGCGGCGGCCGATCGCATCGTCAAGGTCAAGCGGCTGAACGCCTGTCTCACCCCGATCAAGGAGCTCCGCAAGTCGCTGGTCGCGCAGGCGGCGGCGGCGCATCCGTCGGGCGTGCTGTACGGCATGCCGGTGGCGGTGAAGGACAACATCTGCACGCTCGAGTTCACCACGAGCTGCGGCTCGAAGATCCTCGAGGGCTACCGCTCGCCGTACGACGCGACTGCCGTGGCGAAGCTGAAAGCGGCGGGCGCGTTGATCGCCGGGAAGACAAACTGCGACGAGTTCGGCATGGGGTCGTCCACGGAGCACTCGGCGTACGGCCGCTCGCTCCACCCGTTCGACAAGACGCGGGTGCCGGGCGGCTCGTCGGGTGGCTCGGCGGCGCTGGTCGCCGCGGGCGCGGTACCCGCCGCGCTGGGCTCGGAGACGGGCGGCTCGGTGCGCCAGCCGGCGTCGCTCTGCGGGGTCGTGGGGATCAAGCCCACCTACGGGCGGGTGAGTCGCTCCGGCCTCGTGGCGTTCGGCTCCTCGCTCGACCAGATCGGCGTGCTGGGCCGGAGCGTGCACGACGCGGCCCGCGTCCTCTCGGTGATCAGCGGGCGCGACCCCAGAGACGCGACGTGCGAAGACCGCGACTCGCTGCGCCTCCCGAACGTGCCCGAATCGCTCCAAGGCTTCGTGATCGGGGTGCCGAAGGAGTACTTCCCGCAGGACCTGGACCCGGCGGTGCGCCGGGCCTGCGACCGCGCGATCCGCCTGCTGCGCGAGCTGGGGGCGGCGGTGCGCGAGGTCTCGCTGCCCCACACGGCGTACGCGGTTGCGACCTACTACATCATCGCGCCGGCCGAGGCGTCCTCCAACCTGGCGCGCTACGACGGGGCCCGGTACGGCCCGCGCTTCAACGGATCGGAAGACGTGCGCTCGCTGTACCGCACGACGCGCGGCGAAGGATTCGGCCCCGAGGTGCGGCGCCGGGTGCTCGTCGGGACGTACGTGCTGTCGTCGGGCTACTACGACGCATACTACCGGAAGGCGCAGCAGATGCGCGCGCTGATCGCCCAGGACTTCCGCAACGTCTTCGATCGCGGCGTGGATCTGCTGTTCACCCCGACCACGCCGACCCCGGCCTTCAAGGCCGGCGAGAAGCTCAACGACCCGGTGGCGATGTACCTCTCCGACATCTTCACAGTGACGGCGAACCTCGCGGGACTGCCCGCCATCTCCGTCCCGATCGGCCGCATCAAGGGCCTGCCGATCGGCGGGCAGCTCATCGGCCAGGCGTTCCTCGAGGACGAGATGCTCGAGGCGGCGTACGCGCTCGAGCGGGCCGTCCCGGCCGGCGAGGAGGCGTGATGGCGGGCGCCTGGGAGACGGTCATCGGGCTGGAGACGCACGTCCAGGTGCGCACGGTATCGAAGATGTTCTGCGGCTGCTCGGCTGCGTTCGGGGCCCCGCCCAACACTAACGTTTGCCCGGTGTGCCTCGGCCTGCCGGGCGCGCTGCCGGTGCCGAACGAGCAGGCGCTGAAGCTCGCGGTACGCGCCGCGCTGGGGCTCGGGTGCAGCGTGCATCCGCGGAGCGTGTTCGCGCGCAAGAACTACTTCTATCCCGACCTGCCGAAGGGCTACCAGATCTCGCAGTTCGAGCAGCCGCTCGCGACCGCCGGGTCGCTGTCGTACCTGTCGCCGGACCGCGGGATCGCCACCGCTACGATTCAGCGCCTGCACGTGGAGGAGGATGCGGGGAAGTCGCTGCACGACCGCTTCCCGAAGCAGACGGCGATCGACCTGAACCGCTGCGGCGTGCCCCTGATCGAGATCGTCACCGGCCCGGATTTCCGGTCGCCCCACGAGGCCCGCGCGTACCTCCTCACCCTCAAGCAGGTGCTCGAGTACGCGGGGATCTCCGACTGCGACATGGAAAAGGGGAGCCTGCGCGTGGACGCGAACGTCTCCGTGCGCCGCGCCGGCGAGACCGCGCTCGGCACCAAGACCGAGGTGAAGAACATCAACTCCTTCGCCTACGTCGAGAAGGCCCTGACCGTCGAGCGGGATCGCCAGATCGCCGCGCTCGAGGGCGGGGGCACGGTCGCCCCGCAGACCATGCTGTACGACTCGAAGACGAACAGCGTGCGGCCGCAGCGCAGCAAGGAAGAGAGCCACGACTACCGCTACTTCCCGGACCCCGACCTCCCGCCGCTCGTGCTCACCGAGGAGTTCATCGCCGAGCAGCAGACGCTCCTGCCGGAGCTGCCCGCGAAAAAGCGCGAGCGCTTCGTCGAGAAGTATGCGCTGAGCGTGACCGACGCCGCCGTGCTCACGGCCGATCGCACCGTGGCCGACTACTACGAGGCCGTGGTCCACGCGGGAGCGGACGCCAAGACCGCGGCGAACTGGGTAATGACGGAAGTGCTCGAGGACGCCAAGGATCACGCGGACGGGCTGCGCGTGCCGCCAGGCGCGCTGGCGAATCTGATCGGACTGATTCGGGGCGGTTATGTCAGCCATCAGGCCGCGAAGCGGGTGTTCGCCGACGTCGCCGAGCGCGGCGGGGAGCCGCGCAACGTGGCCGAGGCGCTGGGCGTCATCCAGGTAGGGGACACCGGTGTCTTGGCCGGCTGGGTGAGCGAGGTGCTCGCGGCTCATCCCGCCGAGGTGGCACGCTACAAGACTGGTGAGACGAAACTGGTGCAGTTCTTCCTTGGACAAGTGATGAAGGCCTCTCGCGGCACGGCCGATCCCAAGCTCGCTCAACGGGTGCTGGAGCAGAAGCTCACTGCGTGAGCCGCTAAGCACACAAACCACCTTTTCATCGTCGGTCCCGTAACTCCTCGCGCTGTGGCAACCTGCGCCGGGGGGAGCCGGCTTTGTGTTTCGTGAACTTGACTTTAGTTATTATATCAATAATATTGATTTTGCACTAAATATAGTGAAAGGCGTGAGCACGTGGCCAAACCGTGGATTGAGCACTTGAGCGACGAGGACCTCGGCTTCTTGAAGCGGTTCCTCCTGGCTGGGGGGACGCTGAAGGACCTCGCAGCCCAGTACGGGATCTCGTACCCCACGGTTCGACTGCGGCTGGATCGGCTCATCGACAAGGTCAAGCTGGTCGACGCCGCGCCAGAAGCCGGTCCGTTCGAGCTGCGGCTGCGTGCCGCGTACGCCGACGGTCTGCTCAACGCCGAGACGTTCCACGCGCTCCTGGAAGCTCATCGAAAGGAGCAGGAGGATCGACATGAGACACGTGCTCGCTAGCGCCTGCATGGCGCTCCTGGTGGCCACGCGTGCGGTGGCCGCACAGGACCTGACGATCGATTGGTCGCGGACGGTCGTGCCCGGGGGTGTAGTGCGGGCCGGCGAGGGGCCGGGTGGCACGCCCGTCCTCGAGCTCCGCGCCACGGCCGCGGGGCCGACGTCGCTTCATCTCGTCACAATCGATCACCCGCCGGTCTCGGGCCCGCGCTACGTCGTCGCCGGTCAGGTCCGCTATCAGGGTGTGGAGGGGCAGGGTTTCCTCGAGATGTGGACGGTGTTCCCGAACGGCGAGCGGTTTTTCACCCGCACGCTCGCCGCGCAGGGCTCGCTTGCGGCCTTCCACGGCGAGTCGAACTGGCGGCGGTTCGAGCTCCCCTTCGACATGAGCGGCGCGTCCCAAGTCCCAAGCCGCCTCGAGATCAACCTGGTCCTCTCCGGGCCGGGAACGGTCTGGCTCGGGCCGATTCACCTCCAGCCGTGGGCCGGTCAGGCCGGAACGAACGGCGGCTGGTGGAGCGAGCGGGTTGGGACTCTGGTCGGCACCATGCTCGGCAGCTTCCTGGGCGTCGTCGGGGCGATCATCGGTGTTCTGAGCGGTCGGGGTAGAGCCCGTCGCCTGGTGCTCACGCTGCTGGTCGGGATGATCGCCGTCGGCGGCGGCTTGGCGCTCGTGGGGGCGGCGGCCGCATTGAGCTCCCAGCCGCGGCACGTCTGGTACCCGCTCTTAGCGATCGGCGGGGCCTCGGCGGTTATCGGGCTGGTGATTCTACCTGCCATGCGGCGCCGCTTTGCGGCGGAGGAGCTTCGCCGGATCGACGCCCTGGATGCCGGCTCCCGTTCCTAGTCTTGCTCCCGGTCCCGCCACGGGCGCTGCGCCTGGGATTGCCGCCAGTACGCGAGGGGCGGCGTCGGCAGCCCGAAGTGGTGTTCCGCCGTCTCGAGCATCCGCTCGGGATCCTCGCGGCCGCCCTCGTGGAGCGCCTGCCGCCGCATTCGCTTCGCGAGCTTGAGCGCCTGATCGCCGGCCGGATCGAGCCGCCGCGCCGCCGCGTCTTTCTCCCCTAGCATCTCCATCACGTACTCGAACGCCACGGCCATGTGGCGCTCCACGTCCGCGTCGGGCAGATCCCAGCGCGTGTTCTCGAGGATCATCTGGAATGCCCAGCGCCAGCTCTCGCTCTCGGTGAGATGCACCATGCCGCGGAACAGCCGCCGGCTGGTGCCCACGCTGAACAGCGTAGGTGAGATGATCGTGTCGAGGTGCGTGTCGCTCGGCGTGTGATCCTGGAGGATGAGCTCTTTCGCTGTGCCCGCGTAGGCAGGGCCCAGATGGGTCTCGAACCGGCTCTCCCAGTAGCTGTGGCCCAGCGCTGCCGTGCTGGAGGTGAGCACGAGCTGGCGCGGTACGAAGAAGTTGTGGGCTACCGCATCCGCGGCCAGGTGCGACAGATAGCCGAGGCCGAACGCGCGCAGCGGATCGGTGTGGGCCAGGTCGAAGATTTCCTGACCCACGTGCCAGGCGTGGCAGTGCCGGCCCACCGGCGCGTACTTCTTGGCCATCGAGGTATCGGCGGCGATGTTGCCGTAGAGGAAGTCGTAGGGAAATGCGCGCAGCAGATCGACCACGCCCCCCGACAGCTGGTGCAGGTTTGCGAGGACGGATTCGCCCAGGTAGACATGGGTCCCGGGCGTCCAGGCGTGCGCAGCGCCGGGGAACAGGGCCACCCCGACCAGGCCGGCCGCCGCGGCCGCGAGGAGCTGCTTCCCCGTCAGTGCTTCTTCCCCCGCTTGAGCGTGCGCCGGCCCCATTCCAGCAGATTGATGCCACGGCGCAGCGTGCGCAGCGTCGCAGCCACGTCGAGCACCGTCGTTTCCACTTCTTCCTGCACGACTTCGAACACGGCGTCCAGATCGGCCAGCCGCGCCTCGGCCGCATCGGCGGCTTTGACGATTCGCTCGCGCAGGTCGCGGGAGGTGCCGACCAGACCATCGGCCTCGCTACGGATCGCGGCCACCAGCGCTCGCACGTCGCCGAGGGCAGGCCCCGCCAGCTCGCGCACCACCCGCAGGAACGCGCGGAAGCCCAGCGCCGCCACCACTGACGCGGCCGCGATCACGATCGCCGCCAGGGCAAGAATCGCGAGTGAAATCCCGGTCACCACCGCCACCCAGGTTGGGATCATCGCGGCCAGTCCGCGGGAGCGTTGGCACTAAGCTCAGCCGGCGCCGTGGCCGGTGTCAACGGCGCGGGCGCGGCGGGACTCGCGGCCGTCGTCCGGAGGGCCAGCACCATCAGGGGAGGCGCGGCCAGCTGCGCGGCCGCTACGCCGAGCACGATGGTCGTCAACAGCGCGCCGCTCGCACCGGTGCCGTCGCTCCCGTACGTGTTGAAGAAGTTCAGACCCATCGCGATGGCGGCGCCGCCCTGCGCCATGGTGCCAAGCCCGACGTTGGGCGGGAACGCGCCCAAGCGGAGTGGGACGCCGGCGTACCGCACCACGGCCCACTTGGCCGCCGCGCGCGCGGCCGCAAGCAGCGGTATCGCGACCAGGATCCACACCGTCGGGAGCGTGAGCAAGGCCCCGGCGATGACCAGGAAAATCGCATAGATAGGCGGCTCCCAGTCCGCGAGCACCCGGCGCACGGCGTGGCGCCGGGGTGATGCGTTCACGATCAGGGCCGTCGCGAGGGCGCACACCAAGAAGGGCGAGAGGTCCGCCGCATAGCCGACGCCGGCGCCGAACAGCAGCGTGGCGAGGAGCACGAGGTCCACGTCGGCAGGCTCCGGCCGCAGTCGGGTGAGCGCGAGGAACACGATGCCGACCAGCGCGCCGCTCCCCACCGCGAGGACGAGCCACGCGAGCCAACCCAGCCCGACGCGGCCCAGGAGCGGGTGGGCCCGGTGCAAGGCGAGCGGCAAGGTCAGAACGAGGGCGCCGCATGCGGTCTCGAGCGCCGCGGCCAATGTAAAGGCGCGGGTCGCGCTCTTACGAATCCCCATCACCCGGGCGACCAGGGTCACCGCCCCCGGCCCGGACGCGGCGGCCACCGCCCCGAGGGTCAAGAGCGCCGGCAGGCGCGGCGTCCATGCGGTGGTCAGGGCCGGGACGAGGCGGCCGAGCAGCCACGCGCCGAGCGTGACCGCCGCGAAGGCCGCCGCGGCGGAGAGCGCGGCCAGGAGCCACGTGCCGCGTCCGATGCGCCGCACGTAGCGCCACGCGAATCGGGCCCCGAGGGCGGCGCCGATCCAGCCGATGGCGAGCGCCGTGACCGGCGCGAGCGCGTCCAGCACCGGTCGATTGATGAGGTCGATCCCGGGCCCGAGCACGAGACCCAACAATACGAGGGGACCGCCGGCGGCGAGGATCGGGTCGAGGCTGGTCAGGTGGCGCCACCGGACGGGCGGCAGCCGCGTCGCGAGCAAGCCGATCGCGGCCAGGCCCGCGAGCGCGAGAACCGGACTCACGTTCACGTCGCGAATGTTCGCGAACGCTTGACGCCGGCGCAAGCCGCCGCATAGCTTGGCTGACCCATGCCACCGTCCTTTTCGGTCACGGGCGGCCGCGCCTTGAAAGGCACGATCCGCCCGGCCGGCAACAAGAATGCGGCCCTTCCCATCCTCGCGGCGACGCTGCTCGCCGATGGGCCCTGCCGGATCGACAACGTGCCGCATATCCGCGACGTCGAGACGATGCTCGCCTTGCTGGCGCATCTCGGCGCCGAGGTCCGCTGGCTGGGGCCGAACACCGTGGAGGTCGATGCCGCGCGGGCCGAGCCGCGCGAGCTCGACCCCGCGCTGTGCGCCCGCATCCGCGCGTCGATCCTCTTGGCCGGCCCGATGCTGGCGCGCTTCGGCCGAGTGAGTCTCCCGCCTCCGGGCGGCGACGTGATCGGCCGGCGGCGCGTGGACACCCATTTCCTCGCCCTCGAGCGGCTCGGGGCGGAGGTCACCGTCGGCGCCGCCTACCAGCTCGAGGCGAAGAGCCTCGTTGGGGCCGACATTTTCCTCGACGAAACCAGCGTCACGGCCACCGAGAACGCCCTGATGGCGGCGGTTTCCGCCCGCGGCACGACCACCCTGCGGAACGCCGCCTGCGAGCCGCACGTCCAGGATCTCGCGCGCTTCCTGTCGGACCTGGGCGCGCGCATCCAGGGCGTCGGGACCAACACGCTCACGATCGAGGGCGGATTGCCGCTCGCCGCCGCTGCCTGCACCGTGGGGCCGGACCACATCGAAATCGGCTCGTTCATCGGGCTCGCCGCCGTGACGAACGGCGCGATCACGATCGACGGCGTGCGCGGCGAGGATCTGCGCAGCATCCTCCTGGGGTTCGAGCGGCTGGGCGTCCGACCCCGACTCGACGGCACCCAGCTGATCGTGGATGCCGGTCAGGAGCGCCGCATTCGCCCCGACCTGGGCGGGCACGTGCCGAAGCTGGAGGACGGCCCGTGGCCCGCCTTCCCCGCCGATCTGATGTCGATCGCGATCGTGGTCGCGTCGCAGTGCGAGGGGATCCTCCTGGTGTTCGAGAAGCTGTTCGAGTCGCGCCTCTTCTTCGTGGACAAGCTGATCGGGATGGGGGCCCGCATCGTGCTGTGCGATCCGCACCGAGCCGTGATCGCCGGGCCCTCGCCGCTCCACGGGGGCGTCGTGGAAAGCCCGGACATCCGGGCCGGCATGGCGATGCTGCTCGCGGCCCTGGCCGCCCACGGCGACTCCGTGATCCACAACATCGGCCAGATCGAGCGGGGCTACGAGCGGATCGATGAGCGGCTGCGCGCGGTGGGAGCGCAAATCGAGAGACGGGAAGCGTGAAAGACGTCTCACCACCCGCTCCGGCGTCCGTCATTCCGTCGCTGCGCGAAGCGCCGCTCGGTGACTCCGCCGTCCCGCGCATGGAGCTCGCCGAATGGGCGTCCCGCTACGGCCTCGTCGCCGGGATCACGACCCGCGGGCACGGGTTCTCCCTCGGCTTGTGGAGCGAAGAGAACGTCGGCCAGGTGATGTCGCGCTGGCGCGCCGTCGGCGCGGCGGTCCGTCCGCGCTTCCCCGGCGTGATTCTGGCGCACCAGGTGCACGGCACCACGGTGCGGTGGCACCCGGCGGCCAGCGACGGGTGGCTGATCGTCGACGGGGTGGATGGGCACGCGACTGGAGCACGAGGGCTGTTGCTCACGGTCACCGTCGCCGATTGTATCCCCGTCTACCTCGTCGCACCCCAGAAGCAGGTGGTCGCGCTGCTCCACGCCGGATGGCGGGGGACTGCCGGAGGCATCCTGGAGCGCGGCGTGGAGCTCGTGAAGCGGCTGGCATTCGTGCGGTCGGCTGACATTGTAATGCATTGTGGGGTCGGCATTTGTGGTGAGTGCTATGAAGTAGGTTCTGAAGTGCTGAGCCAATTCAGCGGGCGCGCGGAGACAGGGCCGGGGCACGTGGATCTCCGGGCCGCGCTGGCGCAGCAGGGGCAGGCGCTCGGGCTGGGAGAGATCACGCTCTCCTCGTGGTGCAGCGCGCATGACCGCGAGCACTTTTTCTCGCACCGCGCCTCGGGCGGGCGAGACGGACGCATGATCGCTTACGTGGGATTGCCGCTCGCTTGACAGCCGCCCCCGGGCGGCTAGATTCCGGCCGGTGAAGCGGGCGAAGTTGGGCCCGCGCTTTTTTTTATGCTCTCCGACAGCCTCGTCGAGTCGTTTCGGGCCCGATTGGCAGAGTTGGGCCTCGAACTGGCCGACCTCCGCATCGGCGGCACGCAGCACCGGCCGCTCGTTCAAGCGCGCATCGAATGGCCGCCCAGCGAGCCGCCGCGACGTGTGACCGTGGACGATTGTGCCACGGCGAGCCGGGCGCTCGAGGCGTGGCTCGACGCGGATGGTCCGCTGGGGCGCCGCTACATGCTCGAAGTATCGAGCCCGGGGATCGAGCGGCCATTGCGCTGGCACCGGCACTGGGTGCGATTCGTGGGCCGCGAGGTCCAGGCCACGGTGGCGGGGCTCGGCCGCGTGCGTGCGCGCATCGTGGCGGTGCCCGACGAGGCGACGGTAGTGCTCGAGCCCCAGGGGGGAGCGCCGCGGCCGGTGCCGCTGGCCGGAATTCGCGACGCGCGTTTGGCGGTGGATTGGTGACGAGGAACCCATGACGACGAATACAAGCGATGTAGTCTCCGCGATGCGGGAGCTGACGAACAGCAAGCAGCTCGAGCGGACGGAGCTGCTGGACCTGCTGAAGGACGGGCTGCACGCCGCCCTCGTGAAACGCTACGGTCCCAATGTGCGGGACGAGATCGGCATCGACGAGCTCAAGGGCACGATCCGGATCGCGGTGCTCCGCACGGTGGTCGAGACCGTGGAGGATCCGGGCTCGCAGGTGGCGCTCGAGGAAGCGCGCTTCGAGGATCCGGATTTCCAGGTGGGGGATGTCCTGGAAGAGGAAGTGCCGTTCGAGGCGTTCGGCCGCACCGCCGTGCAGGCCGCGAAGCAGCGCATCATCCAGCGGGTCCGCGAGGGCGAGCGGGCGCGCATCCGGGAAGAGTTCTCCGACAAGGTCGGCGAGCTCTTGTCGGGCGAAGTGCAGCAGATCGAGCGCGGCAAGATCGTCGTCATGCTCGCGAAGTTCCGTGAAGCCGAAGCGATCATTCCGTACCGTGAGCAGAACCACCGCGAGCATTTCCATCAGGGGGACACGATCCGCGCCGTGCTGAAGCGGATCGAGGAGACACCCAAGGGCCCGCGGCTCATTCTGTCGCGCGCCGACCCGCTGTTCGTCAAGGCCCTGTTCAAGCTCGAGGTGCCGGAGATCCAGCAGCAGATCGTCGAGATCCGCGCCACGGCGCGGGAAGCGGGGAGCCGCACCAAGATCGCCGTCTCGTCGCGCGACGATGCGATCGATCCGGTGGGCGCGTGCGTGGGCATGAAGGGGTCGCGCGTGCAGGCGGTGGTGAACGAGCTGAACGGCGAGCGCATCGACATCGTCCCGTGGTCCCCCGATCCCGAGCGGTTCGCGAAGCTCGCGCTCGCGCCGGCGCGGGTCGCGCGCGTGTTCTCCGACCCCGAGACCAAGACGATCCAGGCGATCGTGGACGAGGATCAGCTGTCGCTCGCCATCGGGCGCAACGGACAGAACGTGCGGCTCGCCTCCGAGCTCACCGCCTGGAAGATCGACCTGTACTCGAGCCGTGAGTGGTTGGAGCGCGGTGGGGAAGGGCCGCTCTTCGCTCCGCTGCCCCCGGCGGAAGACGAAGCCGCGACCAAGGTCTCGCTGCGCGAGCTGAAGGGTCTGCCCGTCGAGCTCGTGGACGTGCTGGAGCGCGCCGGGCACAAGACCCTCCAGGATATCCTCGACCTCGAGCGGGAGGATGTCGACAAGATCGCCGGCATGACGCCCGAGATCGCGGACAAGCTCATGGCGTTTCTGAACGAGATGACCGAAGACGGCGGCGACGACGAGGCAGCGCCCGGTGCCGTGGGTGACCCCGGAGCGGGTGGGGGGAGCGGCGACGGCGGCGGGAGCGGCGACGGCAGCGGGGGCGGCGGGGGCGGCGCGCCGGCGCCGGTGGCGTGAGCGAGCGGCTGATCCGGCTGCTGGGGCTGGGCGCCCGCGGGGGCGGCGGGCGGGTGGTCATCGGGGTGACCGGGGTGCGGGCGAAGCTGCAGCGGGACGCCCTGTCGTGCGTCGTACTCGCGGCGGACGCCAGCCTGCGCACCCGGGAGAAGGTCGAGCGCCTGGCGCGGGCACGGCGAGTGCCGGTGCTGGTGGGTCCGGTGGCGGAGCGGTTGGGGGCGGGGTTGGGGCGGCCGCCGGTGCAGGCCGTCGGCGTGGCGGATGCCGCGCTGGCGCGTGGGTTGGTCGGGTCTTTGGAGGAGTGAGTGACGACGACGCGGATTCACGATCTGGCGGCTGAATTTGGGATCTCCTCTGAGCTGCTCATGGGCATGCTCAAGGAGCAGGACATCTTCGTGCGTAGCCACCTCTCGCCGCTCAAGCCCGAGCAGGTGGCGCTGATGCGCGCGCGCTGGGAGCGCGAGAAGCGGAAGCAGAAGGATGCGCCCGCGGCTCCCAAGCGCCGCCGCGCCGTGAAGGCGGCCGAGCCGGTAGCGGCGGTAGAGCCCGACGGGCGGCCCAAGCGTCGCCGCCGCACGGCGGCCGAGATGGCCGCGGTCGACGCAGAGGCCCAGGCCGAAGCGGCCATCGAGGCGGAGCGGGAGCTGAAGGCGCGCGAGGCGCTCGAGGCCGCCAGAGCGGTGGACGAGGAGGCGAAGCCGTCGCTCGAGGAGCGCGCCGCGGCGCTGTTCAGGGAGCTGCCGGTGGGCGAGCAGGCCGGGGCGGAGTCGGCGAGCGCCGCGCCCGCCGCGGCCCATGCCGCTGCGCCCTTCATTACGTCCCCGCTGCCTCCCGCCGCCGCGCGGCCCATGATCCCGACCCCGGTGCGGCCCAAGCCGGTGGCGAGTGCCACGCCGGGCGGCGCCGTGCCCGCGCCCCCCCGACCCGTCGCCTCGGCGGCGCCGGGCGCGATTCCGCTGGAGGAGCGGCGGCGTGAGAAGGGGAAGAAGCGCAAAAAGGGCAAGAAATCTCTGGTGGACCAGGAAGCGGTCGCCCAGAACATCTCGCGCACCCTGGCGTCGATCAAAGGGCCGGCGGCGAGGAAGGGAGGGCACCGGCGCGAGGAGGGACCGAGCTTCCGCGAGGTCGAGGAGCAGAAGCGACGCGACGAGAAAGAGCGCGAGAAGACGCTGGTGCGCGTGACCGAGTTCATCACGGTCTCCGAGCTCGCGAACATCCTGAAGGTGCCCGCCAAGGAGATCGTCGGCTTCGCGTTCAAGGAGCTGGGGCAGATGGTGACGATCAACCAGCGCCTCGACTTCGACATGATCGAGCTGATCGCTTCGGCCTTCGGCTTCCAGGCACAGCGCGAGGAAGAGTATGCCCTCGCCGCGTCCGAGGAACCACCCAAGGAAGAGGCGGGCGATCTCAAGCCGCGCGCGCCGGTGGTCACCGTCATGGGCCACGTCGACCACGGCAAGACCTCGCTGCTGGACTACATCCGGAAGGCCAATGTCGTGGCGGGCGAGGCGGGCGGCATCACGCAGCACATCGGTGCGTATCAGGTCACGCTCAAGGACGGGCGTTCGATCACGTTCCTGGACACGCCGGGCCACGAAGCCTTCACGGCCATGCGCGCTCGCGGCGCACAGGTGACCGACATCGTCGTGCTGGTGGTCGCTGCCGACGACGCGATCATGCCGCAGACCATCGAGGCGATCTCGCACGCCAAGAACGCGGGCGTTCCGCTGGTCGTGGCGATCAACAAGATCGATCTACCGGCCGCCAACGTGCAGAAGGTGAAGCAGGACCTGCTGGCGCACGGCGTGGTGCTCGAGGAGTTCGGCGGGACCACGCTAGCCACGCCGATCTCCGCCAAGACGGGCCAGAACGTGCAGGAGCTGCTCGACCAGATCCTGCTGCAGGCCGAGCTGCTCGATCTGAAGGCGAACCCCGACCGCCGGGCCCATGGCACGGTGCTCGAGGCGACGCTCGACCCCGGCAAGGGTCCGCTCGCCACCATCCTCGTCCAGAATGGCATGCTGCGCGGCGGGGACGACTTCATCTGTGGACAGTTCTACGGGCGCGTGCGCGCGATGTACGACGAGCGCGGCCAGACGGTCGACGGCGCGGGGCCGTCCACGCCGGTGCAGGTGCTGGGCTTCGAAGGTGTGCCCGAAGCCGGCGACACGTTCCAGGTGATGACGGACGCGGCGGCGGCGCGCGACATCGCGCAGAAGCGCCAGCGGCTCGAGCGCGAGGCGCAGCACCGCCGCACCGGTCGCGTGAAGACGCTCGAAGACTTCATGTCCGAGCGGGCCGAAGGCGGCGCGGCGGCGCTCCGGATCATCATCAAGGCGGATCAGGGCGGCCCGGCCGAGGCCCTCGCGGACGCACTGGCTCAGCTCTCGACGCCCGAGGTCAAGGTCGAGGTCGTGCACCGCGGCGTGGGCGCGATCACGGACTCGGACGTGCTGCTCGCCAAGGCGTCGAACGCCATCATCATCGGCTTCCACGTGCGACCCGACTCCAACGCGCGCGCCTCGGCGGAGCGCGAGAAGGTCGAGATCCGCACCTACCGCATCATCTACGAGGCCGTGGAAGAGGTGAAGGCGGCGATGGCGGGCCTGCTCGCGCCCGAAAAGAAGGAAGTGGTCTTGGGCGAGGCGGAAGTCCGCCAGCTGTTCAAGATCGCGAAGGTGGGCACGATTGCCGGGAGCTTCGTCCGCTCGGGCGTCATCCCGCGCACGGCGCGCGTGCGGGTGGTCCGCGACGGCGTCGAGGTGTACGACGGCACGCTGTCTTCGCTCAAGCGCTTCAAGGACGACGTGCGCGAGGTGCGCGAGGGATTCGAATGCGGGATCGGCGTCGAGAACTTCAACGACCTGAAGGTCGGCGACCTGATCGAGGCGTACCGGATCGAGGAAGTCGCGCGCTCGCTGACACCCGCGTGATCGTTGGGGTCATGACGTGGGAGCTGCATCTCGTGGCGTGTCACTCGCTCAAGGATAAGCGCCACGTCCTGAAGAGCCTCAAGGACCGCCTCCACAACCGCTTCAACGTGTCGGCGGCGGAGACGGCGCATCACGATCTGTGGCAGCGCGCCGAGCTGACGGTGTGCGTGGTATCGACCGACCGGGACCACGCGCAGAGTGTGTTGCGGGAGGCAGACCGCCTGATCGAAGCGGCCGACGGCGCCCGCATCGTGGACACGAGCGCGAGTTTCTTCTGATATGAGGCGACGGACGAGCCACCGCCCCGAGCGCGTGGCGGAGGCGATCCGCCAGACCGTGGCGGCGTTTCTCACCGGGAGCGTGCGCGACCCGCGCGTCGGGTTCGTCACGGTCACCGCCGTGGAGGTGTCCGCCGACCTCACGCACGCCCGCGTACGCGTGAGCGTGATGGGCGGCGAAGAGGACAAGGCGAAGTCGCTCGAGGGCCTGGCGAGCGCCGCCCGCTTCCTGCGCGCCCAGCTCGCCAAGGAGTTGCCGCTACGCGTGACGCCGGAGCTCCGTTTCGAGCTCGACCGTGGGCTGGAGCACGCCCAGGAGATCGACCGGAAGCTGCGCGAACTCAAGGAGGGCGCGGGCTGATCTCCGGCGTGGCGCTGGTCGCGAAGCCGGGGGGCCCTGATGGACCCACGTCGCACGACGTCGTCGACACCGTGCGTCGGGCCGTCGGGACCGATCGGGTGGGTCACCTGGGAACGCTCGATCCGTTCGCGGCGGGGCTGCTCGTGATCGTGGTGGGCCGTGCCACACGGTTGGCGCCGTTCGCGGCGGCCTGGGCCAAGGCGTACGAGGGCGTGATCCGGCTGGGCGCCACGACCGCCACCGACGATGCGACCGGCGCTACGGTAGCGACGTCGGAGGCGTGGCATGCACTCGATCGGGCGCGGGTGGAAGAGGCGCTGGCCGCGTTCCGCGGGGCGTACGACCAGCGGCCACCCGCGTACTCCGCGGTGAAAGTGGCCGGTGAGCGCGCGTACCGCCGGGCTCGTCGCGGTGAGGGCGTGGTGCTGCGACCGCGACGGGTCGACGTGACGGAGCTCGAGCTCGAAAGCTTCACGCCCCCCGACGTGGGCTTCCGTGCCACGGTGAGTGGCGGGACGTACCTGCGCAGCCTGGCCCGCGACGTGGGCGAGGCGCTGGGCTGCGGGGCGCATCTCGCGACGCTCAGGCGGACGCGGGTCGGGACGTTCCGGCTCGCGGACGCCGTGGCGCCCGACGAGGTGACGGCCCGCGCGCTGCGCGATCCCGCGGAGCTGGTCCGCGACCTGCCGGCTCGAGATCTGGACGACGCGGGGCGTGCCGCGGTAGTTCACGGACGCCCGGTGCCGGTGGCAGACGGGACGCGGGAAACGGGAAACGTCGCTCTGTTCTGGAGCGGACACCTCGTCGCGGTCGCCGAGCGCGTCGGCGAGGTGCTCAAGCCCCGCGTCGTGGTGGTGGAGCAGTGATGGGGGGGAGCACCGTCGCGACCGTCGGGACGTTCGACGGGATCCATCGCGGGCACCAGGCCGTGCTGCGCGAGGTCGTGCGGCGGGCCGGGAAGGCGGGCGAGCGCACGACCCTGCTCGTCACGTTTGACCCGCACCCCCTCGAAGTGGTGAACCCGAGCGCCGCGCCGCGGCTCCTCACGCTGTCCGACGAGAAGCGCGTGCTGGCGGCGGCGCTCGGCGTCGAGCGGGTCGAGGTCGTGGCGTTCACGCCGGAGCTGGCGCGTCTCGGTCCCGAGGAGTTCGTGCGTGACGTGCTACGGGCGCGCTTCGGGATGCAGGAGCTGGTTCTGGGGTACGACCATGGGTTCGGCCGTGGCCGCGTGGGCGACGTGGACATGGTGCGGCGGCTGGCGCGCGAGGACGGGTTCGCCATGGAGGTGGTCGCGGCCGTGAAGGACGACGGGCAGCCGATCTCGTCGTCGCTGATCCGGACGGCCGTGGCGCACGGGGACCTGGCATCGGCCGAGCGCGGGCTGGGGCGGCCGTACAGTTTGCGGGCGGTGGTGGAGCGGGGCGCGGGGCGGGGCCGGACCATCGGGGTGCCGACCATCAACCTCACGTCACCCGACCCCCGCAAGCTGCTGCCGCCCGATGGGGTATATGCCGTGCGGGTGGAGATCGACGGCAAGCGGTACGGAGGCATGATGAATCAGGGTCCGCGGCCCACGTTCGGCGTGCACGCGCGCGGCCTCGAGGTTCATCTGTTCGACTTCACCGGCGATCTGTATGGGGCGACGGTGACCGTGGAGTGGGTGCGCCGGCTGCGGGATACCCAGACCTTCCCGTCGCGCCAGGTGCTGGTCGACCAGATCGAGCGCGACGCGGTCGCGGCGCGTGCGATCCTCAAGGGATAGACTCGAATGCGCACGATCCGCTCACGACTCATCGCCATCGGCGGGCTGCTCGTCCTCGCCGTGTGGCAGCTGATCCCCACCAACGTCACCCAGCGCGTACGCGACCCGGCGACCGGTCGCATGAAGGACACCACGATCCGTCGCGTGCCCATCAACCTCGGCCTCGATCTGCAGGGCGGTATTCATCTGGCCCTCGAAGTCGACCAGTCGAAGGGCCCCGTCCCCGACTGCGCCGATGCCATCCAGCGCGCCGAGAAGGTGGTGCGCACGCGGATCGATGAGTTCGGCACCAGCGAGCCGGTCGTGCAGATCCAGGGGCGCTGCCGTCTCATCGTCGAGCTGGCGGGCGAGAAGGACCCGGCCCGCGCCAAGAGCATCATCCAGCGCACGGCGTTCCTCGAGTTCCGCATCACCGACATGAAGAACCTGTTCCGCGACGCGCTGCCCGAGATCGACAAGGCGCTGCGGCGGGCTGGGGTGACGGTAGCGGGCCAGGGGGCGGCGGCGGCGAGCGTGACGCAGCTGTTCGGTACGGACACCGGGAAAGCGAAGGGCAAGGCGCCGAAAGGCAAGGCGGCGGCGAAGGATACGACCGACCTGAACGCCCCCGGCGCCCTCTCGTCGCTCCTCTTCCAGGGGCAGCTGCCCGGCGAGTATCTCGTGCCGGAAGAGCAGGTGCCGGTGGCCGAGAGCCTGCTGGCGCGGCCCGATGTGCAGCGGCTGATTCCCCGTGGCATCGAGCTCAGGTGGGGTACCGAGGTGTTGTCGCGTGCCGGCCGGAGCTACCGGACGCTCTACGCCGTGGAGGATCGGCCGATCATCACGGGTGAATACCTCCAGGACGCGAAGGCCACGCGCGATCCGCTCACCAACCAGTCGGTGGTGAATTTCGTGCTGTCGCGGCGCGGCGGGCGCATCTTCGAGCGCGAGACGGGCCGCCACGTGAACGACTACATGGCGATCATCCTCGATGGCCGAGTGCAGGGACAGCCGCCGGTCATCAAGAGCCAGATCGGGCAGCGCGGACAGATCGAGCTGGGCGCAAAGCCGCTGCAGGACGCCCAGGATCTGGCGCTGGTGCTCAAGGCGGGGGCGCTGCCCGCTCCCCTCACGATCATCGAGGAGCGCACCATCGGGCCGTCGCTGGGCCAGGACTCGATCCGGGACGGCATCCGTGCCGGTGTCGTGGGCGTGGCCCTCGTCGTGCTGATCATGGTGGGCTACTACCGGCTGTCGGGCGTGCTGTCCGTAGCCGCATTGGCGCTGTACGTCGTGTTTACGTTGGCCGGGCTCGCGGGCTTCGGGTTCACGCTCACGCTCCCGGGGCTCGCCGGACTGGTGCTGTCGGTCGGCATCGCGGTGGACGCGAACGTGCTGATCTTCGAGCGTATCCGCGAGGAGCTGCAGCACGGGAAGCTGGTGCGCACCGCCGTGGACGAGGGCTTCAAGCACGCCATGAGTGCCATCATCGACTCGAACGTGAGCACCGCGCTCACCGCCTTCATTCTCTATCTGGTCGGGACCGGCCCGGTGCAGGGCTTTGCGATCACCCTGATAATCGGTATCGCCGCCTCCATGATCACGGCCATCTTCGTGGTTCGTACCTTCTACATGATCTGGCTCGACCGCCGGCCGGACATGGCCACCCTGAGCGTCTGAGATGATCCGACTCTTCGCCAACGCCAATTACGATTTCATCAAGTGGCGCCGCTGGGCCTACGGGCTCACGGCCGCGATCATCATCCCGGGGTTCGCCCTGTTCCTGGTCCGCGGCCTGAACTACTCGATCGAGTTCACCGGCGGCACGTTGATCCAGGTCCAGACGGCCGAGCCCGTCGGACCGGAGCGCATCCGCAGCGCGCTCGACGCCGCCGGCATCCGCGACGCGGAGATCCAGCAGTTCGGGGCGGCCAACGAATACGTGATCCGGGCGCGCCTCGGGCGGGCGGACGCCGTCGTCGAGGGCTCGACCGAGACCACCGCGGCGGCGGTGGACTCGGCGCTGGCGCGGGCGCTGGGCGCGTCACCCGACCACTACAAGATCCTCCGCACCGAGGCGGTCGGCCCGAAGGTGGGGCGCGAGCTCCAGGGCAAGGCGTTCCTGGCGATCTTCTTTTCGTTCATCGTCACCCTCGTCTATCTCGCCATCCGGTTCGAGTGGCGCTTCGGCCTGGCCGCCGTGCTCGCGACGGCGCACGACATCCTCAGCACGATCGCGTTCATCCGCTACCTCGACCTCGAAGTGAGCCTCGTCGTCGTGGGCGCGGTCCTGACGATGGTCGGCTACTCGCTCAACGACACGATCATCATCTTCGATCGCGTGCGGGAGAACCTGCGCAAGTTCCGGCGCCAGAACCTGTACGAGATCCTGAACCTCTCGATCAACGAGACGTTGCCGCGCTCCGTGTTGACGCACGGGACCACCATGGCGACGACGATCGCGCTCGTGCTGCTCGCCGGCGAGGTGCTGCGGCCCTTCGCGCTGGTGATGACGTTCGCGATCTTCACGGGGACCTTCTCGTCGATCTACATCGCGGCCCCGCTCCTGATGTACATCGAGAAACGCTGGCCCGGCGAAGACGCGCGCGGCGCCCGGGCGCTCCGTCCGGCGGGTTCCGTGCCGCTCACCCCGCCCCCTTCCAGCGGCGGCTCCGAGGCCCGCTCCAAAGCGGCCGTGTGACGTGCTGGTCGACGCCCACTGCCATCTCGGCGATGCGGCGTTCGACCCCGACCGCGATGCGGTCCTTACCCGCGCGCGGGAGGCCGGCGTCGGGCACGTCGTGGTCATCGGTGGCACGCTGGCGGAGAGCGAGCGGGCGGTCGCGCTCGCCCGGGGCCTCCCCGGCCTCTCCGCCACGGCCGGCATTCACCCCCATGAGGCACGTCACTGGTCGGCCGCCGCCGCCGCCCGCCTGAGAGACTTGCTCGCCCTACCCGAAGTGGTGGCGCTCGGAGAAACGGGGCTCGATTACCATTACGACCATTCACCGCGGGACGCGCAGCGTCGTGCCTTCGAGGCCCAGCTCGCCCTCGCCCGCGAGGTCGGGAAGCCGGTCGTGGTGCACGCGCGCGAGGCCGATGACGACGTGGCTACGATGCTCCGGGGCGCGGATACGCCGGTCGTGCTGCATTCGTTCAGCTCGGGTCCGGTCGTGTTCGAGGCGGGGATGGCGATCGCCGCGTACTTTTCGTTCAGCGGCATGATCACTTTCAAGAACTGGACGATGACCGACCGCCTGACCGCCTGCCCGCCCGACCGGCTGCTCGTCGAGACCGACGGTCCGTATCTTGCTCCCGTGCCTCATCGCGGGAAGCGCAACGAGCCGGCGTTCGTACGCGCCGTGGCGGAGGCGCTCGCGCGCGCCCGTGGAGAGTCGCTCGAGAGCATCGGCCAGCGCACGACGGACAACGCGTGCCGGCTCTTCGGAGCCCGGCTCGCCACGACCCTTTAGCCGAGAGCATCCGTGACCACGACGGCCAAGGTACCCACCGACATCGCCATCGCTCAGGCGGCCAAGCTGCGTCCGGTGGCCGACATCGCCGCGGAGCTGGGGCTCGACGACGAGGAGATCGAGCTGTACGGCAAATACAAGGCGAAGGTGCGGCTCTCCGCGCTGGCGCGTCGCAAGCCCAAAGGTCGGCTGGTGCTGGTCACCGGGATCAACCCGACGCCGGCGGGTGAGGGGAAGTCCACGGTGACCGTTGGGGTGACACAGGCGCTGCGAAAGATCGGGAAAAATGCCGCGCTCTGCATCCGCGAGCCATCGCTCGGGCCCGTCTTCGGCGTGAAGGGCGGAGCCGCGGGCGGCGGGTATGCCCAGGTCGTCCCGATGGAAGACATCAACTTGCACTTCACGGGCGACTTCCACGCCATCGCGAGTGCGCACAACCTGCTGTCGGCGATGTTGGACGCGCATCTGCATCACGGCAACGCGCTCCGTCTCGACACCCGCCGCATCACCTGGCCCCGCACCATCGACATGAACGACCGCGCCCTGCGCAATGTGATCGTGGGACTCGGAGGGTTGAACGCCGGCCCCGCGCGCGAGGAGCGGTTCGTCATCATCCCCGGCTCGGAGATCATGGCCATCATGGCGCTGGCGACGGGCATCGAGGACCTGGAGCAGCGCCTCGCGCGCATCATCGTGGGGCTCACGTCCGACAAGCAGCCCGTGCGCGCCAGCGACCTGAAGGCCCAGGGGGCCATGACCCTGCTGCTCAAGGACGCGATCAACCCGAACCTCGTGCAGACGCTCGAAGGCGGACCGGCGTTCATCCACTGCGGGCCGTTCGGGAACATCGCCCACGGCTGCAACTCGGTGGTGGCGACCAAGCTCGCGCTCACCCTGTGCGACGTGGTGCTCACCGAGGCGGGATTCGGGGCCGATCTCGGAGCCGAAAAGTTCTTCGACATCAAGTGCCGCATGGCGGGCTTGAACCCCGAGGCGGCGATCGTGGTCGCCACGGTGCGGGCCCTCAAGATGCACGGCGGGGTCAAGAAGGATGCGCTCGGCAAGGCCGACGTCGACGCCGTGAAGCGCGGCGCGACGAACGTGCGCCGCCACATCAGGAACGTGAAGCAGTTCGGCGTCCCGGTGATTGTGGCTCTCAATCGGTTCCTCACGGACACCGACGCCGAGCTCGAAGCGGTGCGGGCCGAGTGCGCCGCGGAGGGGGTGGGCGTCGAGCTGTGCGAGGTGTGGGAGAAGGGCGGGGAGGGAGGCGTGGCGGTGGCCGAAGCGGTGCTGAAGCTGCTGGACGGCCGCACGGCGAAGTTCAAGCCCCTGTACGACGAGAAGCGGCCGATCCGGGAAAAGGTCGAGACGATCGCGAAGGAGATCTACGGGGCCGGGGGCGTGGCGTTCGCCCCTGCGGCGGAGCGGGCGCTCGAGCAGCTGCCCGCGATGGGGCTGGGCGAGACACCGGTGTGCATGGCGAAAACGCAATACTCCTTCTCGGACGACCCGACCAAGCTCGGCGCGCCGAGCGGCTTCACGCTTCAGGTCCGGGACATTCTGCCTTCGGCGGGCGCGGGGTTCGTCGTGGCGCTCGCGGGCGACATCATGACCATGCCGGGGCTGTCGAAGACGCCCGCGGCCGAAAAGATCCGGGTGCACCCGGACGGCACGATCGAGGGACTCTTCTAATGGCACTCAAGGCCCTGGGAATCGTGGTCGCGGAGGGCGCCCCCAAAGCGATCGGCCCCTACAGCCAGGCGGTGGTCGTGGACGGGATGGTGTATACGGCGGGGCAGATTGCGCTCGACCCCAAGACCGGCGAGATCGTGGGCAAGACCACGGCGGAGCAGGCCGAGCAGGTGCTCAAGAATCTCGGGGCGATCCTCAAGGCCGCGGGCTCCGGGCTGGACCTGGTCGTGAAGACCACGGTGTATCTCATCGACCTGGCCGATTTTTCGGCGATGAACGAGGTGTACGCGAAGCACTTCCCGACGCACAAGCCGGCACGTACCACCATACAGGCCGCGGCGCTGCCCAAGGCGGTGCGGGTGGAGATCGACGCGATCGCCAGGGTCGGGTAGGGTCGAGGGTATGACGCTCCGGGTGGTCGCTCTCGTGATCGCCATCGCAGGCTGCGCTGGCGGCGCGACCCGGTCGGTCCGCGACCGCCTGGCTCTCGTTCCCGCGCCCGACCGCCCGCTGGGCGAGCGCCTGATCGACGCCGATCGCGTCGTGGCGGGCCGGCTCGTCCGGGTCGAGGACGCCGACGAATACGAGCCGCTCGGCTCGATCGTGTTCGGGCTGTTCGGGGCGAAGGTCGTCGTGCCGGCGGCCTACAACGGGGAGCTGCGGGTGGACTCGACGCTGCTCGGCAAGCCTGGCTCCACGCTCTGGGTCACCTTCTTCGCGGCCCGGGGCGCCCGGATCCCGCAGCCGGGCGATACGGCGATCTGGGTGCTGCACCGCCGCGTCTTGTGGCGGTTGCAACAGTGCAGCGAGCGGCAGTCGCTCACGTCCACCGCGTGTCCGTACGACATCGGCCTCGCGCTCGATTCCGACGACGACGTCCGCCCCATCGCGGAGTGGCCCCGCCTCCGCGCGGTTCTCGCCACCCTCCGCCCGAGCCCGGGGGTCCCGCAGTGAGGCTAGATTTGTCAGCCATGAGATCCGCCATCCGATTCCTCGCCCGCGCCGCATGCGCTGCGCTTGCCGCGAGCGCGCTCCCCTGCGCCGGCGCGGCTCAGTCCGGCCTGGCCGCCACCGACCGCCAGCTCGCGCGCGACATCTTCCGCGAGCTCATCGAAATCAACACCACCGACTCCCTGGGAAACACGCCGCGCGCCGCCCGTGCCATGGCGCAGCGGCTCCTCGCCGCCGGCTTTCCCGCGGCAGACGTGCGCGTGCTGATCGGCCCCGATGCGCGTCACGGCAACCTCGTGGCCCGCTACCGCGGCACCGGCGCCGGCGGGGGGGGGCGCCCGATCATCGTGTTCGCACACCTGGATGTGGTGCCCGCGCGGCGGGCGGACTGGTCCGTCGACCCGTTCACCTTCCTCGAAAAGGACGGCTACTTCTACGGGCGCGGCACCACTGACAACAAGGCGGGAGCCGCCATGCTCGTCGCCGACTTCATGCGGCTCAGGCGGGCGGGGTTCAAGCCGCGGCGCGATCTGGTCCTGATACTCGAGGGCGACGAAGAGACCGCGGGCAGCTGCATCGCGTGGCTGGTGGCGAAGCACCGGGACTTGATCGACGCGGAGTTCGCCCTGAACACCGACGCGGGCGGCGGGGTGTTGCGCGACGGACGCCGGGTCATGTTCGTGGTGCAGGCGAGCGAAAAGGTGTATGCCACCTACGTGCTCGAAGCCACCGATAAGGGCGGGCACAGCTCCCTCCCGCGGCCCGCGGACAATCCCGTGTACCGGCTCGCACCGGTGCTGGAGCGTCTGGCACAGTATCAGTTCCCGGTCAAGCTGAACGAGGTGTCCCGCGCGTTCTTCGAGCGCTCGGCCGCGCTCGAGAGCGGGTCCCTCGCCGACGACATGCGGGGAGTCCTGAGGGATCCCCCGGACAGCGCGGCCGTCGCGCACCTCTCGGCCGTCCCGTTCTACAATTCCAAGCTTCGGACGACCTGCGTCGCCACCATGATGGCGGCAGGGCACGCCGAGAACGCGCTGCCCCAGTCCGCCCGGGTCACCATCAATTGCCGTATCCTCCCGGGGGAGCCCGCGTCGGAAGTCGAGGCGACCCTGCGGCGCCTCGCCGCCGACGACCGCATGACGCTGCGCGAGACCAACACGCCGGTCCCCAGCCCACCATCCCCGCTCACCGCCGCGATCATGGGCCCGATCGAGCAGCTCGCCGCCGAGCAGTTCCCCAACGTCCCCGTCGTGCCGGTGATGGAAGCGGGCGCGACTGACGGGCTGTTCCTCCGCAACGCCGGGATCCCCACCTACGGTGTCTCGGCGGTGTTTGAAGAGCAGAACGACGTGCGAGCGCACGGTCGCGATGAGCGGCTCAGCGTGCAGAGCTTCTACGACGCGCTCGAGTTCTGGTACCGGATGATGCAGGCGTTCGCGTCGGACCGGTTGACGCGGTGACCGAAGCGGCGTATTTCAACACCGGAAGACCTGGTCGTCGGGTAGCCGCATGTGGAAGCGAGTGAAGAACGGGGTGCAAGGCAGGGTGGCGCGTTTCCGCGTCCCCGGCGGGGCGGAGCCCGCCGAAGCCGACGGCGATCGCCAGCAGGATGACCCCGGCTCCGGCGAACGACCGATGCCGATCGCGGCTTCCATCCTCTGGAAGCCGATCGACGGCGCGGCGGAGCCAGACGCCGGACTGCTTCCCATTTTCATCACGCAGCGCGCGTTGGCCGCCGTGCACGATCACTGCGCGGCGACGCACGCCGCGTGCTTCGGGCTGTTGATCGGAAACGTGGTCAACTCCCCGGAAACCGGGGCGCCGTATATCGTCGTCGAGTCGACCATCCGCCTCCCCGGGAGCCCGGACGACGACGCCAAGACAGTGCTGGTGCAGGGATGGGTAGTGGCGCAGGACGTGCTACGGAAATCCGGCGATTTGCTGGTCGGCTGGTACCGAGGGGGCGGGGGGGACGCCGCGCTGTCGCCTGCAGAGGCGGACGCGCACCGGGCGTTTTTCGTCCAACCGTGGCAGCTTGCCGTGGTGGTGGGCGGGGGCGAGACGACCGTCGGCGGCGTGTTGCGCCGCTCGGCCAGTAGCGGCTGGGCGCAAGAGTGCCTCCCCTTCTACGAGCTGGTCGATCCGGGATCCTTCCGACCGGACGGCAGCAAGCCAACGCGCTTGCGCTGGGACAATTACCGCACGGAGGAGACTGCGCTCGTTCCGCCGCCCGCGCTACCTGTCCCCGCGGCAGCCGGGGTGCCTGCCGCCGTGCCCGCCATCCGGCGCGCGCCGTCGTCGGCGCAGCCGTGGGTCTTTCTGCCCGATCAGTTCGGTGGTGGCGATGAGGGCAAGGGGCGCTGGGCGCCCCGCATTCGGGTCGGGCGGATCGCACGGTGGGCCGCGTACGGCGCGGGGGGCGTCCTGGCCGTCGCCGCGCTGCTCCGGCTCTACTCCGCGCTGGCATCGCCTGCGGCGCCTAGGTCCTCCCCGGGTACGGCCGCGGCCGTGGTGGCGATCCCGCTCGAGCGATTGGACCGGGCCGCCGACACACTCGCCCTGGCGATCGCTGCATTCGATCTGCGTGCGCGACTGTTCGCCAGCCGTCAGATGCAGTGTCCCGAGCTGGGACGCGGGCTCATCCTGGTCGAAGAGCGTTGGACCACTTACAACAGCGTGCGGAAGGATGGTGCGGCGCCGCTCGACTCCGCTCGCGCGGCCCGGGACCGGGCGCTCTATGCCGATGTGGACGGAGTCGAGCGACGGTTCGAGCACTCGGCCTGTACCCGACCGTGACGCGCGCCGTCGCGTTGCTCGCCCTCCTCGTGAGCGGCGTGCCGTGTCGGGTGGCGACGCAGGGGTCGCAGCCGCTGCGTAAGACGGATGTCATCCGTCTGCTCTCGAACCCGCTGATCTCGAGGAGCGAGGTCGCCGATCTGATCCGGCGCAACTGCGTCGCCTTTCGACCCACGCCGCGGGATTGGGCGGATCTGCGCGACTTCGGCGCGGACTCCGAGGTGCTGAGCAGTATCGGCGGGTGCGTGACGATGTCCGCGGCGCAGCGCGCCGCGCCCACGCTCCCCCTGACCGCCGTATTGCTCCCGGCCCAGCTGAGCGTCACCGTTGGGGGCGACGCGGTTGCGCGCGCGCAGGTGAGGCGGGGTGAGCTCCCGCAGGCGGGCGTGCCGCTGGTGCTGCGCGGGAGCTCCGGCATTCCCGGCGGGCCGCTACAGGACGCGCAGGCCACCACCGATGCGAGCGGCGTCGCGGTATTCCGTTTTCCGGTCGGCCGGCTCCCAGCGACTTACACGTTCGAGGTCGTCACCGGCTCGGGTGTGTCGCTGCCGGGAAGACCGTCGCTCGAGCTGGTCGTCGGCCCCTCGGGGCCGGCCGTCGCCGCGGTACAGCCCGGTCGCGTGGAGCTGCGGGCCGGCGAGCGCGGACCCGTTTCGCTGCTCGTGACCGTGCGCGACTCGTTGGGGAACGCCGTGCCGGGCGAGGCGGTGGCGCTACAACCGGACAACCCGGACATGGGCGTGGCCGCCGAGACTCGGTCTACGGACTCGCTCGGGCGGGCGACGTTCGTTATCGAGCGGGCCGCGGTGCGCCACAACGGGAAGCTCGCGATTCGGGTGCGGGGCCAGCCGCTCGGATCGGTGGACGTGGTTCGGAGCGACATGATGGCGCCGGCGGCAACGGGCTTCGTGTCGGGCGTGGGACAACGCGGCATGGCGCGAACCCGGCTGAACGAGCCGTTGGTGTTTCAGGTGCGGTCCAGCCTCGGCAGACCGCTGGTCGGGAAAGTCGTGACGTTCCGGGCGGTCAACGCCGAGGTTGCCACGGACAGCGTCGTGACCGACTCGGCCGGCCTCGCCCGCGTAGACCTGACCCTGGGCAAGCAGGCCGGCCCGGCCCTCGTCACCGCGACCGTGGATTCGCTCCAGCGACAGGCGGCGCTCTCGGTGGACCCGGCGGCTGCCGCCGGTGTCATCATCGAGCGGGACGGGAATCGGGTCGATGGCGGCACCATCGTAGCGAGGGCCGGCGCGACATTCACGCTGCGGGTGTCCGCGCAGGACGCGTACGGCAACGCGGTGCCCACGGCCGATCTGGCGCGGATGATTCAGAAGATGCGTGGCCGGTTCAACCTGCAGTCGCAGCTGTTGAAAATGATCGGCGTAGAATCGGACGGCGGGGCGGCGACGGTGACGTTCAAGCCCGTCGGAGCGGGTCAGGCGGACTTGTCGATTGCCGGCGCGACGGTGTCGGTGGCGATCGCCCGGCCCCGGTAGCGCTACCCAGCCGTGGCGGTGTCGTCGAGCGGGTGTGCCACCGCATCCAGCCAGCCCGTGATTTCGCGGAAGGTGAACGGTTTGCGGATGACGGTGCAGGGGTTCCGTTCCGTCCAGGTGCGCACGTCTCGCGCGTCGGGGTCCGCCGTCATCAGTGCGACGCGGCCCCGGAGCTCGGGCCAGCGGTGCGTCATGGCGAGGTAGAGGGAGAGGCCCGACATCGTGGGCAGGCGCACGTCGAGCAGGACCGCGAGGGGCGATTCCGTCACGAGCAGGTGGTAGGCCGCATCCGGGCTGCCCGTGCTCAAGACCCGGTATCCGAGCGAGCCGAGCACGCTCTCGAGCGAGCTTCGCAGCACGGCGTCGTCGTCGACGATGAGGACTGTGAGCGGGGCGGCGCCCATGGCAATCCACAATGGGTGGCAAGGGTCCGGGAAGCAAGTGACGGAGGTCACGCAGGGGTACCCTGCCCCAGAAGGGTGCTCGAGGTCCACGAGGTTGGTGCGGGGGGGCGGATCGGGCCTGGTGGTCCGACTGGTCTTCAAAACCAGCTGGGGTCCTTCTGGACCTCGGTAGGTTCGATTCCTACACGCTCCCGCCACCGCCCTGTCCTCTTTGTGTCGCACCGCGGCGACAAGCTGCGCCGAACCTGCCTCAGTCACACTGACTGCCTCGACGACCGTCCGCTTCCGCCCGTGGCACTAGCCTTGCAATAGAGCCAGGCGGCTCGCGGGGAGTGAGCCGTGCCCCCTGCTTCGCTCAGTTATGAGGAACGGAGACAGGATTGTGGGCCCTCGGCCACTCCCTGCGGCGCCGCCAGCCCGCCGCCCCCGCCGCCTCTACCCCAGCACCTCCCGGACCTTCTGCGCCAGCGCCGCGGCGCTGAACGGCTTCTGCAGAAACGCGAGCCCCCGCTCCAGCATCTGGTGCCGCCCGATCGCCGCTGCGGGGTAGCCTGACATGAACAGCACGCGGGTCCCGGGCCGGCGGGCGGCGAACTGGGCCGCGAGCGCCCGGCCTCCCACGCCCGGCATCACGATATCGGTGAGCAGCAGGTCCACGGCCTGCGGGGTGTCCGCGAGCGCGAGGGCATCCTCGGGCCGGGCGACCTCGATCACCGCATAGCCGTGCCGCTGGAGCACGTGCCGGGCCACGGCCCGCACCGAGTCTTCGTCCTCAACCAGCAGGATCGTCTCCGTGCCACGTAGCGAGACGATCGGTGCGGGCGTCGGGAGCACTGGCTCTGGAGCGGGGGCGCGCGGCAACGGCAGGTAGATCTTCACGCTCGTGCCCAGTCCCGGCTCGCTGTATACCCACACGAATCCGCCGCTCCGTTTCACGACGCCGTAAACCGTGGCGAGGCCGAGCCCGCTACGGGCGCTGCGATCTCGAGTGGTGAAGTACGGCTCGAACAGATGCGCCCGGGCCTCGGCGTCCATCCCGGTCCCGGTGTCCGTGACGGCCAGGAGGGCGTAGTGACCCTGGGGCATCAGGCGGTGGTCCGCGGCGTAGGTCTCGTCCAGCACGACGTTCGCGGTCTCGATCGTGATCTGACCACCATCGGTCATCGCGTCGCGCGCGTTGAGCACCAGATTGAGCAGGACTTGCTTGAGCTCGCGCGGGTCGGCGGTGAGGGGGCTGAAGCGCGGCTCCAGCGCGGTCGCGATCGCGATCCGGTCCCCGGCGAGTGCCGACAGCTCCTGCTCCGACGCGCGCAGCATGTCGTTCAGGTCCACGAGCTCCGACTCGAGCGGTTGCACGGCGCCGAGCTTGAAGAGACGGCGGGTGAGGTCGGTCGCGCGCTCGACCGCTTCGCGGATCGCCACGACCTCCGTGCGGCGGGGGTCGTCGGCTGCGGTGTCCTCGAGCAGCAGATCGCAGTTGGCGGTTACGGCCGTAAAGATGTTGTTGAAGTCGTGCGCCACGCCGCGCGCGAACCGCGCCAGCGCCTCCAGCTTGTTGGCCTCCCGGAGCCGGGCCTCGAGGGCTTGAGTGTCCATGGTGTGTCGCCTACAAGAAAGGCTCGGATTCGAGACCCTGGCAATAGGTGTCGGGCCCGTCGTATCTTGTCCCTCTCTTCAACTCCTGGAGCAGCAGGCATGTGGGCCGTTCTCCTCCTCATCGCCCTGCTCGCCGGAGCACCCCCCCCTGGCCCCGGTCCCGAACCGCTGCCCCGCGCGACGGTGCTCGTGGACTCCGGGGCGCACCAGCTCGTGATCCAGCTGCCCCCGGTGGACGTGCCGGCCGCGGGCTCGGGCGGCGAGGCGATGGTCGGGCTCCCGCTCTGCCAGGTCCTCGTGCCGGTGGACGCGTCGCTCCACGGCTCTCGGGTAGAAGTGGTGGACGAATCGGGGCGCCCGCTGCCGCACGAGATGCTGCATCATTTCAACCTCAGCGATCCGGACCACCGGGAGCTGTTCCTGCCGATCGGTCTCCATCTGCTCGCCATGAGCAGGGAGACCCCGACGATCACGGTCCCGCGGCTGCTCTTCGGACTCCCGCTCACGCGCGGCCAGCGGCTCATCGCCGGCGCCATGCTCGCCAACCGCTCGGACGTGGCCTATCGCCGGGTGCAGGTGCGGCTCGTGCTGCGCTACGTGCCGGGCGGCCGGCCCTGGCCGCTGTACCGCACGTACCCCTGGGCCATCGACGTCCAGTACCCACTCGGTCGCCCGCCCACCGGGAGCAAGGCGTTCGATCTCGCCCCCGGCCGGACGGAGCGCTTCTGGGAAGGCAGTCCCGCGATCCCCGGCACCATCCTGGGCCTGGGCGGCCACATGCACGATTACGGCGTCAGCCTCGAGCTGAAGGACATGACCACGGGCACGGTGCTGTGGCGCGGCGCCCCGGTCACGGACGCTGCGGGGCGCGTCATCACGTTCCCGCTGGCCCGGTTCTACAACTGGCGCCGGCTCGGGGTGCGCGTCGTCCCCGCGCACCGCTACCGGCTGACGGCCGTGTACGAGAACCGGACCGGACGCTCGATCCGCGACGGCGGCATGGGGGCGGTGGCGGGATTGTTCGTGCCCGACCGGGGGGCCGAGTGGCCCCCGGTCGATACCCGGGATACGCTGTACCAACAGGACCTGGCGGCCACGATCCGCTCCGGCAGCGTAGACATGATGGCCGATATGATGATGGGGCACCACGCAGATCCCTGAACACAACTTGCCGAAGGGCGTGTGGCCTGCATCACCCTCGCCGGGGGGTGCCCCGACGTATTTTCGGCCGTGCCCGGAATGCAATGGGGTCGTCTCCAGGTGGACGTCAACTGCGCGTTGCGTCGCGGGGCTTGGTACCGCGTAGCGCGGCTCGCCTCTCTGGAAGCCATCCTCGACGTCAACCACAGGCCCCTCAAGGTCCCCCACTACCTCGTCCAGGTCGTTTCGCGGCCACCCACGCGGTGGTCCGTCGTGCCGCGCCCCGAGCGGGCCGACGAGCTACCGGCCGATTGGGGGCCGCACTACGGGGTGTGCCCGAGCTGTCGTGAGCGTGCGGCGCTGCACGGCCGTCCGCGCCGGCTCACGTGCAGTCGCTGTCGGGGTGAGTTCGACGTCGCTTGGGACGAGGAATACCTCTCCGAATTCTGACGGGCGGTCCTCAGCCGCCCATCACCCGCTCCACTTCCGCAAGACGCGCTTCGATCTCGATCGGCCGATTGGCGCGGGCCGGCCGGGGCTCGAGCTCCTGGTGATAGCGCGTCACGGTCTCCGGATCCTTGAGGACATGTCCCGTGAGCACCGCGACCACGCGGTCGCGCGGGCGGATCACGTTCTCCCGGATCAGCCGCCGCGCCCCGGCGGGCGCCGCCGCGCTGGCCGGCTCGCATCCGATCCCCGCGCCGTCCACGACCGCCTTGGCCTCGAGAATCTCGTCGTCGCTCACGGTGGTGACGACCCCGTTCGTGTCGCGGATGGCGCGCACGGCGCGCTCGTACGACGCCGGGTTGCCGATCTTGATCGCCGTGGCCACGGTGTGGGGCTCCACGCGGCGCCGCTGCGCGAATCCCTCGCGGAAGCTCTGCGCGAACGGTGCGGCTCCCTCCGCCTGGACGGCGGCGAGTCGCGGCACCCGATCGATCAGCCCCCACGCCCGTGCTTCGACCAGCGCCTTCCCGAACGCCGCGGTGTTGCCGAGGTTGCCCGCGGGCACCACGATCCAGTCGGGAGGCTCCCAGCCGAGCTGCTGCAGCAGCTCGAGCACGATGGTTTTCTGGCCCTCGAGCCGGAACGGATTCACGGAATTGAGGAGGTAGACCCCCAGTCGTTCGCTCGCCTGGTCGGCGAGCTCGAGGCAGTCGTCGAAGTTGCCGCGGACGAGCAGCGTGCGGGCGCCGTACGCGAGCGCCTGGGCGAGCTTCCCGAGCGCCACCTGACCCTTCGGCACCAGGACCAGCGCCGGCAGCCCCGCCAGCGCGGCGTACGCGGCGAGCGCCGCCGCCGTGTTGCCGGTGGACGCGCACGCGACCGCGCGGGCTTGGACGCGCCGCGCCTGCGTCACCCCGACGGTCATGCCGCGGTCCTTGAACGACCCCGTGGGGTTTTGGCCCTCGTGTTTGAGCAACAGCTCCGGTGCGCCGGCCCAGCGCGCGACGGCCGCGCTGGCGAGCAGCGGCGTGTTGCCCTCGGGATACGAGAGGATGTGCTCGTCGGCCGTGGGCAGGACGGCTTCGCGGTAGCGCCACACGCCAGAGGCGAGTACGCCGCGCCGCACACCCCAGCGCGCGTCGAATGTCGCCCGGAGCGCGTTCCCGCCCTGGGCCGGGGGCTGGTGGCGCAGCTCGAGCAGCCCGCGGCAGCGCGGGCACCGCGGGTGGGGATCGGTCTCGGGGATTTCGCTGCCGCAGCTGGCGCACACCTGCCAGGTGAGAGGAGGGAAGGCGCTCATGCGCCTGCGAGCTTCAGCACGTCGTTCAGGATGCCGCCCGCCGTCACCGCCGGCCCCGCGCCGGGCCCGGTGATCACCAGCGGGTTCTTCTTGTAGCGCATGGTCGTGAAGATAAACTGGTTGTCCGTGCCGTTGAGCGAGGCCATCGGACTCGACGCTTCGACCACTACGAGGCCGACGCGGATGCTGCGTCGCGTCACGATCGCGCGGTAGCGCAGCACCCCGCCGCGCGCCCGCGCCGCGGCGACGCGCTTCGCCCACGCTGCGTCGAACTGCGCGAGCGACCCGAGGAACCGGTCGAGTTTGAGCCGCTCGGCGCCGTCGGGGACCAGCGACTCGACCGCGATGTCTTCGAGCTCGCCCGAAAAGCCGAGCAATCGCCCGAGGATCAGCGCCTTGCGCGCCACATCCATGCCGGACAGGTCCTCGCGGGGGTCGGGCTCGGGATAGCCCTTCGCGATCGCGCCCTCCAACGCCTGCGAGAACGTGGCGCCGCGCCCCAGCTCCCCGAACAGATAGCCGAGCGTGCCCGACGGGCACCCCTCGATCTTCGAGACCCGGTCACCCGATTCCACGAGCTTCTGGTAGGTATCGATGATCGGGAGGCCGGCGCCCACGGTCGCCTCGAGCAGCAGGCGGCGGCCGTGCGCCTGGGCGGCGGCCCGGAGCGCGTCGTACTTCCGCTTGTCGGTGGTGACCGGGCGCTTGTTGGCGAGCACCACGTGCATCCCCGCGCCGAGCGCGGTCGTGAGCGTGTCGGTCGTCTCGTCGGCCGTTAGGTCCACCAGGATCGGGTTGGTGAGGGCATGGCGGGCCACGAACGCGACGGCTTCGGCGGCGCTGGCCCGCCGGCCGCCCGCCGCCTTGGCGAGCGGCGCGCCCTTGGCTTTGGCCGCCCCCAGCGCCGCGAGTCGCCGCGGAGAGAAGCCGTCCGCGTCGAACACGAGACCGCTCCGGTCGATCAGTGCCACGATGCGGAGCGTGAGCGCGTCCCGCTTCACCTTCGCGATCATGGGGGCGAGTGCCCGCCCGATCTGCCCGAAGCCCAACAGCACGACATCGCTGCGCTCGGGGTGCGCCACCGCGCCGCCGCCGATCTTCGAGAGCTGAAACGCTGCGTGCACCACGCGCTGAGCGCGCGGCGCTTCCTTGCCGTCCACCACGAGCGACAGATTCAGCTCCGACGACCCTTGGGCCGTGGCGATCACGTTGATCCCGGCCTCGGCCAGGGCGGAGAAGACGCGGGCGGCGATGCCCGGCGTCTCCGCCATGCCGAGCCCCACCACCACGAGTGTCGCGAGACCGGTGCGCGCCTCGACGCCGTCGATTTCCTGCCGCGCGATCTCCCGCTGGAACGTCTCCTCCAGGCTGCGGCGCGCGCGCTGCGCGCTCTCCTCCGGGACGCTGAAACAGATCGAGTGCTCGGACGAGGCCTGCGTGATGAGCGACACCGAGATGCCTTCGTGGTGCACCGCCGCGAAGGTACGAGCCGCGATGCCGGGGACACCCAGCATCCCGCTGCCCGTGACCGTGAGCAGCGCCTGCTTCGGAATGGCCGAGAGCGCCTTTACGGGATACTGCTCCAGCGTGCGGCGCCGCGAGATCTCGGTGCCGAGCGACGCGGGGTCGGCGAACGGGCGGATGCGGATCGCGACGTTCTGCTTGAGCACCGGGACGAGCGACCGGGGGTGCAGCACCTTGGCGCCGTAATAAGCCAGCTCCGCCGCTTCGCGCACGTGGACCTGCGGGACCACGCGCGCGTCGGGCACGATCCGCGGATCCGCGGTGAGCAGGCCCGGCACGTCCTTCCAGAGCGATACCTCACGGGCTCCCAACACGCGCGCGAGCAGGGTGGCGGTCAAGTCGGAGCCGCCGCGCCCCAGCGTGGCGACCTGGCCGTCGGGCGCGGCGCCGAGAAACCCCGGTACCACGGGCACCGTGCCGCGCGCCAGCACCGGTCCGAGCGCGCGGCGCGCGCTGCGCACGGTGCGGCCCAGGTCGGGGGAGGCGTTGCCGAAGGTGCCGTCGGTCTCGACCACCTCCGTCGCGTCCACGTAGGCGGCGGGACAGCCCTCGGCGTCGAGCGCGGCCGCGAACAGCTGCGCCGAGACCCGCTCGCCCCGCGCCACGAGGTAGTCGATCGTGCGCGGGGTGATCTCACGCAGAATCCCGAGCCCGCCCGCGAGCTGCTCCAGCTCGGCGAACGCCACGTCGATGAGCCCCATGAGCTCGTCGAGCCGGGCGCCGCGGGGGACCAGGGCGCGGGCGGCCTCGGCGTGCCGCGCGCGGAGCGCCTTGGCGGCGGTGCGGACCTGCGCGGCCTCGCCGCGCGACGCCCGACCGGCGCAATCGAGCAGCGCATCGGTCACCCCGCTCATCGCCGATACGACCACGACCAGCGGGGCAGGGCGGTAGGCGGCGACGATCTTCGCGGCGTGCGTTATCCCGGCGGCGTCTGCGAGCGAAGCGCCGCCGAACTTGTGGATGTGCGGGGGGGAGCCACGGGCCCGGGCCATGGCCTCAGTCCGTCTCGAAGCCGCCCGCGGGGCGGGCGGCGTGAAACGTCTGGGCGCCGATGCCGCGGGCCTCCCACGCGCGCACCATGGCGTCGCCCACGGCCCGGACGCCGTCGGACGCGACCACGGCGACGACGGTCGGCCCCGAGCCGGAGAGGGTCGCACCGTAGGCGCCCGCCTGCCGCGCCGCTCTCGTCACCTCGTCGTATCCCGGCACGAGCGCGCGTCGGAACGGGACATGGAGCACGTCGTCGAGCCCGGCGGCGAGGAGCCGCGCGTCGGCATGCGCCAGGCCGTGGACCAGGGCGGCGCTCTTCGCGGCCGCCAGCACGGCGTCCCCGTGCGGCAGGGTCGCCGGCAGCGCGGCGCGCGCGCGCTTCGTCTCCACGGTGAAGTCCGGGACGGCGAACACCAACGCGAGCGACGGGTGAATCGGGAGCGGCGTTACGATCAGGCCGTCCGGACCCCGCAGCACGAGGTTGGCGCCGCCGAAAACGGCGGGTGCGACGTTGTCCGGATGGCCTTCGAGCTCGCTGCAGAGCTCCGCCAATCCCGCCGCGTCGAGGTTCAGCTCGAGCAGCGCCGTGGCCGCCGCGGCCCCCGCGACCGTCGCGGCCGCGGAGGAGCCGAGTCCCCGCGCCACAGGAATGTCGGAGTCGGCGGCCAGCGCCAGGCCCGCGGGCACCTCCTGCCCGGCCCGCCGGCAGGCGGCGGCGAAGCCGCGATACAGCAGGTCCGCCTCCGGCGCCGTGTCGAGGGTCCGGAGCGTCCCGCCGCGCTCGATTGCAATCGAGCCTCCGGCCGCGTCGCGCCCCGCCCGGGCGGTGACGCGGAGCCAGCGCCCGACGGCCACCCCCACGCAGTCGAACCCGGCGCCCAGATTGGACGTCGAGCCGGCCACCCGCACGGTCACGCTCGCTCGCATCCCCGGTCTCTTTCGGGAAACAGAAAAGCCCGCGCAATGCCACGCCGCGGGCAATCACCACGACCACTTCGGTTGTAAGTTGATACATACCGCGCGCGTCCGACAGGGTCAAGGAGGATCCATGGCGAAAATCCGGGTAGGCATTCTCGGTGCGACCGGCGCCGTGGGCCAGCGCTTCCTGCAGCTGCTCGACCGCCACCCGCAGTTCACCGTGACGGCGCTGGCGGCGTCCGATCGCTCGCAGGGCAGGCCGTACGTGGAGGCGTGCACCTGGCGGCTGCCCGGCGACCCACCGTCCACTGCGGCGGCCCTGGTCGTCCAGGCCCCCGAGCCGCCCCTGGCGTGCGACCTCGTGTTCTCGGGCCTGCCGGCCGACGTCGCGGGCCCGATCGAGACCGGGTTTGCGCAGGCCGGGTATCCCGTGATCAGCAACTCGTCGTCCCACCGCATGGACGACGGCGTGCCGCTCCTGGTGCCCGAGGTGAACCCGGACCATCTGGCGTTGCTCAAGGCTCGCTCGGGGCGGGGATTCATCGTGACGAATCCCAACTGCTCGACGGTGATGATCGCGCTCGCGCTGGCGCCGCTCGCCGCGCGCTTTGGCCTCGAGGCGGTCGTCGTCACGACGCTCCAGGCGCTCTCGGGCGCGGGATACCCCGGGGTCGCCTCCCTCGACATCACCGACAACGTGGTGCCCTTCATCGCGAACGAAGAGGAAAAGATCGAGCGGGAGACGCGGAAGATCCTCGGCCGTCTGAACGGTGGCCGGATCGCGCCCGGGGAGTTCGCGGTGAGCGCGCAATGCCATCGGGTGAACGTGGTGGACGGGCACATGGCGGCGGTGCGGGTGAAGCTCGCCCGCGCGGCGGAGCCGGCGGAGTTACGCGAGGCGTTCGCGTCGTTCACCGCGCTGCCCCAGGAGCTGCGCCTCCCCAGCGCCCCGGAGCGGCCCATCGTCGTGCGCGACGAGGCCGATCGCCCGCAGCCGCGGCTCGACCGCGACGCCGGAGCGGGCATGAGCATCAGCGTGGGCCGGATCGCCCGCGATAGCGTGCTGGGGCACCGCTTCGTCGCGCTGAGCCACAACACGATCCGGGGCGCGGCCGGAGCGGCGATCCTGAACGCCGAGCTGTTGCTGGCGAAGGGGTACCTGCACCCGGGCGACTAGCCCTCCGCTTATAATAGAAGCCTCTGATCCACGCCCACGTCGTGCTCAACCCCGCGGCCGGCCGCGGCGCGGCGGCCCGCGCGCTCGATCCCATCGCGCGTGAGTTCCACCACCAGGGATGGTCGGTGGAGGTGGAGCGCACCGAACGGCCGGGCCACGGCGCGGAGCTCGCGGCGCGTGCGGTGCAGGCGGGGGCGCAGCGGATCGTGGCCGTGGGCGGCGACGGCACCGTGCACGACGTGGCGAATGGGTTGCTGCGTCACGGGCTGGGCGGGCGGGGCGGGGACGTCGCGCTCGGTGTCGTGCCGATCGGCAGCGGCAACGACTTCGCGAAGCTCGTGGGCATGTATCGACACAGCCCGGTGCGGGCGGTGCGGCGGCTCGTCACCGCCCAGACGGCCCGGTTCGACGCCGGCCTGGTGTGCGACGAGTACTTCGTGAACAGCGTGGGGTTCGGCTTCGGGCCGGAGGTCGTGCGCGTGCGGAACGCCATGCCGGGACTCTCGGGCTTCGCCTCGTATTTCGTGCCGGTGTTGCGCGCGTTCGCGCGGTTTCGCCCGCCCCGCCTCGAGGTGCGGGCGCGCGGGTTCGCGGAGACGGGGAACATGATGATGGTGGAGGTGTGCAATGGCACGACCGCCGGCGGCAGCTATCGGTTCGCCCCCGACGCGCAGCCGGGAGACGGCCGCCTGGACGTGTGTCTCGTGCGGCGCGTCTCGCTGCTGCGGTTCCTCATGGCGGTGCCGCGCGTGATGCGCGGGACGCACGCCACGATGCGGGAGGTCGCCCTGTTTCAGACTCGAGAGGTCGCCATCCGCTCGCTCGACGGGCCGCTGCTCCTGCACATGGACGGCGAGCTGCGCGAGCCGGACGCGAGGGAATGCACGGTGCGCGTGGAGCCGGGGAGGCTGAAGGTGATGGTGGCGCGATGAAGGCGGTCGGACGGGGCGTCGTCTTCGTCGCCCTGCTGTCGGCCAGTCCGACCGTCCACCTGTCCGCCCAGGTTCCGGACACGACACCGCCGCCACTCGTGACCACCGGCGCGCTCGTCGTTCCCACCGACACGACGCACCGCATTCGGCCCATGGGGGCGTTCCTCCGCTCGCTGCTCGTGCCGGGGTGGGGGCAGGCGGCGACCGGCCGGCACGTCACCGGTGCGCTGTTCTCGACGTGGGAGGGCGTGTGTGCGATGATGGCCCTCAAGGCCCAGTCGGAAATGCACTACCTCAGGACGACCCAGTCGGCGAACCTCGGCGCGAAGCGGCAGGAAGTCCAGGATTGGACCGTGCTCTGGGTGTTCAATCATCTCTTCTCCGGGGCCGAGGCGTTCGTCTCGGCGCACCTCCAGGATTTCCCCAAGGACTTGAAGATTCGGGCGTTCCCGGGCGGCGTCGGGATCAGCCTGCCGGTGCCGCGTCTGTGAAGCCGGCACCGCTCGGCGTGTTCGATTCCGGCATCGGGGGACTCACCGTCGCCCGGGCGGTATTCGAGCGCCTGCCGCACGAGTCGGTGATCTATTTCGGCGACACGGCACGCGTCCCCTATGGCCCCAAGTCGCCCGACACGGTGCGCCGCTACTCGGGCGAAATACTCGCCTACCTGCTGCAGCGCGGCGTGAAGGCCCTGGTCGTCGCGTGCAACACCATCAGCGCCCAAGCGCTCGAATTCTTGAGGGAGCGCTCGCCCGTGCCGCTGGTGGGCGTGATCGAGCCGGGCGCGCGCGCCGCGGTGCAGGGCACGCGGTCCGGGAAAATCGGCGTGATCGGCACGGCGGGGACGATCGCGAGCGGCGCCTACGAGCGCGCTATCAGGCAGCTCCGGCCCGACGCCGCCGTGTGCGTGCAGGCCTGCCCGCTGTTCGTGCCGCTCGTCGAGGAGGGGTGGTTCGACCACTCCGCGACCGAGCTGATCGCGCGGGAATATCTCGCGCCGCTCGAGCGCGCGGGCGTGGACGTGCTGGTGCTGGGCTGCACCCACTACCCGCTCTTGAAGCCCCTGCTCGCGCGGGTGCTGGGCCCGGCGGTGACGCTCGTGGACTCGGCCGAGGAGACCGCGAAAGTGGTGGCCGAGGAGCTGACGCGAAGCGGGCTCGCGGCTCCGCCAGGTAATCGCCCGACGCACCGCTTCGTGGTGTCGGACGACGAGCCGCATTTCCGCAAGGTGGGAGCGAGGTTTCTAGGAGAAAAGCTGCAGCACGTTGAAGTCGTTCCACTGGGCTGACGACGCTGGCGTGCTACGTCTTAGTGAAACGTCTTTAACTCGACGCCGTCTTTCGTTACGACCGCATACCGTCCCTCGTCCAAGAACGCTCCAGGATTCAGATACGCCCTTCCGTTCGGCAGTTGTGACAGCGCCGGACGATGGGTGTGAGCGAGAATCACGAGCTCCAGGTCCGGCCGGCGCGCGAGCAGCTGCTCGGCGTACTGCGCCTGCGCCCGCTCGGCCCGGTCGAGCACGGCCCGGTCGCGGGTGTTGTCCGCGAGCTTGCGGGAAAGCTGGTGCGCGATCCAGAAGCCCACGTCGGGGTGGAGCGCCCGGAACGCCCGGATCGTCACCCGGTGACGCGTGATCTGGTGCATCAGGCGGGCGCTCCAGTGCTGCTCGGTCAGCCCGTCGCCGTGGGCCACGAAGGCGCGGCGTCCCGCCACGTCGAGCTCGGCTTCCCCGGGGTGGAAGGCGATGCCCAGGTCGTGGATGAGAAAGTCTCCGCCCCACCGATCGTGGTTGCCGCCCACGAACGTGATGGGCACGCCGCGGGTCCGCAGGGCGTGGAGCTTCGCGACCGTGCCGAAGTGACGGCGCGGGATCACCGAGCCGTACTCGAACCAGAAGTCGAACAGATCGCCGTTGATGAGGAGCGCGTCCCCGAGATCCGGCACCGCATCGAGGAAGCAATGAAACCCGGCTGCGACCGCGGGCGGGACCTGGCCGAGATGCGCGTCGGCGACGACGACCACGCGGGAGGCGGGGAGGGGCACGGCCCCCAAGCTAGGAATCGCGGAGAAGTGCCGCAAGCGCTATTTTGCGCCGGCGTGATCAGCTCGATAACTCTGCGCGTCAACTACTCCGAGACCGACCAGATGGGCGTGGTCTACCACGCCAACTACCTGATCTGGTTCGACCGCGCGCGCACCGAGCTGATGCGCGAGACGGGGCTGACCTACAAGGAGCTCGAGGGGCAGGGCGTTTACCTCGCCGTCTCCGAAGTCAACATCCGTTACCGCGCCGCCGCCCGCTACGACGACCTGGTGCAGGTGCGCTGTTGGGTGCGCGAGCTGGCGTCCCGGCGCGTCACCTTCGGCTACGCGGTCGAGCGGGCGGGGACGGGCGAGCTGCTCGCGACGGGCGTGACGTCGCTCGTCTCCCTCACCCACCAACACACCGTGACGCGCATCCCGCAGCATGTCCTCGACCTGCTCAAGCCGATTCCGGATCCGGTGCGCCTCTAGGGCGCTCGCGCTGTCGCTGACGGCCCTGTCGCTGTGCGGCCCCGCCGCGGCGCAGCGGGACCAGGGTGTGATGGACGGGTTGGCCCGCCTCCTCGCCGCCGCGGACACGCGCGTGTACGACACGGCGCTGTTCCGCGAGACGCTCCATCATTCCGACCCGTTCGTGCGGCGCCAGGCGGCGCTCGCCGCGGGGCGGATCGGCGATGCGCAGGCGCTGGACCCGCTCATCGCCGCACTCGGGGACTCGGCCCCAGCCGTGCAGGCTGCGGCGGCGTTCGCACTCGGCTTGCTGAAGCAACCTCGCGCCGTCGCCACGCTGCTTGCGTTCGCCCCCGTACAACCAGAGGCCGTCACCGCGATCGCCAAGACGGGCGGGGAGGAGGCGGCCGCGGCGCTGACTGTTCTCCTGGGATCCGGCGCGTCGGCCCCCGCGGTGCAGCGCGCCGCCCTGCTCGAAGCGTGGCGCCTCGGCGCGCGCGCGCCGATCGCGGCGTTGACGACGCACGCCCGGAATGCCGATCCCGGCGCGCGCCGCAACGCGGTCTACGCGCTCGCCCGGCTCCGCACGGTGCGCGGCGTGCCGACGCTGGTCGAGGCGCTCGCGGACGCCGAGGCCTCGGTGCGCACGGCGGCGCTGCGGGGATTGAGCCGCGTGCTCACCGACAGCGCGCACGTCTCCCCGCAGGACGTGGTGAGCCGCATCAGGCCGCTCTTGGGCGATGGCGATGCGCACGTGCGCGTGAATGCGCTCCGCGCGCTCGCCACGTTTCACGACAGCACCCTCGCCGCGCTGGCGCTGCCGCTCGCGGCGGACCCGGACCTGAACGTCGCCGTCCAGGCGGAGACGACGCTCGGCGTGCTCGGTGGCGCGCGGGCCGTCGCGGCGCTCCAGCCCGGACTGGCGAGCGCGACGTTCGCGCTCCGGCGGCAGGCGGCGATCGCGCTGGCCCAAGCGGATAGCGCCGCCGGCGTGGCGGCCGCGACGGCCCTCCTCACGGGCGGGGCGGACTGGCGCTGGCGCAGCGTCGCAGTCGAAGCGCTCGGAGCGGCACGAGACCGCGGCCGGCTCGAGGCGCAGCTCGCTGACCCCGACGGCCGCGTGGCGGTCCAGGCGCTGCAGGCGCTGCAGCGTCTGGTGCCCGACAGCGACTCGAGCCTGAGCCCGCGCGCGGGCTCGCTGCTCCAGCATCCCGACGCCGGGGTCCGCAGCGTCGCCGCCGATCTACTCGCGCGCCGCCCGGTCCTGGACGACGTCGACCGGCTGACCGACGCGTACCTGCGCGCCGCGGCTGATTCGTTCAACGACGCTCGCCTTTCGGCGGTCGCGGCGCTCGCCGCCATCGCCGGCACGGGGCCAGACGCCCGGACGGCCGTGGCGACGCGCTTCGTGGCGCGTGTGCCCCACGCGGATGACTACCTCGTGCGCCGGCTCGCGGCGGAAAAGCTGCCGGACGCCGCCGCGCGCTGGGGTCCGGTGGCCCCGATCGCCACGGGCCGCACGCTCGCAGACTATCGCGCCGTCGCGCGACGCTATCTCCTGCCCGCGCGGCGTGGCAGGCCGGGTCCCCGGGTCACCATCGAGACCGAGCGGGGCCCCGTCGTGGTGGAGCTCCTCCCCGCCGAGGCGCCCCTGACGGTCGCGGCCTTCCTGTCGCTCGTGGACCGGCGCTACTTTGACGGATCGACCTGGCACCGCGTGGTCCCGAACTTCGTCGTGCAGGATGGCGACCCGAGAGGCGACGGATGGGGCGGCCCCGGCTTCGCGTTGCGCGACGAAGTGAACCCCGTGCGCTACGAGACGGCGACGGTCGGCATGGCGCTCTCGGGGCCCGACACGGGCGGCAGTCAGTTCTTCATTACGCACTCGCCGCAGCCGCATCTGGACGGCACCTACACGGTGTTCGGCCGGGTGGTGTCGGGGCTTGGCGCGCTCGATGCGATCGGGCAGGGCGAGCGCATTCGGAGCATCCATCGGTGACCGCTTCCGGGTTTAACTGTTGAGACCGCAACGTTTTCCGCTTGACCCGCGGATAGCACTCTCCTACATTGCCGCCTGTGCGCTGCTGGCCGGCTGCCCGCGCCCGCCTGCGCCGTTGGTGCCGCAGCCGCTGGCCCGGGTGGATCGGGACTCCGCCGTCGCCTGGAGTCGGGCCACGCTGCCGACGCACTACACCGCGATCCGGTTCCGGTGGAAGTACCAGGACGACCAGAAGCGGTGGGGCGGGCGCGGTCAGGCGCGCCTCGCACCGCCGGATTCGTTGCGGTTCGATTACGTGGGGCCGCTGGGATTCGGCGCGGGCGCCGCTGCGATCGTCGCCGATTCGACGATCTGGGCGGATCCGGAGAAGAACTTCCGCTCGTTGGTCCCGGCGGTGCGGATGCTGTGGGCGGCGCTCGGCATCGCACGGCCACCGGCGCCGGACGCGCTGGTATTTGGCAGTGGTGGCGCCGATTCGAGCGTCCGGCTCTGGCGGTTCGCGCAGGGCGGTGACACGCTCGACTACCGCGACACGCGCGGCGGCGCGCGCGTGCTAGAGGCGGAGTGGCGGCGAGAGGGCAAGGTGTTGGCGCGCAGCCGCACCGAATTCGACGCCCAGCGGATGCCGGCGCGCGCCCGCATGGATTTTCCGGAGGAGAGGGCTCGGTTTGAGTTTACGGTGGTCTCGGTGGATACGGCCGCGGTGCTCGATCCTGCGATTTGGCGCGGGCGCCGTTAGCGCGCTCGGCCTCGCGCTCAGCGGTTGCCTGTACGGCTTCGCCGGCGGCGGCCTGCCGAACATCAAGACCGTCGCCATTCTGCCGTTCGACAACCAGACCGCCGAGCCGGCGCTCACGAAGGAAGTGAACGACGCGGTGCTCGAAGCGTTCCAGCGTCGGCTCGGGCTCCGCATCGCGGGGGAGAGCAACGCGGACGCGGTGGTGCGCGGCAAGGTCACCCGCTACGACCCCGACATGCCGGCAGCGTACCGGGCGGGCCAGGGCCGCACCGATGTCACGCAGCGCCAGGTCCAGATCAGCATCGACGTCGAGATTCTCGATCAGCGGGAAGGCAAGACGCTGTGGCAGCGGCAGGGGCTCAGTGAGACCGGCGACTACGCGCCGCCCCAGGAAGCCGCGGGCCGCAAGATCGCTCTCGAGAAGCTCGTCAACGACCTGGTCGACGGGGCCCAGTCGCAATGGTGACGCGCGTGCTCCGCGGCCGGCGCGGCGCCAGCTCCACCGGCTGCCTCGTCTCGCTGCTCTTTCTGGTCGGGGCGTTGTACTACGGCGTCAACATCGGTGAATTGTTCTTCCGGTACTATCGCCTGCTCGACGAGATGCAGACCCAGGCCCAGCTTGCCCCCTCCCTCGACGACGGCACGATCCGCCGCCGCATCCAGGCCGCCGCGCAGGATATCGGTCTCCCGCCCGAGGCCCAGCAGATTAAAATCGCGCGCCGGGCGTCGCCGCGGGAGATCGTGATCGAGACCGAGTACAGCGAGACGGTCCAGCTCCCGCTGTTCAACCACACCTTCAACTTCCATCCCAAGGCGACGCAGCCGCTTTAGCCCGCCCCTGTGGGCCCTGGCCGCAGGCCTGCCCCTCGTGCTCGGGGCCGCCGGCGAGATCGACGTCGCCCGCTTTTTCACGGTGTTCGCGATCATGCTGCTCGCCGCGAAGTTCGCGGGCGAGGCATTCGAGCGCCTGGGGCAGCCGGCCGTGATGGGCGAGCTCCTGGCGGGCATCCTGCTCGGCGCCGGGTTTCTCAGGGTCATCCCGATCGGCGCCGACGATCCGCTCACACCGGTGTTTCGGCTGCTCGCCCAGGTCGGGGTCGTCGTGCTGCTGTTCGAGATCGGGCTCGAGACCGATCTCAAAGCCATGATGCGGGTGGGGACCGCCGCGACGGCGGTCGCGGTCGTGGGTGTCGCGGTGCCGTTCGTCCTGGGCTTCCTGTACTGGCGCTCCGGCTGGCACGGGTACGAGCACACGTCCGCCGACCCGCTGACGACCGCCATCTTCGTGGGCGCCACCCTCACCGCCACCTCGGTCGGGATCACCGGGCGCGTGCTCAAGGACCTCCAGGTGCTGCACAGCCTGGAGGCGCGCCTGATCCTGGGTGCCGCGGTGATCGACGACGTCATCGGTCTCGTGATCCTGGGCGTGGTCTCGGGACTCGCGGCCGGGACGGCGTTCAGTCTGCAGGGCGCGCTGCGCATCCTCGGTGTGGCGGTCGCGTTCCTGTTTGCGGCCCTGTGGATCGGACTGAAGCTCGCCCCGCGACTGTTCGGCGTGGTCGACCGGATGCGGGTGCGCGGCATGCTGGTCGTGTCGGCCTTCGCGTTCCTGCTGCTGCTCTGTGTGCTGGCCGATCGCGCCGGCACGGCGCTCATCATCGGGGCGTTTGCCGCGGGGCTCATCCTGTCGGAAACGAATCAATTCGACAACATCAA
>DATHKX010000038.1:0-7602 GCA_035488835.1 Gemmatimonadales bacterium
CGCCGCTGGAACGCCGTCGCCTCCACGTCGAGCGGCAGGTCGAGTCGCGTCGCCTCGCCGGCAAGGTGGCGGAGCAGGGTGTTCACCCATGGCGCCAGCGGTGCACCGTCCCGGCGCAGCCTGGCGCTCGGATGCTCGCGCGCGAGCTCAGCCTCGAGCGCGGCATCGGAGCGGCCGAGCCGCACTGCGCACACGCCGCGCGTGGTGGCGGCCACCAGGAGCCGCCCGAGGGAAAGCGGGGCGGGGGCGTCCACGATCGTATAGCCGATGACGTCCTCCGCGACCGTGACGGGTTGGGAGGGTGCCGGAGTGGTATCGATGGTCGCAAGCATGTGTCGCTCCTTTTCGCGCAACATGCCCGGTCGCGCGCGCCGCCGCTATCCGGTTTTGACGTCGAATCCGGCGCGGTGTAGCGTAGTGCCGTGCCCCAACCTGCGGAGCGACTCCGGTGAGCGAACGCGGCAAGCGGCCGGCGACATGGTACCGCTGGGAGGATCTCCCCAGAGAGGAGCTGCACGACCGGTTGTCCCGCCGTCTCATTACCGGCGACCGCGTCATGCTCGCCCATGTGTACCTGAAGAAAGGCTGTGTCGTCCCGAAGCACTCCCACGAGAACGAGCAGTTCACCTACATCCTGGAGGGAGCGCTGCGGTTCCTCGTGGGCGAGGAGGGCGCCAGGGAGATCGTGGTGCGCGCGGGGGAGGTGCTGCACCTGCCCGCGAACGTGCCGCACGAGGCGCACGCGCTGGAGGATACGCTCGACATGGATGTCTTCTATCCTCCGCGCGAGGATTGGCTCAACAAGACGGACGACTACCTGCGGAAGAAGTAGCGCGATCGTTCGCCCTTACGGTCGTCGCGGCTGAAGCAGGTGCCGAGCCGCGAGTTTACTCGCGCCCTAGTGTGCGTGCCCGATCGCCCTGAGGAACTCCCGGTCCCACGCCGCTGAAATGCCCTCGCGCGGCGAGTAGGGCCCGGGCTGGTAGGCCCGCGACGCGATCCCCGCGTGGCTCTGCTCGCAGATGTGCCAATCCTGCCGGTTGGTCTCGTCCCAGAAGCGCACGGCGTCCTCCGGGTCGAAGCCCGGCTGCCCGAAGGCGTCGGGGTGGAACAGCCACTCGCAGGTGATGTGGGTTTGGTCGGGCGCCTGCGGCCACAGCGTGTGGAACATCACGTAGTCCGGGTGCAGCGACAGCAGCAGGTTCGGAAAGATCGTGTAGAAGTAGACCCGATTCTGGTCTTCCGCCGGCAGGTCTCCCACCGCCGGGCCGCACGCCCGGCCGCTCATCGTCAGGCTGCCGCCGGGCGCCGTGATCACCATGTAGCCGCCGAGATAGGGTCCGTCGAACAGATCGTTCTCCCCGCTCGTGTACGGCGTCAGCTTGGCGAGTCCCGGGTGGATGATGGGGCAGTGCAGGCATTCGGAAAAGTTCTGAAACACGAGTTTCCAGTTGGCATGCACGTCGTAGTCGATGCGGCCGCCCGAGCGCAGGCTGGCGATATTGAAGCGGCTGAACCGGCCGGCGAGCGGCGCAAACGCCCGCGCGAACGGCTCCGGCTCCTCGGCCAAGTTGATGAAGAGGAACCCCTCCCACTCGGCGAGCGCGACCTGGTGGAGCGGGTAGTCCCGCTTGTCGAACCCGGCGACCTCGTTCATGTGCGGCGCGCCGATCAGCGTCCCGTCGAGTGTGTAGGTCCACGCGTGGTAGGGGCACTGGATCGTCTCGGAGAGGCGCCCGTGCGTCGTCTCGCACAGCCGGGTACCCCGGTGGCGGCACACATTATAGAAGGCGCGCACCGCGCCGTCCTGACCGCGCACGACAATGACGCTCTCACCGCCGACGATACGGACCACGTAGTCCCCCGGCTGGGCGAGCTCGCCGGCGCGGCCGACGCAAATCCAGCGGCGCGCCAAGATCCGCTCCCGCTCTTCGGCCCAGATCTCGGGTGCGTTGTAGTAGCGCCCGGGCAGCGTGCGCTGGCCCTGCTGATATGCCTGGGTGGCTTTGACGAACGTCGTCATGGTGCCTAAGGGTATGGAGCACCGCGCCCGAACGCCACTCCGCGGCGCTCGGGGCCCACCGCCGCCACCACGGCGCCGAGGATGAACACCGTCGCCGCCGAGAGCGCCATGGCCTGAGCGTAGCTCGTGTGCGCGGCGAACAGCGCCTGCGTGTGCGGGATCTGGCTGGCAACCGCCACGCCGCATTGGTAGGCGAAGCCGGGCAGGAAGCCCCGTACCGAGTCGGGTGACAGCTCGTTGATGTGCGCCGGGATGACGCCCCAGGCTCCCTGAACGAAGAACTGCATGATGAAGGCGCCCGCGACGAGCAGCGGCAGGGCGGGGGCGAACGCCCAGATGGGGACGGTGACCACCGCGCCGGCCAGGGCGAGCCCGATGGTGCGCCGCCGTCCCAGCCGGTCGGAGTAGAGGCCGCACAGCACGCCGCCCACCAGCGCTCCCACCTGCGAGAACGCGGTGAGCGCGGCGCGGCCCGTGGGCCCGAAGCCCCAGTCGCGCTCGAGAAACGCGGGGTACATGTCCTGGGTCCCGTGCGACACCATGTTCATCATCGCCATCAGGACGGTGAGGTACAGAAACAGCTTCCAATTGCCTACGATCGCGCGGCCCAGACCGCTCCAGCTCTCGTGACGGGTCTCGCGCCACACCTCGGATTCCTTGACGCGCGCCCGCACGTACAGCGCCAGCAGCGCGGGGAGCCCGCCGATGAAGAACAGTGGCCGCCATCCCCAGTGGGGGAACACGAACAGGTAGCACAGCGCCGCCAGCAGGTAGCCCAACGCGTACCCCTGCTGCAGCAACCCCGACACGACGCCGCGGTAGCGGGGCGGCACCTTCTCCATCACCAACGACGCCCCCACACCCCATTCCGCACCCATACCGATCCCGAACAGCGCGCGCAGCACCAGGAACGTGGCGTAGCTCGGCGCCAGGCCCGTGAGCACCTCGACCACGGAATAGAACACCAGGTCGATCATCAAAGGCAGCTTGCGGCCGTACCGGTCCGCCAGTAGCCCGAAGATGAATGCACCCACCGGCCGGAACAGGAGCGTAAGCATGAGCGAGAGGGCGATCGCGGCGTCGGACTTCCCGAACTCCTTCCCTATCGCCGTCAGCGTCATCACGACCAGGAAGAAATCGAACGCGTCGAGCGTCCAGCCGAGGAAACCGGCGGTGACGGCGGCGCGCTGATCGCTTGCGGAGGGTCCGATCGAGGTCATTGGTGTCCCAGTCGAGAGGCCTCTAGATTACACCCGTTCGTCGCATCCCACGACCCGGAGATTTCACCGTGCGCTCGATCCCTGTGACGCTCGCCCTGGTGTTCATGCACTCCGCCGCTGGCCTCGCGGCGCAGAGCGGAGCCCCCCGTCCCGCCGTCGTGGTGCTGAACCTGCGATTCGACGACGAGCATGCCAATGTGCGGCAACCGACCGACACGGCGGTGGTGGCGAGCGCGACCAGCAAGCTTCTGGCGACGCTCGCGGCGTCGCAGCAGGTGATGCTCGTCGATTCCGCCGCCGTGGCGGCCGCCGTGCGCGCCGCCGAATCCGATGGCAACCCGTGCGACAACGCCTGCGCCATCAGCGTGGCCCGCGGGCTCGGCGCCCGCTGGGTGGCCAAGGGCACGATCACCAACCTATCGAATCTGGTGTGGATCCTCACGGCGGAGCTGTTCGATGTGACCACCGGAAAGGCCGTGCTCGCCGACAGCTACGAGATCAAGGGGGACGCCCGGGTCATGGCGCCGGCCGGGGCCCACGTTTTCGCACAGCGTGTCGAGAAGACGATCGGAGCCGCCCGATGATCCGGCGCGCGGGCTCGGTCCTCGTCGCGGCCCTCCTGGCCGGGCGCGCCCTCGCCGCCCAGGCGGACTCGGGAGCCGCCCGCGCGAGCGTGCTGGTGCGCGCGGGACGGCTCATTGCCGTGCGCACGGGCGCGGTGCTCACGAACCAGGCGATCCTGATCGAGGGCGATCGCATCAAGGAGGTCGGCCCCGCGGACGCCGTCGCCGCCCATGCCCCACGCGACGCGCGCGTAATCGACCTGCGGAACGCCACCGTGCTGCCGGGGCTGATCGATTGCCACACCCACATCACCTCCGAGCCCGGCGACTACTACAAGCAGCTGTTCCGCATGAGCTCGATCGACGAGGCCGTCCGCGCGCACGTCTACGCGAAGCGGACGCTCGACGCGGGGTTCACCACGGTGCGGAACGTCGGGGCCGGCGAGTTCATCGACGTCGCCCTGCGCAACGCGATCAACGAGGGCGTGATCCCGGGGCCGCGCATGCTGGTGTCGACCATGCCGCTCTCCGCCACCGGTGGGCACGGCGACGTGAACGGCATGTCCCCCTACCTCCGGTTCGAGGGCTTCTCCGGGATCGCCAACGGCGTGGACCAGATTCGCGAGAAGATCCGGTTCGAGGTGAAGTACGGCGCGGATCTCATCAAGGTGCTCGCGAGCGCCGGCGTGCTGTCCGAAGAGGAATCGGTCGGCGCCCCGCAGTACACGCAGGAAGAGCTCAACGCGGTGGTCGAGGAGGCGGCGATGTGGGGTCGCAAGGTGGCGGCGCACGCCCACGGCGCGGAGGCGATCAAGCGCGCCACGCGCGCCGGCGTCGCCTCGATCGAGCACGGCAGCCTCATCGACGACGAGGGCATCCGCCTCATGAAGGAGCACGGCACCTACCTCGTGGCCGACATCTACAACGACGACTACATCATCGCCGAATACACGCGTCTCGGCTTCCCGCCGAAGATCATCGAGAAGGAACGCCTGGTGGGCCGCCAGCAGCGGGAGAACTTCAAGAAAGCGGTGCAGGCGGGCGTGAAGATCGCGTTCGGCACGGACGCGGGCGTGTACCCCCACGGCTGGAACGCGAAGCAGTTCGCGCACATGGTGCGGTGGGGCACGACGCCGCTGCAGGCGATCCAGGCGGCTACCGTCAACGCGGCGGATCTGATCGGTTGGGCGGACCGAGTCGGCGCGCTCGAGCCGGGCAAGTTCGCCGACGTGATCGGGGTCGTGGGCGATCCGCTCCAGGATGTCACGGTGCTCGAGCATGTGGGATTCGTGATGAAGGGCGGCCAGGTCGTCAAGGACAGTCTGACGGGAGGCGCGAAAGCGGCACGCTGATGCGCAAACTTCTTCGCTGTTCGTTCATCGTCGTCGCGGCCGCGCTCGTCGCCTGGCCCGCAGCCGCCCAGGAGACCGCCTCCGACACCCTGCTCACGGTCGACCATTACCTCGACTGGGAGCAGGTCGCCGATCCCCAGATCTCTCCCGACGGCTCGCAGATCGTGTATACGCGCCGCTGGGTCAACAAGATCGACGACAAGTGGGAGTCGGCCCTCTGGATCGCGGGCCCCGATGGGTCGCACCACCGCTTCCTCGTGAAGGGGTCGGACGCGCGGTGGTCGCCCGACGGCACGCGCATCCTGTACTTCGCGGACGGCGAGCCCAAGGGCACCCAGATCTTCGTGCGCTGGATGGACGCGGAAGGCGCATCGTCCCAGGTGACGCGCCTCACCGAGACGCCGACGGATGCGAAATGGGCGCCCGACGGCAAGGCGATTGCCTTCGTGATGCTCGTGCCCGATTCGACCCCCTGGAGCATCTCTCTCCCCAAGCCATCCGAGGGCGCGAAGTGGACGCCCGCGCCGCGTGTCGTGGACGACCTGCACTACCGCCAGGACAAGATCGGGTTCATGCAGCAGGGCTTCACTCATCTCTTCCTCGTGCCGGCCGACGGCGGGACCGCGCGGGCGCTGACGAGCGGGCGCTGGCACGTGGGCGCCCGGTTCGACGGGCTCGCGTTCGGCGCGGGGTACGACTGGACGCCCGACGGGCGTGCGATCGTGTTCGATGGCCTGCGGGACAGCACCTGGGACCGGCAATACCACGTGTCGCGCATCTACGCGGTGGATGTTGCGAGCGGCGCGATCCGGCCGCTCTTCTCCCGGCCCGGGTTCTGGGCCACCCCGGCGGTGTCACCGGACGGGCGGACCGTCGCGTTCACCGGCGCCGACTCCTCGGACCAGACGCGCCGCACGGAGGACCTCTGGACGGTGGGCCTCGACGGCTCGGGCCTGCGCAATCTCTCACGCACCCTGGACCGCGATCCGGACAACCTGCACTGGGCGCCGGACGGTAAGGGTGTCTATTTCACGGCTCCCGACCGCGGCTCGATCAACGTGCGGTACGCCGATCTCTCGGGCGCCATCCGCGACGTCACGCAGGGGCCGCAGGTGGTTTCGCTCACGTCCCTGACGCGCACGCTGGTGGGCGTCGGCGTGCGCAGCGATCCCGAGCACGGTCCCGAGGTGGTGCGGATCGATCTGCGCCGCGGGCAGGCCCCCCCTCCGACGCGCGTCACCGCGGTGAACGACGACGTGCTGGCGAACAAGCGGCTGGCCCGCGTCGAGGAGGTGTGGTACACGTCGAGCGGCGGGACGCGCGTGCAGGGCTGGATCGTCAAGCCACCGGCCTTCGACCCGGCCAAGCGGTATCCGCTGATCCTCGAGATCCACGGCGGCCCGTTTGCGATGTACAACGTGGGGTTCAGCTACATGTACCAGAACTTCGCGGCCAACGGCTACGTGGTGCTCTACACCAACCCGCGCGGCAGTACGGGTTACGGCGACGCGTTCTCCAACGGCATCGACCACAACTATCCCGGTCCCGACTACGACGACCTCATGGCCGGCGTGGATGCCGTGGTCGGGCGGGGCTTTGTGGACACGACGCGCATGTATGTCGGCGGATGCTCGGGCGGCGGGGTGCTCTCGAGCTGGGTGATCGGACACACCAACCGCTTCGCGGCGGCCGCGGTGCGCTGCCCGGTGATCGACTGGATCAGCATGGCGGGCCAGACGGACGTTCCGTTCTTCACGTTCAGCTTTTTCCGCCAGGCGTTCTGGGACAAGCCCGATGAGTGGCTGGCGCACTCGTCGCTCATGTACGTCGGGCGCGTGACCACCCCGACGCTCCTGATGACGGGTGAGCTCGACCGCCGCACCCCGATTCCGCAGACCGAGGAGTATTACGCCGCGCTCAAGATGCGCAACGTCCCGACGGTGATGCTCCGGTTCAACGGGGAGTATCACGGCACGGGCTCGAAGCCGTCGAACTTCATGCGCACCCAGCTCTATATGATGAGCTGGTACGGGAAGTACCGTCGCACCGGTACTGAGCAGGCGACGGGGGCCGGCGCGCACTAGCCCAGCACGTCTCACCTCGTAACTGTTTCCGCCCCTCGTCCGCGGCCGCGGGTCACGGCACGGCGCCCGCTGAGTTACCGCGACGGCTTCCCCGCGGTCTTTAGGGTAAGCCGCTCCACCCTAGATGAGGAGACGCCCTATGCCGCTGCCGAGTTTTCGCCGCCCCGGGTCCGTGATCGGGGCGTCCGCGACAATCTTCCTGACCCTGTTCGCCGCCGCCTGCGATCATTCGCCCAGCGGTCCTGGCTCCAACTCGATCCAGTTCTCCCGCACCGTCTCCCTGCCCGATGCCCAGAGTCTGCTGCAGACCGGGCCGACACGCGTCGAGGTGCGGGTGATTCCCGGTACGCTGGTGGCGCG
>DATHKX010000039.1:0-18460 GCA_035488835.1 Gemmatimonadales bacterium
GGGCCACCTGGCGAGCCCGGCGCTCGAGGCCGAGCTCAAGGCGTTCGTGAAGCAGCGCCTCGCGCCCTACAAGTACCCGCGGGGGATCGTGTTTGTGGATGAGCTGCCGAAGACCGCCACAGGAAAAATCCAGAGATTCAAGCTGCGGGAAACAGCCGCGCAGACGCACGGGAAAGGCAAAAGCTAGACGCACAGACGCACAGGGGAGAACAGATGACAGTAATCAGGAAGGCCTACCTGACTCCTACCATCTGTTCACGTCTGTGCGTCTGTGCGTCTAGTCGTTGCCTGTGCTGTGCGTCTGAAGGCTGTCTACTGCATCACCAGAAGCAGCACGTCATAAAGCGCATGCGTCCACGCTGTGATCCCGAACCCGCGCGCGAGATACAGCCCCGAAAAGAACAGCCCCGCGACCATCCGGAACGCGAACGAATAGAGCTCCCAGCGGTCGCCGTAGGGGCCGATGTAGTGAAACGCCGAGAAGATCGCGGCGCCGGCGACGGTGGCCGCGATGCCGGCGGTGAGGGGGCGCCAGGCGAGCAGGGCCCGAGCGGCGGCGGCGAGCGCGCCTACGAGCAGCACGCGGAACAGCAGCTCCTCGTAGATCCCTGCCCCCAGGGAGACCATCAGCCGCGTCCACCAGTCCATCTCGTGTCCCCGCCCTCCGGGGAGCGCGAGCGTCTGCAGCATGCCGAGCACGCCGGAAGTCACGCTCCCCACCACGAAGCCGAAGATCAGCGCGAGCGCGATCGACTCGCCCAGCATCGCCGCGAACACGCCGCCCCGGAGCCGCGACCCGTGGGCGCGCATGTCGCGCATCACGAGCCACAATCCCGCACCGATCAGACAGACCATGAAGAGCGGCGGGCCCCACGCGCCCGCCATGGCGGTGAACAGGGATTGCAGGATTACGTCCGCGCCGTTGCGGACGGAGCGCTCGCCGTGCGCCAGCAGCACCGCGAGCACCTGGTAGAACACGAGCAGCGGGAGCGCGAACAACAGGCTGTAGCGCGGGGCGCGACTCACCTGCCAGTAGGAGCTTCGGGAGGAAACAGAGGAGAAGGCGGTCCCGGTCATAGGGTCAGGAATCTATCGACGGTTCGGCGCTTGCGACGGTTTCGGCTCGCCGGTATGCTACCGCGCCATGAAACGCACGCACCTGTCGCTCGCCTTCCTTATTCTCGCCGCCGCTGCGTCCCCCGCGCAGCGCCCCCCCCCCGCCCCTGAGCGGGGCCGGGACCTGGGCATCCCCTTCGAAGGCACGACCGGACCACTCAACGCCATCACCGATGTGGCCGGCGTCGAAGTCGGCCACCGCACGCTCGTGGCGGGGAGCGGCAAGCTGGTCGTGGGGAAGGGTCCGGTCCGCACGGGCGTCACCGCGGTCTTCCCCCGCGGCAAGGACTCGGACGACCCCGTGTTCGCCGGCTGGTTCACGATGAACGGCAACGGTGAGATGACGGGGACGACCTGGGTGGAGGAATCGGGGTTCTTGTGGGGCCCCGTGATGATCACCAACACGCACTCGGTCGGGGTGGTGCGCGACGCGGTGATCGAATGGGTCGTGCGCCGCGGACGCATGCAGAACGACGAATGGTCGTTGCCGGTGGTGGCGGAGACGTGGGACGGCGGGCTCAACGACATCAACGGCTTTCACGTCACGAAACAGGATGCCTGGGCTGCGATGGACAGTGCCCGTGGCGGTCCCGTCGTCGAGGGCAGCGTCGGAGGCGGCACGGGAATGGTCTGCAACCAGTTCAAGGGAGGGATCGGCACGGCCTCGCGGCGGCTCGACCCGCAGGATGGCGGGTACACCGTGGGCGTGTTGGTGCAGTGTAACTACGGGAGACGGCGCGCCCTGCGCATTGCCGGCGCGCCGGTCGGTCAGGAGATTTCGGACCTCGTGCCGTGCCGCGCCCCGTGCAGCGGCGCGCGCTCGGGAGGGGGGGCGGGGGGGGCGGCCATCCCGCCTGACGTGGGCTCGATCATCATCGTGGTCGCCACCGACGCGCCGCTCTTGCCCCACCAGCTGAAGCGCGTCGCCCGGCGCGCGGCGCTCGGCGTGGGCAGGTTGGGTGGGGTCGCCTCCAACTCGTCGGGCGACATCTTCATCGCGTTCTCCACGGCGAATCCGCATGCGTCGCGCGATTCCGGGCTGGCCCAGGTCTCCATGGTCGCGAATGACCGGATCACCCCCCTCTTCGAGGCGACCGTGCAGGCCACCGAAGAGGCGATCGTCAACGCCATGCTCGCCGCCCAGACGATGACCGGCGCCGACGACCTCACGGTGTTCGCCCTGCCGCACGATCGCCTGCGCGACGTGCTCAAGCGGTACAACCGGCTCACTCGGTGAGCGCCGCGTGAGCCCTCACAACGGCTCGTTCCCTCCGCTCAAGGCCGCCGATCTGCGGGTCCGCCCGCTCGCTCGCGCGGAGACCATCCCGTCGGCCTGGTATACGGACCCCCGGTTCCACGCGCTCGACCGCGACGCGATCTTCGCGACCACCTGGCAGCACGTGGCCGACAGCCATCAGCTCGCCCAGCCCGGTGACCATGTGATCGCCGAAGTCGCGGGCGAGCCGATCATCGTGGTGCGGGGGAAGGACGGCGCGTTGCGCGCGTTCTTCAACGTGTGCCGGCACCGCGGTGGGCCGCTCGCCATGAAGGACGGCAACGCGGACATGCTGATCTGCAAGTACCACGGCTGGACGTATCGGCTCGACGGAGTGCTGCGGGGCGTGCCGCATTTCAATCGCGTGGAGCTGTTCGATAAACGCGACTACGGCCTCACACCCGTCCACCTCGCGGAATGGGAGGGGCTGGTGTTCGTGAACCTGGCCGAGCGTCCCAGGCCGCTCGAGATGTACCTCCAGGACATCAGGGAACGCGTCGCGCCGACCCGAATCGGCAAGCTCGCGTTCGCCCGCCGGGTCGACTACGACGTGCGGGCGAACTGGAAGGTGTACGTCGACAACTACCTCGAGGGCTATCATGTGCCCTACGTGCATCCCGAGCTGTACTCGTTGTACGACTATGAGGGATACGTCACCGAGGTGCACGACTGGTACTCGGTCCAGGTGGGCCCGCTCAAGGATGGCAGCAACGTGTACACGGCGGGCGGGGGCGAAGCGCTTTACTACCAGGTCTTCCCGAACCTGATGCTCAACGTCGTGCCGGGCCGGCTGCAGTCCAACCTGGTCATCCCGGTCGCGCCCGATCGCTGCAAGGTGATCTTCCGCTACTACTACGACGACGTCGAGTCGGCCGCGGCGCGCGGGCGGATCGAAGCGGACATCGCGTTCTCGGACAAGGTACAGCACGAGGATGCGGAGATCTGCGAGCGGGTGCAGCAGGGGCTGGGCTCGCGGGCGTATGACAAGGGCCGCTTTTCCGTGCGATTCGAAGAAGGCGTCTATCACTTTCAGAAACTCTTGAAGCACGCCTACCGGACCTGGCTCAAGCGCTGATGGCGGATCTCAAGCGCCAGCTCGGCCTGCTCGACTCGACGATGATCAACGTCGGGACGATCATCGCGTCCGCCATCTTCATCGTGCCGAGCGTGATCGCTCTCAATCTGGGCGCATCGCTGCCCACGATCCTCGTGTGGGTGGTGGGCGGCGCGGTGTCACTGCTGGGCGCTCTCTCGGCAGCCGAGTTGGGCGCAGCGATGCCCAACGCGGGCGGCATCTACGTGTATCTGAGCCGGGCCTACGGGCCGCTGTGGGGGTACCTGTACGGCTGGTCGAGCGGCGTGGTGATCAACCCCGCCTCGATCGCCGCGATCGCGCTGGGATTCGCGACGTACGTCAGTTTCTTCTTTCCGCTCGGTGACGGCGGTACCAGGGCCGTCGCGGTCGGGTCGATCGTGGGGCTCACCGTACTCAACTCGCTCGGCGTCAGGCTCGGAGCGATCACGCAGAACGTGCTCACGCTGACCAAGATCGGGCTCGTGATCGTGTTGATCGTCGTCGGATTCGTGCTGCCCGGTGGCAGCGTCGCGAACCTGGCGCCGCTCTGGTCCGATCTTCCGCTCGGCAAGCAGATCGCGTCGTTCGGCGTCGCGCTCGTGGCGGTGCTGTGGGCCTACGACGGATGGATCGAGATCACCTACGTCGGGAGCGAGGTGAAGGACCCGGAGCGAAACATGCCGCGGTCCATCATCCTGTCGACGTTCATCGCCATCGCGCTCTATTGCTTGGTAACAGCGTCGTTCGCCTACGTACTCTCGCCAGCGAAGATGGGCGCGTCGTCCCTGGTGGCGTCCGATGCGGCGAAGGTCACGCTCGGTGCCGCGGGAGCGGGGCTCGTGGCTGTGGCGATCATGACCGCCACACTCGGCTCCAACAACGGGATCGTGTTGACGGCGGCGCGCGTACCGTACGCGATGGCGCGCGACGGCCTGCTGCCCCGCTGGCTGGCGACCGTGCACCCGCGCTTCTTGACGCCGATTCCGTCGCTCGCCGTACAGGCGGTCGTCGCGATCGCCTTGACCCTGATTTCGACCGATCCGTCGTGGAAGAACACGTACAATCACCTCTTCACGTACGTGGTCCTGGCCGAGTTCGTGTTCTACGGCATGTCGTGTGGTGCGGTCATTGTGCTGCGGCGTAAAGAACCCGACATGGTGCGCCCCTACAAGGCGTGGGGCTACCCCGTCACGCCCATCGTCTTCATTCTCTTCGCGGTCTGGCTGCTGTATAACACGGCCCGGGAGCAGCCGGGGGACGTGGCGATGAGCACGCTGCTCGTGCTCGCCGGGTTACCCCTCTACTGGTGGCAGCGCAGGCTTGCCGCCCGGGTCGCGGCGACTCCCTAACGCTCCTACTCGCTGTCCGTGCCGGGCTTCTGGAGGTGCTGCAACACCGTTTCTACGTCCTTGCGGGTGTCCGCGTACTTGAGCGTGCCCGCAACTGCTTGTAGCCGCGGGATGCCGAGCTGGCGGGGCAGCGTGAACTGGAATGCTTCGACCACCCAACGTCGTACCACCCGACGGTCGTCGTTCAGGTGCGCGGCCAGCACGTCGAGGGCCCGGGCGCTGCCGCGGCTCGCGAGCGCCGCGAGGACGTGCGCGGCGAAGTGGTCCGTGCCGAGCAGCGCTTCGATGTGCGGGATGGCGCCGGTATCTCCCGTCTGCGCGATGATCCGGTAAGCAGCTTCCTGGATCACGTCCTGATACGAGGGGGTGGCGAGCCCCCAGGCGATGGCGCTGTCGCGCGCGGTGGAGTCGGCGCGGACGAGCGCGGTGAGCGCCGCAGCCCGCACCTCGTAGCTCGGGTCGGTGCGGAACGTCGCGCGCGCGAGCTCGGCGGCGCGCGGACCGCCGAGCTGGCCCAGCGCCGCGATGGCCGCGCGCCGCACCTGCGCCGAGGTATCACGCAGGGCGGCAGCGAGCGGCGCCGCGGTGCTCGTCGCGGGCAGCCCGGCCAGCGCCTCGACCGCCCCCGCGCGCGTGCGGAAATAGTCGGCCCCGGTCGCCGCCTCGGCGAGCGCCGCCCTGGCCGCGGCGTCCCCCGGCCGCTGCGCCAGCTGCTCGATCGCCCACTCGCGATTCCAGAGATCCGGATCCCGCTTTAGCTGCGTGGCGAGCCACGGGGTCGGCTGGTCGAACGTGAGCTCCTTGAGAATCGTGTTGCCGTCGTCGAACACCACCATCGTCGGTGCGCCGGCGAGCGCCGGGATCTCGATCGTCTGCTCCCGGGCTGCGAGCTCGGCACGTCGCACGACATCCCCAGTCGCGGTCCCCACACGGATCGTCACCGGCATGCGGAACACCTTCGGGGTCTCGAACGCCAAGCCGGTGCTGTCCGCCTTGCTCGAGTCCGTTTGGGTCTGCTTCACCGCGAGGGTCAGCGTTCGAGCCGTCGAGTCGTAGGCCGCCGTCACCACGAACCGGGGGTGCCCTGCGTCGTAGACCCACTGGCTCCAGAACCAGTCGAGATTCTCACCCGAGGCGTCGAGCACGGTCTGGCGCAGATCGTCGGAGGTCGCGTTGCCCAGCGCGTGCCGCGTGAGGTACAGACGCAGCGACGCCCAGAACCGCTCGGGACCGAGGTAGCGCTCGAGCATGCGCAGCACCAGTGCGCCTTTGGGATACACGTTGTTCGAGCCGAGCGCCGCGAGCGGCATGCTGCGCCGCCGGTCGATCTCGAGATACTGGCGGTATTCGTCCAGGTAGTAGTCGTCCTCGGCGCGGGGCCCGAGCTTCACGCGCCAGTACTGCCCCGGGAGGAACTCGGCGAAGCCTTCGTTGAGCCACATGTTGGCCCAATTCTCGAGGGTCACGTAGTCGCCGAACCATTGGTGGGCCAGCTCGTGGGGGATCAGGATCCACTGATACCAGGGTCGGTCGAGATAGGCGCGCTCGTCGGGCAGCCAGTCGATGAGCGTGGTGGCGCTCACGTTCTCCATCCCGCCGAAGAAATCCGCGACCGTGGTCTGAGCGTACTTGGCCCAGGGGTAGCGGACGCCGGTCAGGCGGGAGTACACCTCGATCATGTCCGGTGTGACGCCGAACAGCCGGCGGGCGCGACTCGAGTCGGCGCGGTACACGTAATATTCCACCGGAATGCCGCGCCACGTGTCGGCGAGCCGGACGAGCGGTGCGACGATGATGGACACGAGATAGGTCGCGCTGCGTGGGTCCTGGCGCCACGTGACGGTGTGCGTCCCGTCTGGGTTCCTCCGGTCGGCCACCAACCGGCCGTTCGAGACCACCGTGTACTGCCACGGCACGGTGGCGGCGAGCTCCCAGGTCATCTTGTCGTTCGGGAAATCGTAGGTCGGGAACCAGAAGTGGTTGTTATCGTCCTCGCCCTGGCTCCAGATCTGTTGCGGCCGGTGCTCCCGGCCCTCGGCCTCGATGAACGTCAGCCCGCGGCCGTTGTCGATGCGCGCGTGGTAGTCGATCGAAAAGCGCAGCGTGTCGTGGAAGGCGAGCGGGCGCGCGGGGTACACCACCAGCGTGTCCCCGTGGGCGGCGCTGCGGAGGGTGGTGCCGCGGGCGTCGACGACGCGCGACACGACGACCTGTTTGCCCGCGTCGAGGATCACGGAGTCCAGTCCCGGCCGCAGCGCCACCAGGGTGGTCGTCACACGACCGTCGAGCGAGGTCGAGTCCCAATCGAAGTTTCGGACCTCGATGCGCTGGTGTACCAGGTCGTAATCGTGGGATCGCGTGTAGGCGTCGTTCACCACCCGTTCCGCGTTCGACTGTGCGGCGAGGGAGGTGGGGGGGGCAACGGCGAGACCGAGCAGGATGACGGTGAGGAGGTGGGGGCGCATCCCGTAATGTAGCCTGGACGGGCGCCCCTTCCCGGTGCAGAATTCGGCGGCCGCCACCACGCCCTTCTATAGGAGATTCGGCATGAAAGCGACGTTCGGTACCATCCTGCTCGCCGTCTGCGCCCTGCCCCTGGCCGGGGTCCTACACGCCCAGAACCCGGTCTCGGACGGGTTCCGATTCGTGCAACAGCGCCAGGCGAAGAACATCATCGCGGCCGCCGAGGAGATGCCGGCCGACAAGTACGGGTTCAAGCCGACGCCCGCCCAGATGAGCTTCGGCGACGTGATCGCTCACCTGATCGGCGATGGGAACGACTACCTGTGCAGCGCGGCGACCGGTCAGAAACTGCCGGAGCGCCCGAAGTTCTCGGGGTCCGACCCGAAGGACAAACTCCTCGCCGGTCTGAAGGATTCGTTCCAATACTGCGCGACCGCGCTCGGGACGCTCAAGGACGCGCAGCTGGCCGACAGCACGCCGTTCTTCGGCGGCCACAATGCCACGCGCGGGCTGGCGGCGCTGATCACCGTGGCCGACTGGGCCGATCACTACAGTCAGATGGCGATCTACCTGCGGCTGAACGGATTGTTGCCGCCGACGGCCAAGAAGGCCTAGCCGTCCCGCAGGATCTCCCGCGCGGCGTTGTAGCCGCAGGCGCCCATGACGCCGCCGCCCGGGTGCGTCGCCGCACCGCAGAGGTACAACCCCTTGATCGGGGTGCGGTAGTCGGCGTACCCGGGCAGCGGGCGCAGGAAGAAGAGCTGTGACAGGGTCATGGCGCCCTGGAAGATGTTCCCACCCGTGAGGCCGAAGCGGCGCTCCAGATCGAGCGGCGAGAGCACCTGCCGGTCGATCACGGAGCGCTTGAAGTTTGGTGCGTACTCGTTGAGGATGTCGAAGCAGCGATCGGCGAACTGATCCTTCACCTGGTCCCACGTGGCGTTGCGCAGATGGTACGGCGCGTATTGCACGAAAAACGACATGACGTGCTTGCCGGGGGGCGCGACGGTCGTGTCCACCACGGACGGAATGGTGCACTCGAGAATCGGATCCGCCGACGGGCGTCCGTACTTGGCGTCGTCGTACGCCCGCTCGATGTAATCGAGCGTCGGCGCCAGGTGGATCGTGCCGCGCAGGTGTCCGTTCGGCGGCAGGCCGCTGCCGCGCACGGCGCTGAAATCCGGAAGCTCCGACAGTGCGACGTTGATCTTGAGCGAGGCGCTCGTGTAGTCGATATTTTTCACGGCGGCGACGAACTCGGGCTCCAGCTCCTGCTGCTCGAGCAGCTGCAGGAACGTGACGTGCGCGTCGGCGTTCGAGACGACCTTTTTGGCCTGGAACTCGGTCCCGTCCTCCAGTGCCACCCCCTTCACCCGGCCCCGGCGGGTGACGATCTTCGCCACCGGACTGTTCACGCGGATCTCCGCCCCGCGCGCCCGCGCCACGGACGCGAGCGCCTGCGAGATCCCCCCCATCCCGCCTCGCACGTAGCCCCACATGCCCCGCACCCCGTTGCACTCGCCCATCACATGGTGGAACAACACGTACGCGGTGCCCGGCACCGTTGGCGACGCCATCGCGCCAATGATCGCGTCGGTCGCGAGCGCGATCTTCAGCTGCTCCGACTCGAACCAGCGATCGAGGATGGGCCGCGCGGCGCCCGTCAGGATCTCGAGCGCCGCCGGGCCGTCCCGCCCCAGCTTCAGAAAGCGCCACCCGAGCCCCGCCAGCTGCGCCAGGTTCTTCGGCCGGAATGACCAGGGATTGGGCGGTGTCTGGAGCAAGGTGGGCTCGATGAAATCCGCCACCCGCTCGAGCATCGCTTCGTAGCGCGGCAGTGCCTCGGCATCCCGCTCGGAGAACTTGGCGACTTGCTGCCGCGTCAGCTCTTTGTCGGGCCCCATCAGCAGGAACCGTCCGTCGGGGAACGGTGTGAACGACGAGGGACTGCGCGGCAGGAGCTCGAATCCGTGGCGGGGGAGCTCCAGATCGCGGATGATCTCCGGCCGCAGCAGGCTGTTCACGTAGGCGGCGGTGGACACCTTGAACCCCGGCCAGAGCTCTTCCGTCACGCAGGCGCCTCCCACCAGGTGGCGGCGCTCGAGCACCAGCACCCGCCTCCCGGCGCGGGCGAGATAAGCGGCGGTGACGAGGCCGTTGTGGCCGGCCCCGACGATGATGATGTCGTACGACCCGGACATGACGATCCCTTCGCTGGATCCAGTGCGGTGGAGTATGTTACGGGCTGGGAAGCGACGCGAGCGACCCGATGATGCAGTCCCCGATCCGTTTCGTGCGGCTCCTAGCGATCGCCTGGTGTGCCGTCCATCCGCTCGCGAGCACCGGATGCGCCCGCCACAAGACCGACGCTACTGCGGCGGCCCCCGCTCCGGCCCCAGAGCCGCGACTCCCCGTCGCGCTGCGCGTCACCAACAGTAACTGGTCGGACGTCAGAATCTACGTCGTGCGGGGCACCATGTCGTTGCGCCTCGGCATAGTGACCACCAACAGTACCGTGGACTTCACGATCCCGGCGGACTTTCTGAGCGGGGCGGGGACTGTGACGCTCGTGGCGGACCCGGTTGCCGGAAGGGGGCACTGGGCCACGTCCCTGCCCGCGATCTCGGCGGGCGACGAATTCGAGCTCGTCGTCGAGAACTTCCTGCAGTACTCACACCTCGTGGTGCGCTAGGGCCGGCGCTGTAGTCGCTCGAGCAGCGAGCCCAGCTCGGGCGACGCTTGCAGCCCGAAGATCTCCCTGGTCGGCGCGGTGACCACGATGGACCGCGGTCCGGGCGCTCCTTGGCTGCCCGTTGGGCCGGCACTCCCAGCCTGCCCGGGCGCCCCGTCCACCGCATCGGGGCAGCGCCGGTTGCTTGCGTCCGTGGCCCCCTGGCCTCCCTTGCCGCCCTTGCCACCGGCGCCGCCGGGCCCGCCCGGACCACCGGTCCCCCCAGGGCTCCGGGGCGCCACAATGCCGGCGAGGAACGGGTTGTCGATCGGCACGATCACGTTGATCCGCCCGCCGCGTCCCCCCGATCCACCCGGTCCGCCATTGCCGCCGTTCCCTCCCGGAGCGCCCGGCTGCGCCGGGCAGCCCGCGGCTCCGGCGGAGCCATCGGTCCCCTTCGTGCCAGCAGCGCCGTTGCCCCCCCGGCCACCGCGCGACTCGAGCACCAGCCAGTCGGCGGGCGGAATGGCGCCGGCGTCCTGGAGCACGTAGAACGGCGGTGCGACCCCGACCTGGATGCCTGCCACGAACAGCTTGTCGTAGAACGGCGAGCGCAACACCGCGAGCCGCACCGTCGCGTCCGGGCCGTTGTCCCCCGTCTCGCCCGGACCTCCCGGCTCGCCGGAGAACGTGAAGGTGTGGGGCATGCAGCGGTAGTCGGGGGGAATGACGACCGTGTTCGCGACGCTGGGCTTCGCCTGGAGCGTGGCGGTCAGCCGGAAGCCCGTCGTCGCCGTGAGGAGTGGGTCCGCGTTCGTCACCCAATCGCCGTCCTGCTGGGTGACTGCCTCCGGGCTCGTGCGATCGAGAAAGATCACGTGCAGCCGCGGCGGGTGCTTCTTGTCATAGGAGCGAGCGAACGGCACCCGGGAGCCGTCCGTGAGCACCGCTTCGTAGGACGTCGGGATCACGGCGCCGGGGCAGGCCTGCGCGTACGTGGTCACGATGCGAATGTCCCGGATCTGCGCCACGAGACCGGGGTCGGGTGCGAAGCCCTCCGGCGGGCCGTGGGAGCAGCCGACGGCGAGAAGCGTTGCACCGAACGACGTCGAGCAAAGGCGTAGCACAGAGGCGTAGCGCATGGCTAGCAAAATGTGAAACAGGGTCCCAATAGGCAAACTTGCCCGCCCTCGGGGGGCTTCCTATTGTTGTGCGTATGTCGGGTTTCTCGCGTCGCTCGTTCCTCCACGCGTCCGGTCTTGCGTTCCTCGCGCTCGCCGTGCGTCGCCTGGCCGCGCTGGGACGGCCGCGGCCGGTCGACGACGTCCCGTGGAAGGTGCAGCAGGTCCTGAAGCAGCTGTTTGGCGACCGGCAGGTTCAGGACGGCCACGTCCAGCTCGATGTGCCCACGGTGGCGGCCGACGGGCGCGTCGTGCCCGTGATGATCGAGTCCGACCTGCCGATGGCCACCGACCGCTACGTGAAGGCGGTGCATCTGTTGGTGGACAATAACCCCGATATCCACCTCGCCGAGTTCCGGCTCACGCCTCAGATCGGCCAGGCGTTCGTCAGCACGCGGATCAAGATGCGGATGACGTCGCCCGTCCGGGCGGTCATCGAAACGTCGGACGGCGCGCTGTGGGGTGCAGCGGCCGACGTGCGTGTCACCGTCAACGGGTGCGGCTGAGATGGCGCTCGACTTGGGCGCGGCCCGGATCCTCGTCCCCACTGGCATTCGCCGGGGCGATGTGATCGACGTGCGGGCGCTGGTGGAGCACCCGATGGCTACGGGGCTGTTCCGCGACGCGGCGGGCAACCCGATCCCCGCCTATTTCATCAACGACGTGAGTGTGACGTACGGCGAGCAAGAGGCGGCGCACTTCGTGTGGAGCTCCGGCATCAGTCGCGACCCGTTCGTCGAGTTCTCCTTGCGGGCGGACCGGGAGGCTGAGCTGAAGTTCATATGGAAGGACAACAGGGGCGGGGTGTTCACTCAGACCGCAGACATCAAATTCGTCACGTAGAAACGTCACGAAGAGGCGTCACGTGAAGACGTCGAGCACGGTTCTTCGGGACGTCTTTCTGCAACGTCTGTTCGTGACGCTTCTCGTGACGTCAGGCTGTGCCCATCACCCCTCCGGAACCGGGACTCTCCTCCCGGACCGGCTTCCCGTCAGGGCGCTGGCTTCGGACGTCTATGCCGTCATGGGCGACACGGGGAGGGGTTCAGAGGGTAGGCCCAACGCCGGCTTCATCGTGACCGGCGATGGCGTCGTGGTGATCGATGCGCTCGCGAGCCCCGCGCAGGGGGAACAGTTGGTGCGCGCCATCTGCTCGGTCACGCGCCAGCCGATCCGGTGGCTGGTCCTGACGCACCATCATCCCGATCATCATTTCGGCGCGGTGGTGCTGCGCCGGGCGGGCGCCCGGGTGATCGCGCATCCCGACGTCTCGACCGGCGTGGACGAGCAGAGCCGCGAGGCAGCCGAGTCGGCGTGGACGCTCGTGGTCGGGAAGCAGCAGATGGCGGGCTTCGCCTACGCCGATGTGCCCGACCGCGCGGTGGTCACGGCCGATACGCTGCGACTCGGAGCGAAGACGATCGTGATCGCACATGCCTGGCGAGGGGCGGCGCACACCGCGGGAGACTTGATCGTATGGCTGCCCGACGAGCGCGTCCTGTTCGCGGGCGACCTGCTCATCGAAGACGGGGTGACGATGGTGGTGGACGGCAGCGGGAAAGGGCTCCTCGCCGCCCTCGATACGCTCGCGGCGCTCGCGCCGCGGATCGCGGTGCCGGGCCATGGAGCCATTCCGCCTGAGCCCCAGGCGCTGATCGGCCGGACCCGCGACTACATGGTGCGGCTCCGCGCCGCGATGCGCGGCGCCATCGAGCGGCACCGCTCCCTCAACCGCGCGCTCGACTCACTCCCGCCGGCCGACGAAGGGCGTCCGGTGTCACTCCGGTCGCGCGAGCGTCGCAACGCGAATCGGGTATATCTCGAGGTCGAGAAGGAAATCATGGGATTGGAGCCCTGACGATGCTACTCGTGTGTCTGGCGGTGCTCGCACAGGCGCCGCGCCTGGTGTCTACGGCCGAGCTGGGTGAGCTCCTGGCGCAGCGGGATTCGAACGTCAGGGTAATCGACGTGAGAGACGACTACACGCGGTATCTCGAGTCGCATATCCCCAGAGCCGTGTACCTGCACGTCGAGGAGCTGCGGGCGGCCGAGCGCGGCGTGCCGAACAAGCTGCTGGGCCTCGTATCCTACACGGCGCTGTTCTCGCGGCTCGGTCTCGGACCGGGCCGACCGGTCGTGATCTATAGCGCCGGCGAGACGCGCGACATCGACGCGACCTATCTCGCGTGGATCCTCGAGGGACTGGGCCAGCCGTCGGTGTATGTGCTCGACGGCGGGTTCGGGAAGTGGAGCCTCGAGAACCGCACCGTCACACGCCGCTATCCCCTGATCGAGCCGACGGCGCTCGCGCCCGCCGCGTTCACGCCGGACCGGGCGACGCTCGAGGACGTGAACGCAGCCTTGACTGCGCGGGGCGTCGTCATTGTCGATGCGCGCAATCCGGACCAGTACGCGGGCCGCGCGGGCGCCCAGCTCCGGCGCGGGCACATCCCCAGGGCGGTCAATCATTTCTGGCAAGGGGATCTCACCAAGGTGGACTTCGCCACGGTGTGGAAGACGCGAGACGAGCTGCGGGCCGGCTACGCGGCGCAAGGGATCACCCCCGACAAGACGATCATCGTTTACTGTAACGGCGGACTCGAGTCGAGCCATGTGTATTTCGCGCTGCACAACCTGCTCGGGTACTCGCGCGTGCGTGTCTACGACGGCTCCTTTACGGAATGGGCGGAAAGGGTCGAGCTGCCGGTAAGCGCGGGAGACGACCCGTAAGAAGGCCGGGGAAGGGAGAAGGGCGGGGCGTGGACAAGACCGGCTACGGGCTCATCGAAACCATGCGGGTACGCGACGGGCGCATTCCGTTCCTCGAGCGGCATCTGGCTCGTCTCGGGCGCTCGCTCGGCGAGCTCGGGCTTCCCAAGCCGTCCCAGGATGTGGCCGCGTTGGTGAGACCGTTCGCCGGCACCGGCGACGCGGTGCTGCGCGTCGAAGTGCGCGATGGCCGGGCGAGCGTGACGGTGCGTGAGCTGCCACAGCTCGGGCCGCCGGCGGTCATCACGGCGTCCGAGCCGCACCAACCGTATCCTCACAAGACCACCGAGCGCGATTGCTTCACCGATGCGGGCCAGGAAGCCCAGGTGGCGGAGGCAGACGACGCGCTGCTCCTCACCCCCGAGGGGTGGGTCGCGGAGGGTACGGCGTGGACCGTGTTCTGGTGGGAAGGCGTCACGCTGCGCACGCCGGCGCTCGACCTCGGGATCCTGCCCGGGATCGGGCGGGCGCGGGTGCTCGAGGTCGTGAAGCGCGCCGAGCAGGGCCGATACCGGAAACCAGCGCTGGCGGGAAAGAGCTTGTTTCTTACGAACGCGGTGCGGGGCATTGTGGCGATCGCGTCGCTCGACGGAGCGCCCGTGCCGGCCGATCCTCGCACCGCCGAGCTGGCTCAGCGCTTCTGGCCGACAGGGTGATTCGTTAGATTCTCCCCGGCGCGGTGGCTGTAGCTCAATCGGTTAGAGCGCTGGACTGTGGCTCCAGAGGTTGCGGGTTCAATTCCCGTCAGCCACCCTGTAAGGCTAGGTGACAGGGAACAGGTCGAGACGCACAGACGCACAGGGGTGAATAGAGGATAGTGAATGCACCCTCCGTTCACTCTGAACGGTTTTCTCCTGTGCGTCTGCTGCGTCTGCTGCGTCTGCTGCGTCTGTGCGTCTAGCATTCAGAGGTCCGTAGCTCAATTGGTAGAGCACCGGTCTCCAAAACCGGGGGTTGCAGGTTCGATTCCTGCCGGGCCTGTTTGGGGCCGCGACGGAACGTCGTCGCGGCCCTTCGCATGCCCAGCCGCATTACTGCCCCGCCCTCGCTGCGCTCGGGCGATCGCGAGCGATTCCTGCCGGGCCCGGCCGATCGCGCGTAGATTCGAGCCATGCGCCCGCGCCGCCGTGTCGTAGACCCCACCGCCGCATTGTTGACGGCGTACGCCGCCAGCGCGCGCATCAATCAGTATCTGGTCGAGCGGCTGCCGCGCGCGATCTGGCGCGTGCCGCCGCCCGGCGGCAAGGGCCGCACTATCGCCGCGCTCGTCGCCCACCTGCACAACTGCGGGCTGCGCTATCTCGAGCGCACCGACCCCGAGGGTGTCCCGGGCGAGCTCGATCGCTCGCGCGTCACACCGGCGCAGGCGGCGCGCGCCCTCGGCGCGAAAGGCCGGGCCGCCGTGCGCATCGTCGGCGCGGCGCTCGCGCATGGCCGCCGCATCGTCGGATTCCCCCATGATGCGGCGCGATACCTGGCCTACTACATGACCCACGACGCGCATCATCGCGGGCAGATCGTGCAGCTGGCCCGGCAACTGGGTCACCCGATCAGCCAACAGACCATGATCGGGATGTGGCAATGGGCACGACGCGCGGCGGAGCTGGGGCGATGATCAACGCGGTAGCGTCTCATGTCGCTACGAGCCTTCATAGGGACTGGCGGAGCGAATCGGGGTGAGCGGTCCGGTTGACCACTCGGCTGCACCCAAAGAGCTAGCCCATCCGACTCCCCCCCAATCTGCGCGCCCGCCCACAGTGTCTAAGTCGATTTTCATCCCGCCGACGGATGTTCGACCGCCCGAAACGCTGGCAGGTTCTATGCAGTGGGCGAGCGAGGTCCGACGGCGACATGGATCTCCCACCGCACCTGTGTTCACACCAAACGCTGGGAGGAACCATGTTCACTCTGCCCCGACTGACGGCGCGACTGGCCGTCATTATCCCGTTCGCGGCGCTGCTGGCCGCGGCATGTAACACCGACTCCAAGGGCCCATCTGGCCTGTCCGGCCCCACCCTGTCCGCGGACCGCAAGGACGGCAAGGACGACAAGGACGGCAAAGGGAAGCCATCGCAGGGGGCGTCGTCGAGCTTCACGGTGCTCGCCAACGCGGCGGTGACCTGTACCGACGGGACCATCACCGGAGACGTGGGCACCTTCCAGGCTGCTCCCACCGGCTCGGTCACCCAGACGACTTGCCCGATTACGGGAACGGTTCACGTGGGGGACGGAGCCGCGATTCAGGCGTTCAATGGCTTCCTTAGCACGTACGCCGCGCTCGCGGCCACACCGTGCGGCGTAGTGCTAACCGGCACCCTCGCGGGCGTGACGCTGGCGCCCGGTGTCTACTGTTTCGATGCGGCAGCAACGTTGACGGGCGTGTTGACGCTCAACGGGCCCTCGAACGGGGTCTGGCTGTTCAAGATCGGGACCAGCGGGACCGGCGCCCTCACGGGCACCAATTTCTCGGTGGTCATGGCCGGCGGCGGGGATTCGTGTAACGTGACGTGGTGGGTCGCCCAAGCCGCGACAATGACCGATTCGCACTTCCTCGGAAGCATTCTCGCCGGGGCGGCTATCACGCTGACCCGGGGGACCTTCGACGGGAACGCGTGGGCGGGAGCCTCTGGAGTTGGAGACGTGACGATCACAGGCACCGCGGTCGTCGGCTGCGCGGGCGGCAAGCAGCATGGCAAGGACCACGACAAGGACAAGGACAAGTGCAACCAGGGCGTGGGCAACGGGCCCGAGGGTTGCGACCCGGGCAACTCAAACCACCGCCATGGGTCGAATGACGAGGACGGTGGGACCCCCGGGAATCCGGGCCGGAAGGGCGGTCACTAGGAAGGCCGGTTGGTGAACCGTGAGGCGGGGGGGACGCAGCGGTCCCCTCCGCCCGCTTCCCTTCTCTCTCTCCCTCTCCGGCCGTACGGCTCGCTACAACGCTTGCACCCAAAGAGCTAGCTCGTCCGACTCCAAGCAGGTGGGTCGCGCCCGCCCAGAATTGTTAAGTCGATTTTCATCCCGCCGACGGATGTTCTGCTGCGCAAAGCGCGGCAAGTTCTATGCAGTGGGCGAGCGAGGATCCGAGAGCGAGACGGATCCCGGCACGCACCTGTGTTCACACCAACCGCTGGGAGGAACCATGCCTACTCTGCCTCGCCTGACGGGGCGACTGGCCGTCGTTGCATCGTTCGCCGCGCTGCTGGCCGCGGCGTGTAGCCCCGATTCCAACGGACCGGCCAGCCCGGCCCTGCTCGCGCATCGCGACGGCGGCGGTGGCGGTGGCGCCGGTGGCTCCGCGGCGTCGGGCTTCACGGTGCTCGGCCAGGCCGCGGTAAGCTGCACCGACGGGAGCATCATCGGGGACGTGGGCACCTTCCAGGCAACCCCCCCCGGTGCGATCACCCTGGTCCGTTGTGTTGCGGGGGCGACTCACATCGGGGACGCAGCCGCGATTGCGGCTTTCAATGCCTTCCTCACCCAGTACGACGCGCTCGCGCCCCAAGTAGGCGACTGCGACCTCGCGCATACCTTGCTGAGTACGATCCCGGCCAGCACGAGCCTGTCCCCCGGTGTCTACTGCACCGGTGCGGCATTGACGGCGACGGATGTCACGTTGACCCTCGACGCGGCTGGCAATGCCAACGCGACCTGGCTGTTCAAGATCGGGAGCGCCGGCCCCGCCGGCACGGGCGCCCTCACGGGAACCAACCTCGCCGTGCTCCTGGCCAACGGCGCCCAGGCATGCAATGTGAACTGGTGGGTCTCCCAGGCCGCCACAATCAATACAACGACGACTCCGGGAACAGTCTTTCAGGGCAACATCCTGGCCGGGGCGGCTATCACCACGACCGGTGGCACTTTGAACGGGAACGCGTGGGCGGGAGCCAAAGCGGACGTTACAGGAGTTAGAGTTGGCGACGTGACGACTACCGGCACCGCAGTCACCGGCTGTGCGAACGCCGGCAAGGGCAACGGCGACGGCGATGAAGACGACAATGATGACGGCGATCATGATGGCCACGGCGGCAAGGGCCATCACGACCACGACAAGGACAAGCATCACGACAAAGACAAGCATCACGACAAGGACAAGGATCACGATAAGGACAAGCATCACGATAAGGACAAGCACGGCGACGACGACCGTAACGGGTAACGCCGCAGTTGCGAAGAACGAGGCGGAGGGGCGCAGTCGTGCCCCTCCGCCCTTGGTTGAGCCCAACATGAGGAGGACTCGATGAGCGATCCCGAGAAGAATCTCAAGTTGTACGGACTCATTCTCGTCATTATGTCGACGGCCGCGTTGCTGTCCGCCTACGTCTCGATCGACGGCCTCGCACCGGCCGCGCCTTCGCTGGGCCGGGCCAAGAGCTTCGCGGTCCTGGGCGGCTCGACGGTGACCAATACCGGCGCGACCAAGATCATCGGAGATGTGGGTGTCTCGAGCCCAGGTGTGTCGATCACCGGCTTTCCTCCCGGCACGATCGCTCGAGGAGCGCAACACGTCGGTGATCCGGCCGCGAATCAGGCGCAGCGTGATGCCCAGACCGCGTA
>DATHKX010000040.1:0-17322 GCA_035488835.1 Gemmatimonadales bacterium
ACCAGTGAGGAGTGACACATCATGTCGTTGAGGACTCCGCCGCCCTGCAGCTTGCCCTGCCAGAACCAGGGCATGTGGGGTCCGCTGTGCTCCTCCGCGGCCCTGGCCAGATAGGGGCGGCCGGTGAGTGCGGCGCCGCGCGCCCAGATGATGGCGCGGCCCTGTGCCACGGCGGGCGCGAACGCCTGGTTCTCGAGATAGCCGTGGGCGATCCCGGCCTTCTTCGTGAGCTCGAGGACCCGCTTCGCTTCCGCGACGTTGCGACCCAACGGCTTCTCGCACGCGATCCCGCGGAGCTCTCCCTTCCCGCGCGCGACCGCGTCCGTGATCTCCTCGAAGTTCTCGATGCGCGCGAAGTTCGGGCCGCACACCCACAGCGCATCGATCGCGGGGTCGGCCACCATCTCGCCCAGGGAGCGGTACGGCTTCGCCTCCCCCACGTCGAGCTTCCGCGCCACGGTCGCCATGTCCTGAGCGTGCTTGTGGTTCGGGCTCCACACACCCAGCACGTCCGCATCTCGCACGCTCTGGAACGCGAGCAGATGGAACCGCGCGTTGAACCCGCTTCCGACGAATCCGACGCCGAGTCGTTTCCCAGTCATACTCGTCCGCCCCTCCTGCTTCCCGCGTGCCATTAGTACGTCACGCCCAGCTTAGCGAGCGCCTCCGGGGGACAGCCTTTCCACTCGGAGACGAAGGTGTTCCCGATGTACCGCAGGTCCTGCACGCCGATGCGACTGGAAAAGAACCCCGACGCGGTGAGGTCGCGGAACTGGTTGAAGAACGCCACGCCCGCGGCGTGCTCGGGCTTCGCCTTGGCCGGCCACGCGACCGCGTCCAGCACGCCGCTGCGCTCCGCCGCCGTGCAGCCGACGAAGGTCTTGCCGTAGCGGTCGTCGCACTCGTGATCGAGCCAGGCCAGTCCCCCGCGTACGGGGGTCTGCAGATCCGGATCGTCGCCGAGCATGAAGTCGATGAATTCCGGCACGCCGGCCTCGGTGGCGCCGCCCGAGCGCTCATCCTTGGGAATGATCAGGTCCACGAGCACGCGCACCGTGTCCCACTCGTGGGGCGTGAACTGCTTCGGCTCGTAGGGCGTGCCGCGGGCGAGGGCCTCCTGCGCCCGGGCCGATGCCTCGAGTACCGATTCCGGGGTCCACCGGAACGCCGCGGCCAGGGGGGCCACCGCCAAGACACGCACCGCGTCCCTGCGCTTCATGTGCCGCCTCCTGACGTTCGCCGTTTCAGCTCCTGGAACCAGTTCAGCACGACCACTAGCTCACGCGCACCGCTCAACCGCTTCATGAACAGGAATCGCCGCCCGTCCGGCGACACGTGGTAGGTGCGAAAGTCTGGATTGCCGACGTACGCGGTCGTCGCGAACAGTCGGCGTCGTGCCCCCACGGAGAAGGTGGGTACGGTCCCGACGCTTGCCGCTGTCAGCTCGTCCGCCGCGCTGCGATAGTAGATCTCCCGTCCGTTGGACGCCCACAACGGCTCGGTTCCACCCTCCGTCGAGATCTGCCAGCGACCACCGCCGCCCGGGAATGGGCGCACGTAGACTTCGTCGCGTCCCGATTCGTCCGACACGTAGGCTAACCAGCGGCCGTCGGGCGCCAGGGCGGGGGTTGACTCGTCAAACGCGGTGACGAGGAACGGGTGGGGCGCGCTGTCCACACCCGGTCGCAGAAAATAGATGTCGCGGCCGGTCCTGCCGGGGCCCTCGCGGTAGACCAGCACGCGGCCGTCCCGCGACCACTCAGCTTCTTGAATCAGCCCTTGGGACGCGACCAGCGGCTCCGCCGGGCCGCTCCCATCCCACGGCGCCGTGTAGAGAGCGGGCCTTCCCGCCCGATCGGACATGAAGGTCACGCGCCGGCCGTCCGGCGTCCACGTCGGACGATCGTTGACGGTGCCCTCGAATGTGAGACGGGAGAGGGTTCCCTGACGCAGGTCGTGGATCCAGACATCGGTTGTCGTGCCAGCTTCGGCGCGGAAGCTCACCGCCAGCCGGGCGCCGTCGGGCGAGACCGCGACCGCCTCGAAGCCGCGCCGCCCCGCGGACTCGACGGGACGCTCCGAGCCGTCGCGCTCCACCCACACGAGTTCTCTCTTCTGTGCTGCCCCCGGGAGGTAGAGCAGGGTTCCGTTGTCGGACAGCGTGAACTGGGCCGCGCCACCGGGCTTCACCAAGATCCCCTCGAGCAGCGGGGTTTCTGGACCCGTCAAGGCAAGGCGTGATTGGTCGAAGGGTACGGCGACCAAGACGCCGTCAGCCCGCGTATAGACGAGGTGGCCGGAGCTCGCGTAGCGGGCGGACGTGCCACGTGCCAGCGTGGTGCGCTTCCCGCTGCGGACGTCCACCACCGCGATTTCCGCGTTGGAGAGGGTGCCATGCCAGACCGTGAGGACCACGCCTTTGCCGTTCGGCAAGGGCTGCGGGTAACGCAACAGCATCAGCTCCTTGCGGGCGGTGTCCAATGTCGTGATTCGCTCGGCTGGGCCGCCGCTGGAACGGACGCGCCAGAGTTGGCTCCCACGTGTGTAATACAGCCACGCGTCCGGTCCCCACGACACGCCTTGGGCTGAATCGGCGAGCGTTACGGGCGGGCCCCCGCCGACCGACACGACCTTGACCTGCGCGGCGCCAAACGGGCCGACCATGAAGCCGACGGACTGGCCGTCGCGGGAGAACGCTGGCGAGATCGCGCGCTGCGTGCCCGGAAGAGGGTTACCCCTCACCTGGTCGAGTGGTCGCAACCACAGCTGCGGCCCACCCTCGCCCGGCCCGACGTACACCAGGCGGCTGCCGTCCGGCGACAGCGCAATGGAGGTTCCGTACTGGTCGACAATCTCCTGTCCTTCGGGAGTGGTGAGGGCGAAGCGAGCCACCTGCGGCGGCGGCTGAGGCCGCAGCAAGCCCCAGACGGCCAGGGCCGTCGCCGCGACGAGCGCAGCGGCGAGCACAGCGATGCGCCGGTCGCGGCGTGGCGCTCCGGGCGCGGCGAGGTCACCGGCGCCCGTGAGGTTGAGCGGGACCCCGCCGGGGCGCAGCAGCGCCTCGGAGAATTGCGCGGCGCCGGCGAATCGATCGGCGGGCAGCCTGGCCAGAGCCTTGTGCAACGCCGCCGCCACGTGCGGCGACACGGTGTCGCGATGCATCGTCACGGGAACCGGCTTCTCCGTAATGACCTTCGCGACGATCGCCTGTGCGGTCGGGCCGGTGTACGGCGGCTCCCCGGCGAGCATTTCGTACAGCACCGCTGCCAGCGAGTACACGTCGCTGCGGGCGTCGAGCGTGCGGTCGCCCATCGCCTGCTCGGGGCTCATGTATTGCGGCGTCCCGACGGAGAGCCCCGTCTCCGTGAGCCGGCTGCCCCCCGCGGCGCTCACGGCGAGCGCGATACCGAAGTCGGCCACGAGCGGCTGCCCATCGTGGAGCAGGATGTTCTCCGGCTTGATGTCGCGATGAATCACACCGTGGCGGTGCGCATAGTCGAGCGCGCTCGCCACGCCCTTGGTGATCTCGATGGCCTCGTCGATGCCGAGCTGTTTCTCCCGGGTGAGTTTGTCGCGCAACGACTCGCCCTCGACGTAGGGCATCACGTAGAACACCAGGCCTTCGGCTTCCCCCGAGTCGTACAGCGTCAGAATGTGGGGGTGCTGGAGGTGAGCCGTGACGCTGATCTCGTTCAGGAAGCGCTCGGCGCCGAGGACAGCCATCAGCTCCGGCCGGAGCACCTTCAGGCCCACCTCGCGGTCGTGTTTCACGTCGCGCGCCAGATACACCACCGCCATGCCACCTTCTCCGATCTCGCGCTCGATCCGATAGCGCTCGGCTAATGCGGTCGAAAGGCGCTGCGTGAAATCCCTCAGAGCGCCCCCCGCTTCATCTGATCCGCGATGTAGTCACTCGTCCGCATCGACAACGCGAGGATGGTCCACGTCGGATTCTTATCCGCCTGCGACACGAAGGGCCCGCCGTCGGCCACGAACAGGTTCTTACAGTCGTGCGCCTGGCACCACCGGTTCGTCACCGAAGTCTTCGGGTCGTCTCCCATACGCGCCCCGCCCAGCTCGTGGATGATCACGCCGCCGTCGGCGATCCCGTACCCCTGTTCGGCGGTCGGCATTGGCGAGAACACCTGACCCCCCATCTCGGCGATGAGCGCCCGGAACGTCTCCTGCATGTGTTTCACTTGCTTGTATTCGTGATCCGTCCACTTCCAGTGGAACCGCAGGACGGGGATGCCCCACCGGTCCACGGTGCGGGAGTCGATCTCGCAGTAGGTGTCGTCGTTCGGGATCATCTCGCCGCGGCCCGAGAAGCCGATCGTGGCGCCGTAGTAGCGGCGGTAGTCGTCCTTGAGCTGCTTGCCGTGCCCCCCGCCGGAGGGGTAGCGGTGAATCCCGCCCATGAAGCCGTAGGACGGCACCTGGGTGCCGCCCCAGACCTCGATGTGGTAGCCGCGCGGGAAGTCGAGCTTTGCGTTGTTGAGCCACCACGGCATGTAGAGATGCATGCCCCCCACGCCGTCGTGATTGTGCGGCACGTGGTCCATCATCTTCGGGATGAACCCGCCGACGTCCGTCCCGGTGGTATCGGTGATGTACTTGCCGACGGTGCCGCTCGAGTTCGCCAGGCCGTTCGGGAAGCGGGATGACGTGGAGTTGAGCAGCAGGCGGGCGGTCTCCAGGGCGCTCGCGGCCAGGACCACCACTTTGGCCCGCACGCGCCGGTCCGTCCCCGTCGTCTTGTCGATGTACGCGACGCCCGTCGCGCGGCCGCTCGCATCCACGAGCACCTCGCGCGCCATCGCGTTCGTGAGGAGGGTCAGCTTCCCCGTGGCGAGGGCGGGCGCAATCAGCACGTTGGTGGCGGTGAAGTTCGCGTTGACCTTGCAGCCGCGGTTGCATTGGCCGCAGTAGTGGCACGCCGCCCGTCCGTTCAGCGGCCGCGTGAGGATCGAGAGGCGCGCCGGGATGCACGTGACGTGCAGGCGGTCGGCCGCCTGCTTGACGAGCAGCTCGTGGCAGCGGGGGAGTGGCGGCGGTAGGAACACCCCGTTGGGCTCGTTCGGAAGGCTCTCCTTGCTGCCGAAGACTCCGATGAGCCGGTCTATCTGGTCGTAGTACGGCGCGACGTCGTCGTAGGAAATCGGCCAATCATCGCCGAGACCATCCCGGCTCTTGCGTTTGAAGTCATACGGCCCGAAGCGGAGGGAAATGCGGCCCCAGTGGTTGGTCCGGCCGCCCACCATGCGGGCGCGCCACCAGGCGAACTCGGTGCCCGGCGCCCGCGTGTACGGCTCGCCGGGGATTTCCCACCCGCCGATGCAGGCGTCGAACTCGCCGAACGGTCGCTCCTTCGTGGATCTCCCGCGGCGCGGCGACTCGTACGGCCACGTCAACATAGCCGAGTCTTTCGCGTTGTCCCAGGGCTCACCGGCCTCGAGCACCACCACGTCGGCGCCGGCCTTGGTGAGCGCGTAGGCCGCCATCCCGCCGCCGGCCCCCGAGCCGACGATGCACACGTCGTACAGCTTCCCCTGCTTCGTTAGACGTTGCACACGGCCACCGCTTCTCGCAGCGAGGTGAGCGGATCGCGGGTCGGGACGAACTCGTGCGCCACGAACCCCATGAAGCCGGTGTCGGCGATGGCCGAGGCGACCGCGCGCCAGTTCAGCTCCTGCGTGCCGTCCAGCTCGTGGCGGCCGGGCACGCCACCGGTGTGGAAGTGGGCAATCCACTCACGGTTTTCGCGGATGGTGCGGATGATGTCGCCTTCCATGATCTGCATGTGATAGATGTCGTACAGCAGCCTGACGCGCGGCGAGCCCACTGCTTTGACCACGGCGACCCCGAAGGCCGTGCGGTCGCCCTGATAGTCCGCGTGATCCACCTTGCTGTTCAGGAGCTCGAGGCAGATCGTGACGCGCTGCGCTTCCGCCTGCGGCTTGATCGCGTTGAGCCCCGCCACACAGTTGTCGATCGCCTCGCCGTCGCTCTTGCCGCGACGGTTGCCGAACATCGCGATCACATTCGGGACGCCGTGGCGCGCCGCGAGGGGAAGGGTCTCCTCCAACTCCCGCAACAGCATCCGGTGGTTTGCGCGATCGTTGAAGCCCGTCGCAATGAAGTCGCTGCGCGCGGTGGGATAGCCCATGGAGCACACGAGGCCTGCCTCGCGCACGGGGTCCCAGTCCTCGGGGCCCAGCAGATCGATCGCCGCGAGCCCCATGCCAGCCGCCGCGCGGGCGAACTCGGGCAGGGGGATCTGTCGATAGGGCCAGCGGGAAACGGACTGCTTGAGTCTTCCCACGCTTGAGCGTGAGCCCGGCGATACACTGCTCTTAAGGGCAGTGCCGAAAGCGGCGGCCCCCAACGCCGCGACCGCTGCTCGCCGGTCCATCAAAACTCGAGGCGCTTCAGGTACTCACAGCTCGCACGGATGGATGCGAACGGATCGGCCGCGTCGTCGTGCTCGACGAAGAAGTGCCGGATTCCCGCCTGGTCGCGCTGCGCGAAGATTTTTTTGAAGTCGATCTTCCCGGCACCAACCTCCACCATGCGGTGGTCGGGTGGGCCGGCCGAGTCCTTCACGTGGACCATCGGGAACCGTCCGGGCCAGCGCGCGAAGTACGCCAGGGGATCCTGCCCGCCTTTCACGATCCAGTACAAGTCCATCTCCAGCTGGACCAGCTTGGGATCGGTCTCGGCGAGCAGCACGTCGTATGGCAGCTTGCCGTCGAGCGGCGCGAACTCGAAGTCGTGGTTGTGGTAGGCGAACTCGAGCCCCGCCGCCTTGGCTTCGGTCGCGGCGCGGTTGAGGCGTTCCGCCGCGCGTTTGTAGTCGTCGAGCGTGCGCCGCTGTTCCGGGGGAATCCACGCGATCACGAGGTAGTGATGGCCGACGACCGGGGCGGCGTCGAGCGCGGCACGCCACTGCTCCGGCGCGAGCGACACATGCGACGAGGGTGCCGAGAGCCCGTGATGGTCCAGCAGGGCCCGCACGTCGCGCGGGGTCCTGCCGAAGTAGCCCGCGAACTCGACCTCTTGATAGCCGGTCGCGGCGACGCGCGCGATCGTGCCCTCGAAATCCTTCTCCATCTGATGGCGCACCGTGTACAGCTGCAGCCCGATGCGGTCGAGCTTGCGGAGAGGGGCTCGGGGATAGGGGCTCGGGGTTCGGGGTAGCAACATCGGCCCCAGCGCCGCGGCACTCAGTGTCCGAACGAAGTCACGCCGCTCCATCATCGTGTAGGTCCTCCCAAGTCCCGAGTCCGGAGCCCCGATTCCCTAGAGCTCGTTGCGTTTCATGGCCTCGACCGCGCACGCCGCCGCGCGCGCAGTGAGCGCCATGTACGTGATCGACGGGTTCTGGTTCGCCGACGAGGCCATGCAGGCGCCGTCCGTGACGAACAGGTTCGTCGGTTTCGAGTCCCGTGATCGCCGGCAGCGCGATCGCGGCGGCGAGGGAATGGAGCAGATCTCGTCGGTTCATGCAGGCCCTGAAGAATCGGCCAAACGGCGGGAGTACGCTAGACGCCGGTCGGGCGTTGACAGGCCACCCTGCCGTTGTATGTTTATGCATCCTTCTGCATAAATCGACAGGGAGCGCGCCATGGGGCCGTTGGTGGTACTCGCATACTCGGGTGGACTCGACACGTCGGCGATTGTTCCCTGGCTGCGGGAGAAATATGGCGCCAGGGTTTTGTGTTTCGCCGCCGACGTGGGACAGGGACCAGGCGAGCTCGCCGGCCTGGTGGAAAAGGCCAAGCGCTCCGGCGCCGTCGACTGCGTCGTCCGGGACCTGCGCGAAGAGTTCGTTCACGACTTCGTGTTCCCCACCCTCCGCGCCGGCGCCGTGTACGCCCGCACCTATCTGCTCGGCACGGCCATGGCGCGGCCGGTCATGGCGGCCCACCATGTCGCGCTCGCGCAGCAAGTCGGCGCGCAAGCGCTGGCCCACGGGTGCACCGGGAAGGGGAACGACCAGGTCCGCTTCGAGCTGACCTACGCCGCCCTCGCGCCCGAGTTCCAGGTGATCGCGCCCTGGCGCGAGTGGCAGTTCAAGAGCCGCGAAGATCTCATCGCCTACGTGAAAGCCAAGGGCGTGCCGGTCCAGGCCACCGTCGAGAAGCCGTACTCCACCGACCGCAACCTGTGGCACTGCTCTCACGAGGGCGGCATCCTGGAAGATCCCGCGCGCGAGCCGCCGGAACACATCTTCGTCATGACCAAGGACCCGCTCGAAGCCCCCGACCTTCCGGTAGTCGTGGAGATCGGCTTCGAGGAGGGAACGCCCGTCAGCGTGAACCACGTCCCGATGAGCCCGGTGGAGCTACTCGAATCCTTGAATGCCACCGCGGGCGAGCACGGCGTGGGCCGGGCGGACGTCGTCGAGGACCGGCTGGTCGGCATGAAGTCGCGGGGTGTCTACGAGACGCCGGGCGGCACGCTGCTGTATGCCGCGCACCGCGAGCTCGAGCAGCTGGTGCTCGACCGGCGTACGCTGCGGCTCAAGGACGAGCTGGCGCTCCGCTACGCCGACCTGGTGTACGACGGTCGCTGGTGGACGCCGGAGCGCGAGGCGCTCGACGCCGCAGTCGCCAGCACGCAGAAGCGCGTGACCGGCGCGGTGCGGCTCAAGCTCTTCAAGGGCGGCCTCACGGTCGCGGGGCGGGAAAGCCCGTACGCGCTGTACCAGCCCTCGTACGCCACCTTCGGCAAGGACAATGTCTACGATCAGAAGGATGCCGAAGGCTTCATCCATCTGTACGGCCTCTCGATCCGGATCGGGTCCGGCCTCGAGGCGGCGCGCCGCCAGCAAGAAGTCGGCGCGGCGGCGGACTGATGCCGCGCCAGCCCATGGACACGCCGGCCCCCCCCCCCAAGCCGGCGCCCGCCCCGCCTCCGGCGGCGCACCAGATGTGGGGTGGCCGCTTCAGCCTCGGCCCCAGTCAAGCGCTCGACGCCCTGAACCGCAGCCTGCCGGTGGACCACCGCCTCTGGCCCCAGGACGTCGCCGCGAGCAAGGCCTGGGTGCACGCCCTCGGTCGGGTCGGGGTGCTCACCCCCGACGAGGAGAACCGGCTGCTTGAGGGCCTCGACCGCGTGGCGGAACGGCTCGCCGATGGTGCCGCCGTGGGTGCTCCGGACGAGGACGTGCACACCCTCGTAGAGCGGCTGCTGTACGCGGAGGTAGGGACCGTCGCCGGCAAGCTGCACACGGGTCGGTCGCGCAACGACCAGGTGGCGACCGATCTGCGCCTGTGGACGCTCGGCGCGATCGACCAGCTCGACTCGGACCTCGCCGCTCTCGGGCGCGCGCTGGTCGCGCGCGCCGAGGACGGCGTGGACATCCTGTTGCCCGGGTACACGCACGGGCAGCGCGCCCAGCCGGTGCGCTGGGCGTACGTGCTGCTCGCACACGCATGGCCGCTGGTGCGCGACCGGCAGCGCTTGGCGGATGCCCGGCGCAGAGTGGCGGAGCTGCCCCTCGGATCCGGGGCGCTCGCGGGATCGGGGTTCGCCGTCGATCGCGTGCTGCTGAAGGAAGCCCTCGGCTTTCGCTCGCTTTCCGCGAACGCCCTGGATGCGACCGGCGACCGCGACTTCGTCGCCGAAGTCCTGTTTGGCCTGACCCTCGTGGGCGTGCACCTCTCGCGCCTCGCGGCCGAGCTCGTGCTCTACACGAGCGCGGAGTTCGGCTTCGTGCGTTTGTCGGACGACTTCAGCACCGGCTCGAGCCTGCTGCCGCAGAAGCGGAACCCCGACATCTTCGAGTTGGCGCGGGCGAAATCGGGCCGGCTGCTGGGCGACCTCGTGGCGCTGCTCACGACCCTGAAAGGCCTCCCGGCGGGGTACAGCAAGGACCTCCAGGAGGACAAGGCGCTGCTGTTCGACGGATTCGACACGCTGGCGCTCGTGCTGCCCGCCGCGACCGGAGCGATCGCCGCGCTTAGCGTGGACGCCGAGCGGATGCGGGCCGCGCTCGACGCCTCGCTGCGCGCCACGGACCTCGCCGACCTGCTGGTGGAAGCCGGTGTGCCGTTCCGGGAGAGTCATGGCCTCGTGGGGCGGCTGGTGCGGGAGGCGGAGCGCTCCGGCGTGCCGCTCGATCGGGTACCGGGTCCGGTGGCGGCCGGCATTCATCCCGCGCTGGCCGCGGCGCTGTCCCAGTTGGGAACGTGGGAGGACTCGGTCGAGAGCCGCGCCACCCCCGGGGGGGCCTCGCGCCGCTCGGTGGCGGAGCAGCTGGAGGCATTGCGCCCTGCATTCGCCGAGGGTGGAGGGACTTAACCCAAGGTCTTGCCGCGCCTTAGCAGGTTGTGTAGCATACGTGGCCGTCTGGCTCCTTGAGCGAGACGGCCGCTTTTCACCGGGGGAGTCCCTTTGCGCTGCCTAGCGCTCAACGCCTCATTCGAGCCCCTCACCATGGTGCCCGTGCGCCGGGCCCTGCGGCTCGTGATCGACCGTAAGGCGGAGATCGTCGAGGCGGAGGGGCCGGTCGTGAAGAGCGAGCGTCTGGCCATCCCGCGGCCGGCGGTCATCCGGCTCGTCAAGTTCGTTCATGTGCCACGCCGCTTCCGCCGCCAGGTGACCAACACCTTCCTATTCGCCCGCGACAACTACCAGTGCCAGTTCTGCGGGCGGAGCCAGCAGGAGCTACGCCACCGGGAGTGCCTCACCCGGGACCACCTGGTGCCGCTGTCGCGGGGGGGCACCAACGGCTGGAACAACGTCCTCACGGCGTGCTCGAGCTGTAACACGCGGAAGGGTAACCTGCTGCCCGAGGAGGCGGGGATGCATCCGCTGCGGCCGCCGTTCGAGCCGCACTTCGTGCACCTGGCGTGGGCGGTGCGTCGGCTCTCCTCCATCCAGTCCAAGTACATCCGGCTGTTCTACGGCGGCGAGGTGTTGGCGACCCTCGAGGCGCTGTGACCCAAAGGCTCCCGTGGATCATCGCGGGGCTGGCGGGGGCGGCGGTTGTGGGGTTGCTCGGGACGAAGCGCGCGAGCGGGCTGGTGGTGCACCCCGAACCGCGCCCCGGCGTGACCGCCGAGCGGGTGTTGCCTCCCAGCGCGGTGCTGAATACGCCCGGGGCCGCCGCAGCGTACGCGGCGGCGCGTAGCGCCCCGCGCGTGCTCGACGGCGTCCATTGCTACTGCGAGTGCGCCAAGCATTTCGGGCATCGCTCGCTGCTCACCTGCTTCGAGTCCGACCACGGCTCGCAGTGCGATATCTGCATGGGCGAAGCGACGCTCGCGGTGAGGCTCGCGTCCCAGGGCAGCTCGCTGGACGATATCCGCCGCGCGATCGACCACCGGTTCGGCTCCTAGTTCTGCTTGCCGCTGAACGTCTCCGACCGCGCCTCGAGGGTGAGCCGCGGGAGGCCGGCGATCCGCACCAGCAGCCGCTGCGCGCCGCGGGCGAGCGCGCCGCCCAGGTTGCCCCCGCCGGAGACCGCCGGGCTCACGTCCCCCTTGAGCCAGCGGGTCAGCTCCTCCAGGTCCGTGTCGTTCAGCGTGGTCACTTCGAGCCGACAGAGGAAGTAAAAATTCCCTGAGCCTTTGACCTTCAGGTTGACGCGGTAGGGGAGCTCGAGTGCGCGCTCGAGGTCCTCCGGCGTGCCGTATCGGGCCACGCTGCCGCCGGTGCGGATGAGCACGAAATCGTCGGCGAGCGGATCGTGACGCGCGGCCGCGTCCCAGGGCGCTTGGGTGATGTACTGATCGAACCAGCCGGAGCGGGAGCGCCACAGCTCGAGGCGGTAGTGCAGGCGGAGCGGGAATCCGGAGCGCATGAGGCCGACGAACTTGCCGTCGGCGAGGAGCCCCGTGGTTTGGACTCGGGGGACCCCGCTCTGGACAATCACCGTCAACGCGGGTTCCTGCGCGGCGGCCCGAGAGACCGTCACCGCGCCGAGCAGAGCCAGGAATGCGAGGCCTGGCCTCACCTCAGAAGCGGTGATCGAGTCGCAGCGTGAATCGCAGGGGCTCCCCCGCGGTCACCGCCTTCGCCACGTACACGCCAAACCCGCCCCAATCGATGCCGAGACCCAGGTCGGCGAGCCAGCTGCCGAGCGTCGGGAGGCGATTGGCGGGCAGGCGACCGGGCCCGTCGCCGACGAGCCACGCCTGTCCCGCATCCGCCAGCACCACGAGGTCCGGGCCCCGGAGCGTGAAGAGCGACTTCGCGCCTTCGTCCTCGGGGGCCGACGAGCCGTACGACCAGTGCAGCGAGAGGTGACCGCGGTACTCAGCCTGGGCGAGGATCACGCGGTCGCAGGCCGCCAATCGGGTGCCCCCGAAGGCGGGGTCGATGATGTCACCGTTGCACGCGCTGTGTCGGAAGCCGTAACCCGAGAGCGGATCGGGTCCTCCCGTCGACAGCCGCTGCTGCAGCGGCAGCGGATCGCCGCCGATCCAGCCGCCCGCGACGAGCCGCAGGTTCATGCGTCCCGACGGACTCACTCGCGTGTAGCGGCGGAAATCGAGGAACAAACGGCTGAAGGCGTAGGAGCCGTCGGTCGGGATCGGCGCGCGTACGGCTGCCGGGACTCCGCTCTGCGGCGTCACATCGTCCGAGCGCGAGTTCTCGTAGCGGGCGCGCAAGAACCAGCCCGCGGTCGGGTCGAGCCGATCGTTGCGGGTGTCGAAGGTGACGGTGCCGGTGAGCGTCGTGTAGTGCCCGTCGTCGATCGGCGGGTTGGGGCGCCAGGCATGGTCGTTGCGGAACACCGTCCATGGGTCACGCGCCTGGACGCTCGTCTGCCCGTCATGCCGCACGTCGATGTCGAGGCGAAGTGAGCGGTCGGGCTGGACGAAGACGCGGCCCGCAATGCCCTTGCTGAGGTAGTAATCGCGATAGTCGCGCTGGAACAGAAAGGCCGCCCAGCCGACCTCGCCGGCGCGCAGCCCCCAATCCTCGACCGGCGTGACGTCGTCGAAGGCGCGGAACTCGATCCCGTAGGCCGGGGTTTCGCCGGCGCGCAGCTCGGTGCGCAGCAGGTACCCCAGGTCGCTTCGCTTGTTGGTGAAGTCCCCTGCGGTGCGGAACACGCCCAGCGCGTCGACCCGCAGGCGTAGGTTCGCATGGAGTTTCCAATCGAATAACGGCCCGAACACCACCGGTAGGCCCTCGACCCGGTTGAAGGTGCCGCCCGTGGCGAGCGTGAGCGACGACCGCGAGTCGGCCGTGCCCCACGACTTTTCGATGCCCAGCCGCCGAAACCAACGGCGCAGGTCCAGCGGTGCGAGCGCGATCTCTTCGCCCTTGACGCGGTAGGCGAGCGGGGCGGTGTACACGCGCAGTTCCCCCGCGACGGCGGCCGTCGGGCTGCGCGCCACCGTGCCGCCGACCACGATCACGTCGCCGGTGACCACCGCGCCGGAGTCGAGGATCGCGTCGCCGTTGATGACGAGCAGCGTGCCATCCACTCGGCCTGCCACCACCACGATGCCGTTCCGCACGGCGACGTCGCCGCGCCACTCGTTTCCGTGCGGCAGGCGCGAGCGACCTACCAGCCGCGTCGTCGTGGCCGCGTTGTACCGGCGCACCGCGTCCTCCGCGACCGCATGGGGTAGCTCGGGCGGCAGCACCATGATCCCCGCGCTCTCGGGCTGGATCACGATGGCGGTGTCCTGCGCGGCGGCGGCGGCGGGGCCGAGCGCACAGAGAACCACGAGCACGAGAGCGCGCATAAAGAGCATCCTGGTTGGAGGCGCGGGAGGCAGGTGCATGGGGTGTGCCGCCCCCCGTGGGACGGCGCCGAGCACGGATGACGCGGCTGCTGGGCCCGCCGGTCGTGTCATCCCGCCACGTTCCGTGGCGGCTCGAGGCCGAGCCGGCGCATGCGGCGATACAGGTTGGCGCGGTCCGTGGCGAGCTTGCGGGCCGCGTCCGCCACGTTGCCTCGCGCCGCCGACAGCGCGCGCGCGATGAGCGTCCGCTCGAAGCCGTCGAGGGCCTCCGCCAGCGCCACGTCGCTCCAACCCTCACCTGGCGCGGTGGAGGGAGGAGCGCCGTCCCCGGGCACCACGCGCGCGACGTCATCCGCCGACACGACATCCCCGGCGGCGAGGATCGCGAGCCGCTCCATGATGTTCGCCAGCTCGCGCACGTTGCCGGGCCAAGCGTACGAGGCGAGGAGCTGCACCGCGCCCGCGTCGAATCGCACCGATCGGCCAAGCCGCGTCGCCTGTCGGGCGGCCAGGTGCTGCACCAATGGTGGAATGTCGTCGGGACGTTCGCGCAGCGGCGGGATGTGGATCGGCAGGACGTTGAGGCGGAACAGCAGATCCTCCCGGAACTGGCCTTGCAGGGAGGCCTTGGAGAGATCCTTGTTCGTCGCCGCGATCACCCGCACATCCACGGTGACCGGCTTCTCGCCGCCGAGCCGCTCGATCACGCCCGACTCGAGCACGCGCAGCAGCTTCGCCTGGGCCTCGGGCCCGAGGTCGCCGACCTCGTCGAGAAACAGCGTGCCGCGGTCCGCGAGCTCGAACCGCCCCACCCGCCGCTCGGTGGCGCCTGTGAACGCGCCGCGCTCGTGGCCGAACATCTCCGACTCGACCAGGTCCTTTGGGATCGCCGCGCTGTTCACGCACACGAAGGGCTTCGCCGCCCGGGCGCTCTGACGATGGATGGCAGAGGCGACGAGCTCCTTGCCGGTCCCCGATTCGCCGGTGATCAGCACGCGCACCTCTGTGGGTGCGACCCGCGCGATCAGCGCACGCAGCTGCTCCATCGCCTTGCTCACGCCCACCAGCGGGTCGGCGTGCCCCAGTGCCTCGTGCAGCCGCCGGTTCTCGGCGAGCGTGCGCGACAGCTGGAGCGCGGCCCGCAGCGTCGTGAGCAGGCCCTCCGGTGTCAGCGGCTTTTCGAGGAACTGAAACGCGCCCAGCTTGGTCGCCCGCACCGCGTCGGCGAGGTTCGCCTTGCCGCTCATCATCACCACCGGCAGGTCGGGCGCCATCCGCTTGAGCTGCTCGAGCGTGGCGAGGCCGTCGGGCCCGCCCGGCATCATCAGATCGAGCAAGACCGCATCAGGGGCATCGCGCTCCACCTCGGCCACGCCCGCGCTGCCGTTCGCCGCCTCCGCCGTCTCGAACCCCTCGGACTCGAGCAGCGCCGCCACCATCTTGCGGATGTTCGCCTCGTCGTCGACGAGCAGGACGCGCGGGCTCACGCGGCGGACAGCACGATGGAGAACGTAGCGCCGCCGCCCGGCGTCTCCGCCACTGTGATGCTGCCGTTGTGGGCTTCGATCGTCTGGCGCACCAGGGCGAGCCCCAGACCCGTCCCGTCATTCTTGGTCGTGAAGTACGGCTCGAACACCCGCTGGCGCAGGTCGTCGGGGATCCCGGCCCCATGGTCGGCGATGGTCACCGCGAGCCCGTTCCCGTCCCGGGTCACCGCGATCTCGATCGACCCGCGCCCCCCCATCGCCTCCGAGGCATTGCGCAACAGGTTCGCGAACGCCCGCCGCAGGGGATCGTAGTGCCCCAGCAGCTTGCAGGGCTCCCCGTTGGCCCGCACCGAGACATCCACCTCCGACGGCACCGCGCTCTGGCCCAGGTCCACCAGGAGGTCCACGAGATCCACCTCGCTCTTCGGCCCCTCGGGGAGGCGACCGAACTCGGCGAACTCCTTCGCGAGCTGGTTCAGCCGCTCGGTCTCGGCTCCGAGCACGTCCACCGCCGTCACCGTCCGAGGGTCCGACTGTCCCGTCGTCCGCTCGAGCTGATCGACCGCGATCCGCATGGCCGTGAGCGGGTTCTTGATCTCGTGCGCGACCCGCCGCGCCACCTCGCGGAACGCCCGCAGGCGCTCCGCCTCGAGCTCGCGCTCGCGCGCGGCGTCGAGCGCCGTGGCGAGCTCGCGCAGCGCCTGGCGCAGCGCCTCGAACTCCGGAGCGCCGCGGGTCGGCGGACCCGCCGGCAGCGGCATCCGCCGCCGGATCAGCCGAGTCCAGCCCACGAGCTCGTCGATCGGACGAGACAGCTGGCGCGAGAGGTGGCCCGCCAGGCGCACGCCCGCGATGACCGCGAACGCGCCGAGCACGAAGACGACCGCCGCGAAGCCGCCGGCATAGTAGCGCAGGTACGTCTCCGCCCGGCGCGCCAGGGTTACCGAGTTGGAGAGCTGCTCCAGATGCTCCCGGAAGGCCTCCCGCTCCCGCCGCGAGAGGTGGGTCGTGTCCATCCGATCCACCATCAGTCGTGCCGACGCCGCCATTTCCTCGAGCGCCACCCGCGCCCCGGCGGACGGCGCCACCGTTCGCACGGCGAGCGCCCAGCCCACGACGGCCAGGGCGGTCGGCACAGCGGTCAGGGCCACCAGGATCACGAAGATCCGCTGGCGGAAGGGGAGGGGCATATTGTTGGCACCAATCTAGGGAAATGACGCGGGTGCGACAATTCGACACAGGGGTTTACGCATGAAGAGCCACACGCACTACGTCTGGTTCAACACCAAGCAGCGCCAGGAAATCATCGACATGACCGACCAGGTCGCCGAGCAGGTCCGGGCGAGCGGCGTCGCGGAAGGGCTCGCGCTGGTGAGCGCGATGCACATCACCGCCTCCGTCTTCGTGAACGATCACGAATCGGGACTATGGGCGGACATCCTCAAATGGCTCGAGACCACCATTGCGCCGTGGGACCCCAAACGCTACCGGCACAACGAAACGGGGGAGGACAACGCGGCGGCCCACCTGCGGAGCCTCACGATCGGACACGAGGTGCTGGTCCCGATCACGGCCGGCAAGCTCGACCTGGGCCCGTGGCAGCGCGTGTTCTACGGTGAGTGGGACGGGCAGCGCAAGAAGCGGGTGATTATCAAGGTGTTGGGGGAGTAGGTCCGCGGTCCCCCGAATAGGGCTAGCGCCTCGTCGCACCGTTGGATGCATTGCAGCCCGTCGTCCAAAGACCGATCGTTGATGCAACGAGCCGATAGGCGAGCCGGAACAGCGCCGCTCCATGCTCCAGGTAGAGAGCGGAGAGGGCGTCCGGGCTCCCGCCCCGTGCCTCAGCGATCAGGGACGCTGGGCTCCCGGTCCCGGCGCTCGTGCTCATGCCATCACTCAAATGCCCTTGGTAGGCAAAACGTTACGCATGCGCGCGGTGGCCCCACGGCTCGATTCCGGCCTATCTCTTTGAGCACAAGTTGTTTATCTTCAACGTACTGATAGCGCGGCAGGGTAGGGAGGCGTCAGGTCAATCCGGCAGCGCCTGGCAGCCCCGGGGATCCGGGGCTCGCAGCAGGCGCGCCGAGGTAAGATCGGCGACCGTCCCTCACAATGTCCCGCCGCGC
>DATHKX010000041.1:0-30841 GCA_035488835.1 Gemmatimonadales bacterium
GGGTGCCGGATCGCACTTGTTGATGTCCTTGCCCGGGTGCTGTGTCGCACGCTTCTCGCAGTGCGCGGCGTCGTGCCCCACGCCGTTGTTTGTCTTGACCTGTTGGGAGACGCCCGCCAGGAACGGCGTGGCGACCAAGGCTAGCAGAACTGTGAAGGCTCGCATCATGTCACTCCTAGCTCGTTAGGGCTGAGGAGGGGCGCTACGGCCTCAGCTGGACTGCCTAGTGTCGCGGGGGCGCTTCATCACACCCTCCGCCTACAAACCGGACTCGCCAAAGGTCGCTTGACCGACGCCGGCGGGCCGTGCGGCATATCACCCAGTCACGTAAGCACAAGCATGTATTGAACTTACTTATACCGGTTGGTGGATGGAGCAAGAACGGTGCCCTACGACTACGTTCCCACAAGACACGTCACTTGGCCAGCATGATAGGTCCGGGCTGCGTTGCAGAACGCCTGTTTTATTGCATAAACTAGTACATCTCGGCGTGCTATGTGCGTTGTCAGCGACGCACTAGTGTCGTGATAGTGTTTGACACGTTTCGTTGCAGGATTGAACGCCTATTGCCCACCGCTCCGTCGCTACATCCTCAAACGCACATCAATATCCACCAACACGGCGCTTGGCACGCTCAGAAACACCACCCGATCCTCCGTCCGATGGATCACCATCTTCGCCGGCGGGCCCTTCCCCTTGCCACGTCCCCGGTTGCCCCGACGATACCAGACGATGTAGTCGCGGCCGCATCGGCCCCTCCCTATTTCAGGATCTGCTTCGCGATCGTATTCAGCTGCATGTTGCTCGTTCCCTCGTAGATCGCCCCGATCTTCGCGTCGCGGTAGAACTTTTCCACCGGGTACTCTTTGGTGTAGCCGTAGCCGCCGAACAGCTCCACCGCGAGGGACGTCACCCGCTCGGCCACCTGCGAGGCGAAGAGCTTGGCCATCGCCGCCTGCGCGGTGTAGGGCTCGCCCGCGGCTTCCAGCCGCGCCGCGTTGTACACCATGAGCCGGGCTGCCTCGAGCTCGGTGGCCGCCTGCGCCAGTTGAAACTGGACCGCTTGAAACTCCCCGATCGGCCTGCCGAACTGCTTGCGCTCCTTCGCGTACGTGAGCGTCGCCGTGAGCGCACCGCGCGCCACGCCGATCATCTGCGCCCCGATCCCGATCCGGCCGGTGTTCAGCGTCTCGATCGCCACCTTGTACCCGATGCCCACCTCGCCCACCACGTTCGCCGCGGGGACCTCGCAGCCGTCGAGGATGAGCTCGCACGTGCTCGACGCGCGGATGCCGAGCTTGTCCTCTTTCTTGCCGACGCCAAACCCCTTGAATCCGCGCTCCACCGCGAAGGCGGTGATTCCTTTGTAGCCCTTGGTGAAGTCGCTGTTGGCGAACACGACGAACAACCCCGCCTCGGCGCCGTTCGTAATCCACAGCTTGCGCCCCTCGAGCAGCCACGTGTTACCGCGTTTGGTGGCGCGAGTCTGCAGCCCGAACGCGTCCGATCCCGAGTCCGGCTCGGACAAGGCGTACGCGCCCAGCAGGTCGCCCGCCAGACGGGGGAGATAGCGCCGCTTGACGTCGTCGCTCGCCCACTTGCGGAGCAGCGTGTTCACGAGGGTGTTCTGGACGTCCACGAAGATCGCCACCGATGCGTCCACCGCCGACAGCTCCTCCACCGCGAGCACGGTCATCAGCAGGCTCCCGCCCGCGCCGCCGTGGGACTCCGGGACGTCGATGCCCATGAGTCCGAGCTCGAAGCACTTCGCGAGCAGCGCCGGATCCACGGCGGACGCCCGCTCCATCGCCGCCACGCGCGGCCGGACCTCGCGCTCGGCGAAGTCGCGCACGGTATCGCGGAACAGCTCTTCTTCCTCTGAGAGCTTGGTGAGGGGGGGCGTTGCGGCGATTTCGGTCATGGGGGTCCGAATCTAGCTCACCGATCCTTCAGTCGCCGCACGAACTTGAGTCCCGACCACACGTCGTCCACGGCCGCGACCTTCACGTCCACGAGGCCGTGCGCGAGTCCGATCACCCGGATCACGTCCTCCGTGAGGTCGGTTGCCACGCCGGACGCCCGCTTGGGCCACGAGATCCACAGCATGCCGGCGGGCGCGAGCGCGCGTGCCAGGCCAGCAAAGCGACCCTCGAGCTCCCGCTTCTGGTCCGTGAAGAACTGAATGAAATCGAGCGACCCGGCCGCGCTCGCTTTGCGCCTGACGTTCCCCGGTAGTTTGAGCGTGCGCTCATAGCCCTGGGGAGCGTTGAGAATCGCGATCGCCCAGCCATCCTTGATCCCGAGCTTCAGCACCAGGGGCTTCCCCGAGTACCCGGCCACCTCTACCGCCCCTTGTACATCACCCGCCAGATCCTGCCGGCCGCGTCGTCGGTGATGTACAGCGAGCCGTCCGGGCCCACCGCCACGCCCACCGGCCGGTGTTGCGGACCGGCGCCGTCCTGGTGCCAGAACCCGTCCGCGAACGTCTCGTACGTCCCGACGGGCTTGCCGTCCTTGAACGGCACAAACACGACACGATAGCCGGCTTGGGGCAGGGGGGCGCGGTTCCACGAGCCGTGGAACGCCACGAACGCGCCGTCGCGAAACCGCGCGGGGAACTGGGCGCCACGGTAGAACGTCAGTCCGTCCGGTGCCCAATGCGCCGGAAACGCGACCAGCGGCTCTGTCTTGTCCTTGCAGCGCCCGACCGTCTTGCCGTCGCCGCCATACTCGGGCGCGAGCACCAGGTGACCGAGCTCGGGGTCGTGGTAGCAGTACGGCCAGCCGTAGTCGTCTCCCTCAGAGAGCTTGAAGAATTCCTCCGATGGTTTCTCGGCGCTCTGCTCGAGCGTGTACAGTTTGGGCCAGTTTTGGCCCAGCTGATCGCGGCCGTGCTGCGTCGCGTACAGCTCACCCGAGGGGGCGATGGCGAGCCCCACGGCGTTGCGGATGCCCGTGGCGAACCGGGTGCCGCTCGCCTCGGTCTGATCGAGCTTGGTCGCGTCGAACCGCCATACCCCGGCGCGGGACGCGAGCTCGGCACAGGGGTCCTGCCCGGGCGACTCGTTCGCGCGGTCCTTCACCTGGCAGGAGTTGGTGGCGGATCCGATGTTGACGAACAGGGTGCGGCCGTCGCCGGTGAGTGCCAGGTTGCGCGCGGCGTGTCCGCCCGCGGGGAGGCCCTGCACGATCACGTCCGGAGCCCCGAGCGGGACGAGGCTGCCTGCCCGGATCGCGTATCGGTACACGGTGGTCGTCGAGCTGAAGTACAGCACCCCCTTGCCGAGCGCGATCCCGGTGCCGCCCTCGGAGCCGAAGCGCTCCGTGACGTCCGCTTTGCCGTCGCTGGTCGTGTCACGCAGCGCGAGCACACCGCCGGGCCGACTTTGGAGCGCGACGAACAGATCGCCGTTCTGCGCCACTGCGAGGTGTCGCGGGGCCCCGACCTGGTCCGCGACCACGACCGCGCAAAAGCCCGCAGGGAGCGTGATGCCGCCGTTGTCGGGATCGCACGCCGGTAAGACGGCGGACGGCCGGACTGCTGGATTGGCGGACAGGGACAGCGCTGCCGCACCGACGACGAGGATCCTTGCGCGCTTCATCCCTTTTTCTCCGCTGATGGGCCGGCCAGCATCTCCCGAATGCCTCCAAGCGAGGCGAGCATCGCCGTGGCCTCGTACGGCAAGTAGACCACCTTATTGCTCTGCGGACTCGTGACCATCTCCTTCAGCGCTTCGATGTAGCGGATGGCGATCAAGTACCGCGCCGGATCCCCGCCGGTCCCTTTGATGGCCGTCGTGATCCGCTCGATCGCCTGGGCTTCCGCTTCGGCGACCTTGAGCCGGGCGTTCGCCTCGGCCTCGGCGGCGAGAATCCTCGCCTGCTTCTGGCCTTCGGCCTGATTGATCTCCGACTGCCGGATGCCTTCCGACTGCAGGGTGCGCGACTGCTTCTCGGCCTCGGCGGTGAGGATCGCCGCGCGCCGGTCCCGCTCGGCGCGCATCTGCTTTTCCATCGCGTCCCGGATGTCGCGCGGCGGGTTGATGTCTTTGAGCTCCACCCGGCTCACTTTGGCGCCCCACTTGTGGGTCGCCTCGTCCAGAATCTCGCGCAGCTTGGCGTTGATCGTATCGCGCGAGGAGAGTACGTGGTCCAGCTCCATCTCGCCGATGACGTTCCGCAGGGTGGTCTGCGTCAGCTTCTCGATCGCGTCCGGCAGGTTGGCGATCTCGTAGGTGGCGCGGACCGGATCGGTGATCTGGGAGTAGATCAGCGCGTCGATCTCCACGACGACGTTGTCTTTCGTGATCACGTTCTGGCGTGGGAACACGTACACCGTCTCGCGCAGGTCGATCTTTTCCGTGCGGAAATGGCGCGCGAACGACTCACCCGCCGGCGTGACGATCACCTGGTGCCAGTCGATCGCCCGCGGCTTGTCGATGATCGGGATGATGAGGTTCACACCGGAGGAGAGCGTGCGGTGGTACTTCCCCAGCCGCTCGATGATCATCGTCTGCGCCTGCTGCACCACGCGGACGCCCTTGGCGACGATCGAAATCGCCACCAGCGCGATCACGGCGGGGACGATCAGCGCGCCGATGTTGTCCATGCCTAGGCCTCCTTGTCCACGTACAGAGTCGCTCCCTCGACCCGGACCACCATCACCCGGGTTCCGGGCTCCAGCGCCGCGTCCATCAGCGACGCCGCGCGCCAATCCTCGCCCTCGACCAGGACGCGTCCCTTACCGGTCGCGGGGTCGATGCGCTCCGACACGATCCCCACCCGACCGGCGAGGGCGTCCACGTTGGTCCGGATCTCGGTTCCCCGCGGGTGCAGGTACCGGAGCAGGAACGGGCGGATACCGACCAGGGACAGGAGGGTCCCCGCGGCGAAGCTCAGCGCCGGGACGACCGCTCCCGGGACGACCAGGGAGACGACCCCGGCGGCCAGGCAGCCGACGGCCACCGACAGCAGCCAGAAGCCGGGCGCGAGCATCTCGGCCACGAACAACAGCAGGGAGGCGACGAGCCAGACTTGCCATTCGTGCATGGCGGGGAAGTTAGCGTCCGCCGGGGACGGTGGTAATTGCGGGCCCCGGCAGCCCCGGACCTTCGCCTCCGGGGCTGTCGGTTCCTGCAACCTTGCCCCGGCTCCCCCTATCCAACTCCGATACGGCCTGTGAAACACGTCCCGCCCCGCGCCCGTAGCGCCGTCAGCGCTCCCCGTTGGAGGAGGCACACCATGAAGGCTCTCTGGATCGCCGCGCTACTGCCGTGGCCCTCCGCATTCCCCGCGCACGCCGCCCAGCAGCCCGAGCGGCGCACGCTCGCCGGTGACCACGTCGCCATCTACAATCTCGCCGGCGTGATGCGCCTCGAGCGGGGGACTGGCACCGACGTCGTGGTCGAGCTCACGCGCGGCGGCCCTGACGCGGGCAAGCTCCAGATCGCCACCGGACCGCTCCGCGGGCGCGAAACGCTGCGCGTCATTTATGCGGACGACGAGATCGTGTACCGCGAGCTGGGCCGCGGCTCCAACACCACGCTGCGCGTGCGGGACGACGGCACGTTCAACGACCGCGAGGATCGGGGGAGAGGGGGGCGCTGGTCCGACGAGGGTCGGCGCGTCCGCATCGCGGGTTCGGGCGGCGGGCTCGAGGCCCACGCCGACGTGCGGATCGCGATCCCGGCGGGGAAACGAGTCGAGGTGTATCTGGCGGTGGGGCAGGCGTTCGCTTCCAACGTGGACGGCGACCTGCGCGTGGACGTGGCGGCCGCGAACGTGACCGCCGACCATATGAAGGGATCGCTCCTGGTCGACACCGGCTCCGGGGACGTGCGCCTGAGCGATGCCGAGGGCGACGTGAGCCTCGATACCGGGTCCGGCAATGTGACGGTGAGCGGGGTGACCGGGCCCGAGGTCAAGCTCGACACCGGGTCCGGCAACGTCACCGCCGAGCGGGTTGCGACCGACGTACTGATGATCGACACCGGCTCGGGCGACGTCGCCGCGTCCTTCGTGCGGGCGGGCGACGTAAAGATCGACACGGGCAGCGGCAACGTCCGCCTCGATCTGCTGGCCGACGTCCAGGCACTCGACGTGGACACAGGGTCCGGCGACGTCACGATCAACGTCCCGGCGGACCTGGGTGCCGAAGTGGACATCGAAACGGGCAGCGGGGACATCGACCTGCAGAACGTCACGGTCCGGACGACGCGACTGGAGCGAGATCACCTCACCGGGGAAATCGGGGACGGCAAGGGACGGATCAGAATCGAAACGGGCTCAGGGGGAGTCCGCCTCGTTCGGGCCAAGTAGCGCTCAGTCCGCGGGCGCCGCCTCGGGCGTCGGGTGCCCGGCCGCGGCCCGCCCGAGCGACGTCCGGCCCAGGCGCTGCTGCAGCGCGTCGAGGTACGTGTAGATCACGGGCGTCACGTACAGCGTGATGAATTGCGAGAACGCGAGGCCGCCGACCACCGCGATGCCGAGCGGGCGGCGTGATTCGGAGCCTACGCCCACGCCGAGCGCGATGGGGAGGGTGCCCATCAGCGCCGCCATGGTCGTCATCATGATGGGCCGGAACCGGATCGCGCACGCCTGCAGGATGGCGTCGTGGGCGGACTTGCCCTCAGTGCGCTGCGTCTCGATCGCAAAATCGATCATCATGATGCCGTTCTTCTTCACGAGCCCCACCAGCATGATGACGCCCACGAACGCGTACACGCTCAGCTCCACCCGGAAGATCAGGAGCGTCAGTAGCGCGCCGAACCCGGCGAAGGGTAGCGCCGAGAGAATCGTGAGCGGGTGGATGAAGCTCTCATATAGAATGCCGAGCACCATGTAAATCACGAGCACCGCGAGGATGAGCAGCGCGAGGAGGCCCGCCTGGCTCGACTGGAATGCCTGTGCTGTGCCGGCGAAGCTCGTCGTGATGCTGGCGGGCAGGACCTGTCCCGCGACGCGTTGGACTTCGGCGACGGCGGTGCCGATCGCGACGCCCTCGCGCAGGTCGAACGAGATCGTGACCGCCGGGAGCTGCCCCGCATGATTTACCGTCAGCGGACCCGCGGTCGAGCTCAGGGTGGCGAGCGACGACAGCGGCACGAGGGGGCCGCTCTGCGAGCGGATGTACAGGAGGCTCAGCGCCGACAGGTCGCGCTGGAATTCGGGGAGCAGCTCCATCACGACCCAGTACTGGTTGGTGGACGTATAAATCGTGGAGACCTGACGCGAGCCGTACGCGTTGTACAACGCCTCCTCGATCTGCTGGGCGGTGACGCCGAGCGCCGCAGCCCGGTCACGGTTGATGCTCACCGTGGCCTGCGGATTCGAGATCTGCAGATCGCTCGTGACATTGATCAGGTTCGGCAGCTTCTGGAGCTCCGTCAGGAGCCGCGTCGAATAGTCGTACAACGCGGGGTCGGGGCTCTGGAGCGTGAACTGGTACAGGCTCTTGGTGCGCCGGCCGCCGATCTGGATCGGCGGCGGGTTCTGGAGGAACACCTGGATGCCCGGGATGCCGGCGAGCTTGCGGTTGAAATAACGGATCAGCTGGTCCACGCTCATGTCGCGCTGGGAGCGGGGCTTGAGCTGCATGAACACCCGCCCTTGGTTGATCTGGCCGCCTCCCAGGAAGGACATCACGGCGTCCACATTGGGGTCCTGTTGCAGTACGGCCATCACCTGCTGCTGATGATGGACCAGGTCGTCGAATGACGTACCCTGCACGGTCTCCGTGGTCCCGAAGATCTGCGAGTTGTCCTCGCTGGGCAGGAACCCCTTTGGCACGAGCATGAACAGCACCACCGTCGCGACGAGGATCGCGGCGGAGAAGGCGAGCGCCGCGGGCCGGCGCTGCATCACCCAGTCGAGACTGCGCTCATACGACCGTAACACCCGCTCATACACCCGCTCCGAGGCTTCGTAGAACCGCCCATGTTGCGCCTCGCTCGGCGGCTTCAAGAACCGGCTGCACAGCATCGGCGTCAGAGTGAGCGACACCACGCCGGACACGAGGATCGAGGCGCCGATGGTCACGGCGAACTCGTGGAACAGCCGTCCGACGATTCCGCCCATGAACAGGACCGGAATGAACACCGCCGCGAGGGACAGGGTCATCGAGAGGATCGTGAACCCCACTTCACGCGCCCCGGTGAACGCCGCTTCGAGCGGCGGCGTGCCCTTCTCCATGTGGCGCACGATGTTCTCCAGCATCACGATGGCGTCGTCCACCACGAACCCGACCGACAGCGTGAGCGCCATCATCGAGAGGTTGTCGAGGCTGTAGTCGAGCGCGTACATGACGGCGAACGTGCCCACGAGCGAGAACGGCAGCGCCAGGCTGGGGATGATGGTCGCCGAGAGGTTGCGGAGGAACAGGAAGATGACCAGGACGACGAGCCCCAACGTCAAGAACAGCGTGAACTGCACGTCAGCGAGCGAGGCGCGAATCGACTCCGAGCGATCGGACCGGAGCTGCAGGTCCACGGACGCGGGGAGCAGCTGCCTGAGGCTCGCCATGACGGTCCGCACCCGCCCGGCGACGTCTACGGTGTTCGCGCCCGGCTGCCGCTGAATGGCCAGCACGATCGCGCGGCTGCCGTTGTACCAGGCGGCGCTCTTGTTGTCCTGCACGTCGTCGAGGACCCGTCCCAGGTCCTGCAGGCGCACGGGCGCGCCGTTGCGGTAGGTCACGATGAGCGGCCCGAACTCGGCCGCGCTCCGCAGCTGGCCGTTCGCCTGCACGGTGTAGGCCCGGTGCGGGCCCCACAGGATGCCGGTCGGCAGGTTGACGTTCCCGGCGGCGACGCCGTCCGCGACCTCGTCGATCCCGATGGCGCGGGTCGCCATCGCCTTGGGGTCGAGCTGGATCCGCACGGCGTACTTGGCGGCGCCGTACACGTTGACCTGCGCCACGCCGTCGACCATGGAAAGGCGCTGTGCGATGAACGTCTCGGCGTACTCGTCGAGCTCGGGCAGCGACAGCGTGCCCGAGCTGAGCGCGTAGTAGATGATCGGCTGGTCGGCCGGATTCACCTTCTGGTACGAGGGTGGCACGATGCCGGTGGGGAGCTGACGCAGCGTCTTGGAGATCGCCGCCTGGACGTCCTGGGCGGCGGCGTCGATGTTGCGGTCCAGGGTGAACTGGAGCGTGATGTTGGTGCTGCCGAGGCTGGACGAGGACGTCATCTGGTCCACCCCGGCGATCGTCGAGAACTGCTTTTCGAGCGGCGTCGCCACGGCGGACGCCATGGTCTCCGGGCTCGCGCCCGGGAGGCTTGCGTTCACCTGAATGGTGGGGAAATCGACGTTCGGGAGATTGCTCACCGCCAGCAGCCGGTACGACATCAATCCGAACATCAGGATGCCCAGCATGACGAGCGTCGTCATGACGGGCCGCCGGATGAACAACGCCGAGATGCTCATTTGTCTCCCTCCATGGCGCGCGCCGGGTCGGCCGAGCCCTTCACCTCGACGGGCGCGCCGTTCACCAGCCGAACCTGGCCGTCGGTCACCACCTCTTCTCCCGGGCGCACGCCCTGGGCGATCACCGTGTACGCCCCTGCCGGGCGTTCGACGGTGACGGGCTGCGAACGCGCGGTGCCGTCCTGGTTCAGCACGAAGACATAGGTCCCCTGCTGGCCCGTCATCACCGCCTGCGCCGGCACGACCAGCGCTTTGTCGTCGATATACAGCTGCAGCCGCACGCTCAGAAACTCACCCGGCCATAGGGCGTTGTCCCGGTTCGGGAATTCCCCCTTGAGCAGCACCGTGCCGGTGCTCGTGTCCACGCTGTTGTCCACGAACGTCAGCACACCTTCGCTGAACACGGTGTCGGCCTGCGACGGGCTCACGAACACCGGCAGCTGGTGCTGGCGGTAGCGCTGGATATCGCCGAGGTATTTCTGCGGCACGGCGAAGCGCACGAGGATCGGCCGGATCTGGTTGATCACCACCAGCGGATCCGCCGCGTTGGCCCGCACCAGGTTGCCCTCCCGCACCAGCAGCCGGCCGGTGCGTCCCGCGATCGGCGCGCGGATCGCCGCCCAGTCGAGGTTGAGCTGTGCGTTTGCGACCGCGGCGGAGTCCGCGCGGACGGCGGCCTGGAGCGCCTCGGCGGCGGCCCGTTTCGCCTCGTAATCCGACTTGGTCACGTAGTCCTGCTGTACGAGCTCCGCGTACCGCTCCGCATCGCCCAGGGCACTCCGCGCCTGCGCCTGGTCGCGGGCGAGCATCCCTTGGGCCTGCTCGAGCATGGCCTGGAACGGGCGCGGGTCGATCTGGAACAGCAGCTGTCCGGCCGCCACGTCGTCGCCCTCGCGGAACGCCACGCGCGTCATGATCCCCGTCACCTGCGCCTGGACCGACGCGGTCTGGCGCGGCTCGACCGTGCCCGTCCCGAGCAGCTCATAGGGCACGGAGCGCTGCTCGGCGCGGGCGACCGTGACCGGCACGCGGAATGAGCCGCCGCCGCCCTGTTTCGAACAGCCGAGGGCGAGCATCAACGAGAGGGCCGCGACGGCGGTGATGAGCTTCATTTATTTGGGCGTTCCGGTCGTATCGGTTTGCAGTTGGAGTGGGCTCGATCCGTCGAGCCCGAGGATTCCCACGTCATGCGCGAGCTGAGCGAGCGCCGTATTCCAGGAGAGCCGTGCCTGGATCGCCAGCGCCCGAGCGGACGCGAGCGCGGCCTGCGCGGTGAGCAGGTCGAGCAGGCTCCCGGCCCCCGCCTTGTAGCGCCCCAGCGCCACCTGCTCGGATTCCGTCGCGCTGGCGAGCAAGTCTCGGCTGGTCCGGACCTGCTGTGTGGCGGTGCGGAGCCCGTAGTAGGCGTTGAACACCTCGTACACCACCTGCTGCTCGAATCCCTGCGCGCGCCGGGCGGCCGCTTCGGCCGCGGCGGACGCCGACTTCACGTTGTAAATCTGCGACCAGCCGGAGAACAGCGGGATCGCGAGCGTCAGGGTCGCGGTGTAGCTGTTGCCCGATGTGGCGCTGCCCGCCGGGGGGTTGATGAAAAACGTCTCGCCCGCGTTGCCGCCGAGCGCGAGCGATGGGAGCGCTTGCGAGCGGACGACGCTCACCCTGGCGCGGGCCTGCTCGGCCTGCGCGCGCTGGGCCGCGAGGTCGGGTCGCTGGCGTAGTGCCTGCGTAATCAGGGTGTCCACGCCTTCGATGACGCCGAGCGGCAGCGTGGTGTCCGGCACCACCTCGATGTCATACGGGATATTGGCCGGCAGGCCCATGGACAGCGCCAGGGCGCCGCGCGTGGTCTCGAGCTGCCCCTGGGTCGCCTGGAGCGCCAGCAGGGCCTGGGAGAGCGCGGTCCTCGCCTGCAGCACGTCGGCGATGGTGGCAAGGCCCACCCGATGCCGCTGCTCCGCGGCCCTGAGATTCGTCTGCGCCTCTGTGAGCGTCGTTTGCTGCGCGTCGACCAGCGCCTTGGTGCCCAGGTACAAGAAATACGCCTGCTCCACCGACAGCACTACACTCTGCAGAGTCGCGTTGTGCGTCCAGTCCGCGGCGAGGAGCGCCTCGCGCGCCTGCCCGACCGCCCCCGAGCGGCCGCCGAAGTCGAGCAGCAGCCACGAGAGCGTGAGCGCCGGTCCGTAGAACTGCTGTTTCACCGCCTGCTGCCCCGCTGCCGGCACCGTTCGGCGGATCGTGGTCGCGGTGCCGTTGAGCGCGATCGTGGGATAGTATTGCCCCTTTGCCGCGCCATACGTGGCGGCCGCGGCACGCGCGTCCGCCCAGGCGGCGCTCGTGGCCGTATTGTTCCGCAGCGCGATGTCGATGACGTCCGTCAGCTTGAGCTGCGCGATCCGCCCGGCGAGGTCCGGCGGCAGCTCCGGCGGCGGCGCCCCAGGCGCGGCGGCCGCCTGCCGCGAGGGGGGCGTCCAGAGCACGTTGGGAGCGGGCGCCGTGCCCGCGACGCCGCGCACGCCCGGCGTCCCACAGCCGAGCAGCAGCGCCGACGCGGCGAGGCCCAGGATGAGGGGCCGCAACGTCTGAGAGGCCGCGACCTTGGGGGCCGTGACGCCTGGCGGACGAGTCGCGAACCGAGCGAGCATTGTACTCTACTCTGCACGAAAAAGGGTTTGGGCGGGGCCGCGGTTCCAATTATACGCATACCCGGTACCGCTCGTGGACCATACGCTGCGGGGAGGGGAGGCGCCATGTCGGAGGGGTCCCGCGTGCGGCTCGATCGGTGGCTGTGGGCCGCACGCTTCTTCAAGACCCGCGCGCTCGCGGCCGCGGCCATCGGCGGCGGCAAGGTCGCAGTGGGCGGCGCGCGGGCGAAGCGCGCGAAGCTGCTCGCCGTGGGCGACCGGCTGCGGATCCGCCGGGGTCCGTTCGAGTACAGTGTGGTGGTGCGGGCCCTCTCGGAGCACCGCGGCCCTCCGGCGGCGGCGGCGGCGCTCTACGTGGAGGACGCCGAGGGGAAGCGGCTGCGCGAGCATCTCGCCGAGCAGCTCCGCGTGGCCCCGTCGCTCCGCTACGAAGGGAAGGGCCGGCCGACCAAGCGGGAGCGCCGGGAGATCGAGAAACTGAGGGGTGAGTGACTACCGACGATTGAGAGCTTTCAGCAGCTGAATCTGTCCCGTGTGATACAAATCGTGCGAGGCAATGCCGTACACGTGCTGCGCGTTCGTCCAGGTGGACCGCCACCCCCTCGCGTTCAGCCGTGCCACCGCGAAGCGGGCGATGGCCGCGCGGAGCAGCCGGTGCTGCTCCTTGAGCAGCGCGACGTCGCGCCGCCACGCGGTCGCGTCGGGCTGCGCCGGGAGCGCCGGCCAGTTGCTCCCGGTGCGAGGGAATTCGAGCCCGGGATCGCGCGTCAGGCGGCGGCGCACGATGTACTTCCAGTAGGCGGTGTGCAGTACGATCTCCCAGATGTTGTGACGGCGACGTGTGGGCCGCCACAACGCCTCGCGCGGCGAGAGTCCCCGGATCGCTCCCCACAGGGCCGTGCCGTGCCAGGCTCTGCGATCGAACGCCTGGTCGAAGACGTCCAGCAGCAGAGCGAGGCGCCGATCGGTGCTCACCGTGGCCTTTGCGCCAGCCCGAGCATCCAGTGCGCGGTCGGGCCGGACGCCAGGATGTACGGCACGTATACCAGTACCGTGCCCATGAAGAGGATCGCGAAGAGCGCGGTCCGGACGATCGCGCCGCCGGGCCGTTCGCCGCCGGTCACGTGAGCCGCCGAGACGTTTCCAGCGTGTCGAGGATCATGATCTTTTGCCAGATCTTGCTCGACAGCCCGGTGGTCAGCGTCTCCACGTCATTCACGGCATCGAGCACCACGGGATCCTGGGAATCCTGCACGTACAGCGCGGCCACCTTGCTCGTCAGCGAGAGGAGCTCGGAGCAGTAGTCGAGGTACCGTGACAGGTCGAAGCGCGTCATGGTGCGTCGTGGCGACGACGCGGTGGTGACGCCCTCCCCGAGGAATTGATCCGGGTCTTTGGTCAGCTGGTGCATGTCCACGATGTGGGCGATGCTGCGCAGCTCGTGGAGCGCGGCCAGTGCGCGGCGGCGCTTGATGCGCGTCTCGACGTTCGCGAGGAACAGGACAGCGAGGCCGAGGAACACGACGTTCTGAATGGCTTGGGACGACTGCAGGAAGCCGGCGAACTCCTCCCAGCGGAGCCCGAGCCGCACGTGGAGCAGTGCCTCGACCGCGACGAAGACGATGATCGCGATCAGCGCCCAGGTGGCGACGCGCAGGGGCATGTTGTGCCGGCGCAGCTCCATGGCGCGCGCCATGGACTCGCTCGCGGCGCTGAGCAGATCTCCCGACACACGCTCGAGCCCCGAGCCGGGGAACCGCTCCGCGATGCGCTGGCGCAGGCGCTCCAGCGTGTCCACGATCCGGGTTCCATCGAGGCGGCGATACATGGTCCCTACGGGAGGAATTCCGCCGGGATCGGATGCGCCGGGTCCTCGTCGAACCAGATCGCCGACGCGACCCACCACCGCTTCCCGTCCCAAAACAGCTGCAGCGCGTTGATGCCGCGCCCTTCGACCGGCCCGTCCGCCGTGCGCCGCTCTTCGTAGGTGCTGAACACCTGCACGATATTCCCGTACGACCGGGTCACCCGGTGAACTTCCCGCTCGTAGAACCCGTCGTGCACCATCGCGGAGTCGGAACCGTCCACGAAGGCTTGGTGATCCATCACGCGCGCGTAGGGCCCGTGCGTCCCGACCCCCGTAGCCACGAACCGGAGATCGGGGATGTAGAGCGAGCGGTCGCGCGACCACTGCCGCGGCTGGCCGGCGGGACCGGTGATCACGTCGTAGTACGCCTTGACGACTCCGTCCACCGTGGCCACGTCCGCGGCGCGGGGCGCGATGGCCGGCACGTCCAGGTGCCGGCGCGCCGGCGTTTGAGCGCCGAGGGCGACGGGAACGAGCAGCGCGATCGTGAGCAAACGAATCGAGGGGCGTCGGGACATGCGGTCTCCGGGTCGGATGGGGAAGGTGTTCCTAACCTACTGGAGACCGATCGCCACGCCCAGTCCGATCGCGCCGGCGCCCAGGGCCAGCAGCGTGACGAGCAGCGGCAGGGCGAACCGGAGCCAGTCTTCGTAGCGGACCTGCGCGGCGGCGAGGATCGCCATGAGCGCCCCGTTGGTGGGCGTGAACAGCTCGCACAATCCGCCTCCGTATTGATACGCGAGCACCGTGACCTGGCGCGACAGCCCGAGCAAGTCCGCGAGGGGCACGAGGATCGGCAGCGTCAGCACGGCGTGACCGCTGGGACTCGGCACCGGGACGTGTACCAGGCCGTGCACGATCATCATCCCGAGCGCGGCGAGCGCGAGCGGCAGCTGGGCGACCGGCGTGAACAGCCCGTGCACGATCGTGTCCACGATGCGCCCGTCCTCGAGGGTGACGAAGATCGCCCGGGCGAAACCGATGAGCAGCGCGGCGTAGGCCATGGACCGGAATCCGGTGACGAGCGCGTTGGCCGTGCCACCGACGCCCAGCCTGCCCACCAGCCCGGCGACCACGCCCATCAGGAAGAAGAGCGCCGCCATCTCGTTGAAGCCCCAGCCGAGCCGGCGGACGCCGAATACGAGCGCGGCGAACGCGACCAGCACCAGGGTGAGGACGGCGCCGCGGCGGGCGTCGAGCGTGCTTGCGCCGGGGTCGGGCTCCGTGGCCGGCGCCGCACGGGTGCGGGCGGCGTAGCGCACCGTGCCCCACGTCCAAATCCCCAGCGCGGCTGCCAGGAAAGCGATCCGATAGAGCGATCCCGAGAGCAACGGCAGCTGCGCCAGCTGCTGCGCGATTCCCACCTGGAACGGGTTGATCGGGCTGAAGGCGGCGCCCACAGCGGCCGCTCCGAGGCTCATCGCGACAGCGATCACCGGCCGGTACCCCAGGCGGCGTGTCAGCAGCAGCATCACCGGCACGAGCGCGATGATCTCTTCCTTCATGTTATCGAGCACCCCGCCCAGCGCGAAGGCGAGCGACGCGGCGGGGACGACGAGCGCATCGGAGTGCCCGAACCGCCGCACCAGCCAGTCCACGCCCTGCCGCAGCGCCCCGGTCTCGTCCACCACCGTGAACGCGCCACCGATCAGGAACACGAAGAAAATCACCGGCGCCGCGTCGGCCATGCCGCGCGGGATGGCGACGAGCGCTTGAAACGGCCCCACGGGGCGCGCCGGGACGGTGTGATAGGTGCCCGCGACCACGACCCGGCGGCCGGTAGTGGGATCGTCCCGGCGGTCGTACTGACCGGGCGGCAGCACGTGACTGGCCGCGGCGGCGAGCAGCACACAGCCGCACAGCAACGTCAGGGGGTGGGGGAACCGCACGCGGGAAAATGTGGCGGCCAACCTGTTTCGCGCCAGCCGTGTCTAACGGTGTCGAGTCGCTCACTCTCGTCCGGAGGCACGCGTGCTACCGCGCCCAGTTTTTCCTGTCCCCGTGCTCCTCGCCCTCTCGGTCTCGGTCCTCCAGGCCCAAAGTGGGGTGGGGCGCCGCATCACAACGACCCTGGGCGCGGGCGGGGCTCCGGTGCGCGCGGTCACCACGAACGGGGGAGATCCGTCGCAACTAGTTGCGGACGAGCCGGCGGATGTGGTCGGACTGGTAGACGTGTGCCCCGCGCGGCGCGTCCCGGGCGACCTGCACCATGGCGCGCGCGAGGGCTTCGGCCTTGATCGGTCGGTACCGGGACAGCGGTCCCACCAAGCCCCAGGCGACGAGCAGGCCGAGCAGCCGGGCGACGCGCTCGGCGGGGCGGCCTTGGGCCCGGGCCCCGACCACCAGCGACGGCCGGAAGATCTGGATACTCTCGAATTGCAGCCGGCGCAGCGCTTCTTCCGCTTCCCCCTTCACCCTGCTGTAGAGGATCCGCGACGCGGGATCGGCGCCGACCGCGGTCACCACGAGGAACTGCGAGGCGCGGTGCCGGACGGCGACCCGCGCGAGCTCGACGACGTAGGTGTAGTCGACCTTGCGGAACGCGTCGGGCGAGCCCGCCTGCTTCATGGTCGTGCCGAGGCAGCAGAATACGTCGTGCACTCGGGGGAAATCGGCGACCTGGGCCAGGTGATCGAAACTCACAACCCGCTGCTCCAGCTTCTTGTGTGCGAGCGGCAGCTCGCGACGGGCGAGGACAGTCACGCGCGCGTACGCCGGATCCTCGAGCAGCAAGCGCAGCACGTGACTGCCGACCAGCCCCGACGCGCCGGCGACGAGGGCGCTACGAGCGGGGGTGGGGGCGGAGGTGGTGGGCACTCGCTCAGCGCCACACCGAGAGCAGCACGCCCATGAGAACGAGATACGAGAGCTGATAGCCCGCGTCGAGCACCCAAGCGGCGATCGGCTTCTCCGAGAACATGTTCGCGGTGAGCCCGACGGTGGCGGCGAACCCGAGCCATGAGAGGAACCCGAGCCACAGCCCTTGCGCCAAGGTGGTGGAATTCGTGTACGTGGCGAGCAGCGCCATCACGTAGGCCGTGACGAGATAACACAGCACCGAAACGGCATACCCCCGGGTCACTCCCTTCCGCTTCATCTCCTCGAGCTTCTCCGGAGTGTATCCTTGCGCCGCCATCCACTGCTTGGCGAACAGGACGGGGGAATACCAGACGGCGCCGAGGACGAAGGTCAGGACCGCGGCGACGAGGACGGCGAGGATGTTGATGTTGGCGGTCGGCATGGGCGCTCCTTGGGGTCGGGGCTAAGCTACGTTGGCTCGGCTCGCTCGCCAGCGTAGGTCCATCCTCGCAGGCAGGACCACGCGTACGCCAGCACGCCGGCCACCCGCACGCCGCCGCCGATGAGCTGGTCGTGGTTCAGGAGCCCGAGGGTCCCGAGAAGGTAGTTCCAGTCGTGCTCGCCGCCGCCCACGAGCGGCAGCTCCTCGGCGCGCGCGTCCTGCACGTAGACCGAGACGTTCCAGAGGTTTTGGGCGACCCACCAGAGCGCCACCATGGCCGCATGCCGGTCCCCTTGCCGCCAGAAGTACGCCACGAAGATCGCCGGCACGAGGAGCTGCATCAGCGTTCCGCCGAGGGCGCCGATGAACTCTCCGAACACGCCGAACAGGGGGTGCCCGAACTCGTGAATCGCGAGGTCGAGGCTGTCGAGCCAGCCGTAATGGCCCGGGTTGAGAATCAGGAACCCGCCGTACAGCGCGAGCACGGCGGTGAGGGCGAGGCGCGCGCGCCGCTCGGTTACGGTGCGACCCGCTTCGAGCGGAAGGTGCCGGTCATCATCACGTTGCCGCCGGCCGCCGGCCGCATCTCGAACGTACCGTTGAGGGAGTCACCCCGCAGCCTGCCCGTGGCGGTGGTCACCACGTCGGCGTTCGCCGCGAGGCTGTGGTAGGGGCCGAACTCGTTGACGACGGCGCTGTCGCTGACGTCCCGTGCGCGGATCGGTACAGGGGGCGCGGTGACCGACGTGTATGTCATGGTCCCGCGCAGCGAGCCATCCTGCACGACGGCGGTGACAATGCGCCACGGGATTCCCGTATCCGACGCGCTCCGGTAGGACCGGCCATCCCACGTGCCGGCATACTTCTGCGCCGGCCCAGCCGACGAGCGCGTATCGCCCGGCGCGCATGCAGCGAAGACGATGGCGGCGCAAAGCAGTGTCCGCATGTGCTGCCTCCGGTATGTATCGAGGATGGAGTATGAGCGCTGGGACGGCCCGACACAAGGAAGCGGGCTGCGGGGCGACGATGGCCTACCCGAACACCTCCAGGGCCACCTCCACTTTCCCGAACGGCGCGCTCACCTGTACGCCCTGCACCGTGCCCTTCACTTGCTGGAACATCTCGCGCGCGATCTTCACGCCTTCGGCCAGCGCCGCCTCTTTGCCCTTGTCCTGCGCCTGGCGCATCCGCGCAAGCACCGACTCGGGCACCGACACGCCGGGAACCTCATTGGCGAGGAACTCGGCGTTGCGCAGTGAAAGGAGTGGCCAGATCCCCGCCACGATCGGGATCTTGAACTGCCCGACGCGTGCGAGGAACGCCTCGAGCTGCTTGGGATCGAACACCGGCTGTGTCACTGCGAACTCCGCCCCCGCATCGACCTTCCAGGCGAAGCGCGACAGCTCGCGGTCCAGGTCCACCGCGCCGGGGTTCACTCCGACCCCGATGGCCCACTGGGTCGGCGCCCCGATGGGGTTGTTCCCCGGGTCGAGCCCATGGTTCAGGCGATACACCAGGTTGGTGAGGCCGATCGAGTCGATGTCGAATACCGCGGTGGCCTCGGGGTAGGGGCCCATCTTCGGTGGATCACCGGTGATGATCAGGATGTTGCGCAGCCCCGCCGCGTGGGCGCCGAGGATATCCGACAGCATCCCGAGGAGGTTGCGGTCCCGGCAGCAGTAATGGATGACGGTCTCGATCCCCACTTCTCGCTGGATCAGGATCGCGGAGGGGAGCACGCCCATCCGGCTCTGGGCCCGTGGGCCGTCGGGGACATTCACCGCGTCCACTCCCGCCGCCTTGAGCGCCCGGCACTGCTCGAGCATCGGCGTCGGGTCCACGCCTCTGGGCGGGACGATCTCGACACTCGTCACGAGCTCACCCCTGGCCAGCTTCGCGCCCCAGCACGAGCGCGCGGACAGCGGCACCTCCTCGACGCCCGCGGGCGGCGTGATCGTCTCGCGCGACACCACCGCCGGCTGGTGGCGCGGCACGACGCTCGCGACGTAGTCACGGATCTTCTTGATGTGCTCGGGCGTGGTCCCGCAGCAGCCGCCCACGATGCGCGCGCCCGCCTCGATCATGCGGCGGGCGTAGCTCGCCATGTACTCGGGGGACGCCAGGTAGATCTTCCGGTCGCCGACGTCCTTGGGGAGGCCGGCGTTCGGGACCGCGGAGATCGGGCGATCGGTCGCCTTCACCAGTTTCTCCACCGCTTCGAGCACGCCGGCGGGACCGACGGAGCAGTTCACGCCCACCGCGTCCGCACCCCACGCCGTGAGCTGCTTGGCGAACGTCTCGGGGCCCGTGCCGTAATGCGTCAGCCCGTCGTCGCCGACGGTCATCTGGGCGATCACGGGGAGGTCGGACACGCTCCGCACCGCGCGCAGCGCCTCGTGGATTTCGTCCAGATCTGAGAACGTCTCGAGGATGAAACCGTCCACCCCGCCCGCGACGAGGCCGCGCACCTGGCGCTGGAAGTGCGCGAACGCCTCCTCGCGCGACATCGCGCCGAACGGCTCGATGCGGACGCCCAACGGCCCGATCGCGCCGGCGACGCTCGCCCGCCCCGCGGCGGCTCGACGGGCCAGCTCCGCCGCGGTCTGGTTGATCTTCTCGGTGTCGTCGGCGAGCCCGTAGCTGCCCAGCTTCACGGGGTTCGCGCCGAAGGTGTTGGTCTCGAGAATCTCCGCGCCGGCTCGTACGTAGGCCTCGTGCACTTCCTGGACGAGCTTCGGCTGCTTCAGATTCAGCTCGTCGTAGCAGACGTTCAGGAAGAAGCCCTTGGCGTACAGCATCGTCCCCATGGCGCCATCCAGCACGTGGACTTTGCCGTCGTCGAGAAGATCGCGGAGGGTGATCGTCATCCGTGTTCCGTCATCCGTTATCCGTAAACGCAAGACCCGTTCGGCCAGGTAGTCGCCAAACGGGCTGGCGTTTTAGCGACTTGTTTAACGTGGCTGCAATAGGCCGCAAATCGCCACGGAAGCAGTTGTCGATCGGAATCTAGATCAACGACGCTCGGCCGCAAGCCGTATCTTGTCCTGGTCCACTCGTCCTCGGGAGCCGCCCCCGTGTCGCTCGCGCCGCTGCACCCGCAATTCGTGCACTTCGTGATCGCCCTGTTGTTTGCGGGCGTCCTGTTCCGCTGCATTGCCGTGACGGGCCGGGCGGCGTTCACCGGGCCCGCGGCGGCGGTCTTGCTGCTCGTCGGGACGCTCGGCGCGGTGCTGGCCGTGAAATCGGGGACTGACGCTCACGGGCCGGTAGAGCGCGTGCCGGGAGCCCGGCCCGCCGTCATGGAGCACGAGGAGTGGGGCGAGCGCACCCGCAGCATCTTTCTCGTCGTGGCCGCGCTCGAGATCGCGGCGCTCATCCCCGCTGCGCAGCGGTGGCGCAAGGGCGTGCACGTCGCCTCGGCGGTGGTCGGCCTCGCGGGCGCGTTCTCGTTGTACGAAGCGGCCGAACATGGCGGCGAGTTGGTGTACGCCTACGCCGGGGGCGTGGGAATCCGCAGTGGCAATCCCGACGACGTGGGCCGGCTGCTCGTGGCGGGGCTCTATCATCAGGCCATGCTCGCCCGCAAAGCGGGAAGGACGGCTGAGGCCGCCCAACTGATCGGCCAGCTGCTGCAGCGCCTGCCGGATGACACCAGCGCGCGACTGCTCGCCATCGAATCGCTCATCATGGACAAGCAGGACGGACGAGCGGCCCTGGCGGCACTGGCGTCCTTCCCGGCCGTGCCCGACAGCCGCTTCCTCCGGTTCCGGGTCGGGATTCTCCGCGCCGACGCGTTCGTCGCCGCCGGCATGCCGGACTCGGCGCGGATCGTGCTGCAGTCGATGGCCGGAGAGTTCGCCGGCAATCGGGCGGTCGAGGAGCGGCAGGCGAAGCTCAAGTAGCTATTTTCACAGCCATGCCCGACCTCCTGGCCGCCCGCTCCCAGATGGCGGTCTCGCTCGCGTTTCACATCGTGTTCGCCGTCATCGGGATCGCCATGCCGCTCATGATGGTCCTGGCGGAGCGGCGCTGGCAGGTGACGGGACACGCGATCTATCTCGATCTCGCCAAGCGCTGGGCCAAGGGGACCGCCATCCTGTTCGCGGTCGGCGCCGTGTCCGGGACGGTGCTCTCGTTCGAGCTCGGGCTTCTATGGCCCCGGTTCATGGAGTTCGCCGGTCCGATCATCGGCATGCCGTTCTCGCTCGAGGGGTTCGCGTTCTTCACCGAGGCGATTTTCCTGGGCATTTACCTCTACGGATGGGACCGCATCTCGTCGCGGGCGCACCTCTGGGCCGGCGTGGCCGTGGCGGTGAGCGGGGCGGCGTCGGGCGTCTTCGTCGTGATCGCGAACGCCTGGATGAATGCGCCGGCGGGGTTCGAGCTGGTGAACGGGCAGGCGGTGAACGTCGATCCGTTCGCGGCGATGGCGAACGCGGCCGCGGTGTCACAAACGCTGCACATGACGCTCGCGGCGTACGCCGCCACCGGGTTCGCGGTCGCCGGGATCCACGCGTTCCTGCTCCTCAGGGACCCGGCGAACGCGTTCCATCGCCGGGCGCTCGAGATCGCGCTGATCGTGGGCGCGCCGGCCGCCGTACTGCAGCCGATCTCGGGCGACATCTCCGCCCGCCACATCGCCGCACACCAGCCCGTCAAGCTCGCCGCCGCCGAGGCGTTGTTCCGCACGCAAGGCGCGGCGCCGCTCACACTGGGGGGCTGGCCCGACGTCGCGGCGCGCGAGACCCGGTTCGCGGTCGAGATTCCCTACGCGCTGTCGCTGCTTGCATTCCACGATCCGCACGCCGTCGTGAAGGGACTCGACCTGGTCCCGGAGTCGGAATGGCCGAACGTTCCGGCCGTGCACCTCTCGTTCCAGGTGATGGTCGCCGTGGGCACGTACCTGGCGCTCGTGGCGCTCTGGACCGGATGGCTCGCGTGGCGACGGGCGGACCTGGCGCACAATCGCTGGTTCCTGCGGGCGATCGCGCTCGCCACCCCGCTCGGCTTCGTGGCCGTCGAGGCGGGATGGATGGTCACGGAGCTGGGCCGGCAGCCGTGGGCGATCTACGGGGTCCTGAAGACCCGGGACGCCGTCACCCCGATGCCGGGGCTGGTCGTGCCGTTCGTCACCTTCACGCTGCTCTATTGCTTCCTGGGCGTGATCGTCGTCTGGCTGTTGTACCGGCACATCATCCGCAGTCCCGCGGTACCGGAATGGCGAGGGTTCTATATGCCGGGGGGCGGGAAGCGGGATGCGGGAGGCGTGGCGTGAGCCTCGCTGATCTCCTCGCCGGGGTCATTTTCGTCGCGCTCAATGCCTACGTGGTGCTCGGCGGCGCCGATTTCGGCGGCGGTGTGTGGGACCTCTTCGCGCTCGGCCCCCGTAAGGAGCGTCAGCGTGAGCTCATCGCCGAGGCGATCGGCCCCGTGTGGGAGGCGAACCATGTGTGGCTCATCCTGGCGATCGTGGTGCTCTTCACCTGCTTCCCGCCGGCCTTCGCGCGACTCGGCACGCTGCTGCACATCCCCCTCTCGCTCGTGTTGATCGGCATCGTGCTGCGCGGTTCCGCGTTTACGTTCTGGCGGTACGGGGCGGACGAGGAGCAACGCTACTGGGGTGTGGTGTTCGCGATCGCGAGTCTCATCACTCCATTCTTGCTCGGAACAACGGCGGGAGCGATTGCGTCGGGGGCTCTCGGAGAGGGGGGAGGGGGGGACGCGTTCTACACGATCTACGTGGCACCGTGGCTCAGTCCGTTCCCGCTCTCGGTCGGCCTGTTCGCGCTCGTCGCGTTCGCGTTCCTGGCGGCCGTGTACCTGACGCTCGAAGCCCGCGAGCGGGAGCTGCAAGAGGACTTCCGCCGCCGCGGGCTGGCGTCGGGCGTGGGATTGTTTCTGGCGGCGGTGGTGGCGCTGCTTCTCTCCCTCGACGGCGCGCCCCGGGTACGCGACGGGCTCGTCTTCGCGGCTTGGGCCCTCCCGCTGCATCTCCTCACGGCGGCGGCGGCCGTCACGGCGCTTGCTGCCCTGTGGGTCCGCCGCTGGCGCGTGGCGCGCGCCGCTGCGGTGACGCAGGTGTCCCTCATCCTGTGGGGCTGGGCGCTGAGCCAGTATCCCTACATTCTGCCACCTGATCTTTCGATCGCGGGCGCCGCCGCTCCCGCGGCCACGTTGCGACTCACCCTGGGCGCGCTGGCGCTGGGCGCGGCCGTCTTGCTCCCGTCGCTGTACTACCTATTGCGGGTGTTCAAGAGCTCAGTCAGACCTACCTAGCATACCGGTCCGCACCCAGGAAGTGCAGCGACACGTACGGCTCGGTGCCCTCGACCCAGCTGTCGTGACCCGGCGCGATGTGAAACAGGTCGCCGGGCCCGAGGGAAAAGGCCTTGCCGTCATCCATGACGACACGGCACCGCCCCGAGACGACGAGCCCCACGTGCTCGACCTGACAGCTCTTGGTCCCCGCGATGGGGCCGACGTGCGTGGACCATTTCCACCCCGGCTCATAGCTGGCGCGCCCGACGGCGAGGTCGCCGATCTTCACGAGATCGAACCTCCCCTTCTCGAAGCTGCGCGTCTCGTCGGGCCGGTCGAATCGTCTGATGATCGCGTCTTTCACGTCTCGGTCTCCTTCACCCCACGACGATGATGAGCAGCAGGCGCTTCAGGACCCACAGGGCAATCAAGGCTACGAGCGGGCTCCAGTCGAACCCTCCGGCCGGCGGGAGCACGCGGCGTATCGGCTCGACCAGCCAGTCGGTCAGCGCGTACGCCGGCCGTACCCACCGCGAGTACCGGAAGTGCCCGAGCCAAGCCCCGAGCACCCGCACCCAGAGGGCGACGTAGATGATCCGGTACACGACGTTGACTGCGAGAACGATCGACGCGCGCGGCCCCCCGGCGTACGCGGCGGCCACGCTGAACGCGGTGTCCACCAGCCAGTTCCATAGCGTTATGAGCAGCACGCCGGCGACCGCTACCGCCACGACGAGCCACCATCCCGCGTGCACCGGGTTGCCGCCGGCCCGCACGAGGCGCGTTTCGATGGGACGGATCAGTGGGTCACTCGCCGTGCGGAGCGTCCGGCCGAGCGCGCCGAACGGCGAGATGCGCCGGGTGCGCACCAGCCAGGAAGCGAGCGCCACGAGCACGCTCGTCGCGAACGCAGCGAACACGAGGTAGCGGAGGGCGACCTGGAGCTCTGGCATGCGTTAAGTCTAGCGCCCCTCTCAGGGCGCGAACACGTCGACCGCGGCGGTCTGTGAAAACCCCGCGTTGGGTCCGCCGCCGATCGCGTAGAGCTTGCCCGCGACCGCGGCCGCCGCGAGGCCGTGGCGCGCCACCGGCAGCGCGGGGGCCGTGGCCCAGCGATCGGTCGCGGGGTCGTACACCTCGTGGTTCGCGAATACGGAGCCCCGAGTCTCCCCGCCGATCACGTGAATCGCGCCGTCGAGCACCGCCGCGGCGAGGCCGCCGCGCCGGCTCGGCATCGCCGACCGTTTGGTCCAGCGATCGGTCGCCGGATCGTAGGCTTCTACGACGTCGTAGTTGCGGTCGGGATTGAGCGGTCGCCCGCCGATCGCGTACACGAGACCGCGTGCGACGGCGGCGGTGAGATGATCGCGCGGCGTCGGGATCGGCGCCGCATCGCGCCAGCGGTCGGTAGCGGGGTCGTAGATCGCCGTCACTCGGAGCAGCTGGCGGCCAGCGCCCCACCCGCCGACGACGACGAGCATGCCGTTCACGGCGCCGACGGCCGAGGCCCCGCGGGGCGCCGGGAGCGGTGCCCGCGGCTCCCACCGGTTTCGATCCTCGCGATACTGCCAGAGGTTGCTCTCGGGGACGAAGCTTTGCTCGGCGAGCCCGCCGACGGCGTAGAGCGTGTCGCCCACGACGGCGAGCGGCATGTGGTGGCGTGGCGCGGGGAGATCGGCGATCCGTTCCCAGCGGTTCGCGGCCGGATCGTAGCGAAACGCGGCGGCAGTGGGCTGGCCGGCGCGGTCGATCCCTCCGGCGACGTAGATCTTCCCGCCCAGGACTGCGGCGCTGAGCTCCTGGATCGGCTCGGGCAGCGGCGCGGCGGCCGACCAGCGGCCGTCGCCCGCGAGGAGGGGGAGGCCAAGGAGAAACGAGAGGAGGACGCGGTCTACTCGACCGTCCACGTCCCGTCGCGGGTGAGCAGCGCCCCGAGATCGGCGAGCTCGCGTCTCCCCCCGAAGCCGGCGGCCCGCGCCTGGGCGTACACGTCTGCTTCATAGGACGTCGCGGGAGCGCAGTAGAGCACGCCGAGCGCCATGGGAAACTCCGGAGGCTCGAGCCCGACGAGCAGCTGCGCCAGCGTGCGGTTGGTCTCGTCGTGCACCAGGATTGCATCGAGCGGCGCGCCGCCATCACCCACCGGGACGACCTCGAGCGCGAGTGTCCCCGGCTTCAGGCGCAGCCCCCGCTCCTCGTGCGGTCCGAACACCAGCGGCTTGCCGTGCTCCACGTGCAGCTGCGCGTCGGGCGCCGCGTCTTTCGCGGTGAAGCTGTCGAACACCCCGTCGTTGAAGACGACGCAGTTCTGGAACACCTCGACGAACGACGCCCCCTTGTGCGCGTGGGCCCGTTTCAGCAGCGCTACGAGGTCAGCCTGTTGCGTGTCCACCGCGCGTCCGACGAATCGCCCCCCGGCGCCCAGGGCGAACGCGCACGGCGACACGGGGTTCTCGATCGAGCCCTGCGGCGTGGAGGGTGAACGCGTCCCGCGCCGCGAGGTGGGCGAGTACTGCCCCTTGGTGAGCCCGTAGATCTCGTTGTTGAAGAGGAGGATCTGGAGATCGACGTTGCGACGGAGGACGTGCAGCATGTGGTTCCCGCCGATCGAGAGGCCGTCGCCGTCGCCCGTGACGACCCAGATGTCGAGCTCGGGATTGGCGAGCTTGATCCCGGTGGCGATCGTCGGCGCCCGCCCGTGGATCGTGTGGAACCCGTACGTCGACAGATAATAGGGAAACCGGGCCGCGCAACCGATCCCCGAAACGAACACCGTGCGCTCGCGGCGCGCGCCGAGCTCCGCCAGGGTTTTCTGGACCGCCTTGAGGATCGCGTAGTCCCCGCAGCCGGGGCACCACCGGACCTCCTGGTCCGATGCGTAGTCCTTGGGGGCGAGCTCGGCGTCGGTGATCGTCGTGACGGTCACAGGCTCGCTCGGATCGCCGCCGAGAGTTCGGCGACCTTGAAAGGCTTTCCCTCGACTTTGTTCAGCCCCTCCGCAGGCACGAGGTAGGCTGCCCGTAAGAGCTGCACGAGCTGCCCGGTATTCATCTCCGGCACGAGAACACGGTCGAAGCGCTTCAGCAGGTCGCCGAGGTTCGATGGGAACGGGTTCAGGTAACGAAGGTGGAGGTGCGAGACGTCGAGCCCGTCGTCCCGCGCCTCGCGGACGGCCTGGTGAATCGCGCCGTACGTGGAGCCCCAGCCCACCACGGCGACCGCGCCGTGGTCGTCCCCGAGGGCGGCCCGTTGCGGTGGGATGTCGTTCGCGATCCCGGCGATCTTCGCGGCGCGGGTTCGGGTCATCCGAGCGTGGTTTTCCGGGTCGTAGGAAATGTGTCCCGTGTCGTAGTCCTTCTCGAGCCCGCCAATGCGGTGCTCGAGGTCGGGTGTGCCCGGCACGGCCCACGCCCGCGCGAGGGTCACCGGGTCGCGGAGGAACGGGTGGAAGCCCGCGGGGTCGGTCCGAAAGTGAACGGGGAAGCGGGGCAGGGCCGACGGGTCGGGGAGGCGCCACGGTTCGGCGGCGTGGGCGAGGTAGGCGTCGGACAGCACGATCACCGGCGTCATGTACTTGGTGGCGATCCGCACCGCCTCGATCGCGACCTCGAAGCAGTCGCTCGCCGTCGCCGCGGCCAGCACGGCGAGCGGCGCATCCGCATTGCGTCCGTGCACGGCCTGGAACAGATCGGACTGCTCGGCCTTGGTGGGCATGCCGGTGGAGGGGCCGGCTCGCTGGGAGTCGATCACGACGAGTGGAAGCTCCGTGGCGATCGCGAGGCCGAGCATCTCGGTCTTGAGCGCCATCCCGGGGCCGGAGCTCGACGTCACGCCGAGCGCTCCGGCGTAGGCGGCACCGATCACGGCACCGATCGCGGCGATCTCGTCCTCCGCCTGGAACGTGATCACGCCGTGTGCCTTGAGGCCCGCCAGGGTGTGGAGCAGCAGAGAGGCGGGCGTGATCGGGTAGCCCGCGAAGATCATCTTCTCGATCCCCGCCCCGCGCATTCCGGCGATCAACCCCCACGCGATCGCCTCGGTCCCGCTCACAGCGCGGTAGCGCCCCGGCTCGACCGGCGCCTTCGCCACCGTGTAGCCCACGAGGTGCTCCGACATCTCGGCCGTCTCGCCGAATGCATGGCCGGCGTTCAGGGCCGCCACGTTGGCCTGCGCGAGCTCGGGACGGTCGGCGAACTTACGCCGCAGCCAATCGGTGGTCACCTGCCGGTCGCGGCCGTACATCCACAGCATCAGGCCGAGGGCCCACATGTTGCGACAGCGGTGCGCCTCGCGGGTCGAAAGGCCCAAGGTCTTCACGGCCTCCGCCGTGAGTCGCGTGATGTCGACTGTGAGCACTTGATACGAAGCGAGCGAGCCATCCTCGATCGGGTTGGCCGGGAACCCCGCCTTGGTAAGGTTGCGCTCGGTGAACGCGCCCGTGTCCACGACGATCGTTCCGCCGAGCCGCAGATCCTTCAGGTCCACTTTGAGCGCCGCCGGGTTCATGGCCACGAGCACGTCCACGGCGTCCCCTGGGGTCGTGACGTCTACGCCACCGAAATGGATCTGGAACGCCGACACACCGTACGTCGTTCCGGCGGGGGCGCGGATCTCGGCGGGGAAATCGGGGAAGGTGGTGAGGTCGTTTCCGGCAAGGGCGGCTTCCACCGTGAAGCGGGAACCGGTCACCTGCATCCCGTCGCCCGAGTCTCCGGCGAAGCGGATGACGACCGACTCGCGTGCCTGCCGGGCCCGGGGAGGCGTGGAGATAGCCATGTGTCAACAAACTAGCGGGAGTGCGGCGGGAAGGTAGAGTGGCTGAGCCCCTGCTCGTCAAACGCTCAAGGCGGTCGCTACGATCCTCGCCTGCTCGACCTGGTGTGCTGCGGGATACCCTTCGGCCGGGCTCGAGCGCTCCGGTCGTCCGATGTCGCGCACGGTGACGTCGGGGCCCACGATCTCGCGGAGCTGTGGCAGCATGAACTTCTGCGGCCCCATGTTGCGCGGCTCTTCCTGCACCCACACGATCTCGCGCAGGCTGGGATACCCGCGGATCAGCGTCGCCAGCTCCTCGCGCGGGAACGGATAGAGCAGCTCTACCCGGGCGATTGCCACGTGCCGGGCCTGCGCCCGCGCCGGAGCGAGCGTGAGGTCGTAGTACATCTTGCCGCTGCACAGGATGAGCCGGCGCACGGTGTCGCGGGGCGTCGCCGCGGCGTCGTCGAGCACCGGCTGGAACCGTCCGGTCGCCAGGTCCTCGAGCCGCGAGCTCGCCTGCGGCAGCCGCAGCAGGCTCTTCGGTGTGAACAGCACGAGCGGCCGGAGCTCGGGGTGACGTGCCTGGCGGCGGAGCAGGTGGAAGTACTGCGCCGGCGTCGTGCAATTGGCGATGCGGATATTCCCATCGGCGCCGAGCGCGAGGAAGCGCTCGATCCGGGCGCTCGAGTGCTCGGGTCCCTGGCCCTCGTAGCCGTGCGGCAGGAGCAGTGTGAGACGGGACGTCTGCCCCCACTTCGCGAGCCCGGCGATGATGAATTGATCGATGATCACCTCGCCGCCGTTGGTGAAGTCGCCGTACTGGGCCTCCCACAGGACCAGGGTCTCGGGCGCCGCGGCCGCGTAGCCGTACTCGAAGCCCAGGCAGGCGAACTCGGAGAGCGGGCTGTTGTGCAGCTCGAACGGCGCCCGCGCCCCCGGAAGATTCTGGATCGGGGCATAGCGGCGACCGTCCCGGGCGTCGTGCAGCACGAGGTGTCGCTGGCTGAACGTGCCGCGCTCGGTGTCCTGACCCGTGAGCCGGATCGCCGTTCCCTCGGCGACGAGCGACGCGAACGCCAGGGCCTCGGCGTGGGCCCACTCGATCTGACCCTCGGCGAGGGCGGGCCGGCGCCGCTCCAGCTGCTTCTGCAGCTTGGGAATGATCGCGAAGCCGTCGGGCACGAGCAGCAGCTGCTCGTTCAGTGTCGTGAGCAGCGGGGCCGACACGGCCGTATCGGGCTCCGCGAGTGCGGGTTGGGTGGTCGAGATGCGTTGCGGCTCCTCCCCCGCTCCCGCCTCGCGCAGGTGGGCTTTCAGCGATTGCTGGATCTCCGTGAGTCGCTGATAGACCTGCTCCGCCTCTGCGGCTGCCTGCGCCGCATCCACCACACCTTCGCGCGCCAGCTGGTCGGCGTAGCGCTGCCGCGCCGTGGGCGTCTGCTTGATTCGCTCATACATCACCGGCTGCGTGTATGCCGGCTCGTCGCCTTCGTTGTGACCCCACCGCCGGTAGCCTACCACGTCGATCACCACGTCGCCGTGGAACTTGTCGCGGTACAGCATCGCGAGCTGGGCCGCGGCGAGGCATGCCTCCGCATCGTCCGCGTTGACGTGGATGATCGGCGCGTCGAAGCCCTTGGCGAGATCGCTCGAGTAGTCGGTCGAGCGTCCTTCCTTTGGATCGGTGGTGAAGCCGAGCTGGTTGTTCGCGATGAGATGGATGGTGCCACCGGTGGTGTAGCCTTTGAGCCGGGCGAGATTGAACGTCTCCGCCACGACGCCCTGCGCGGCGAACGACGCGTCGCCGTGGATCAGCACGGGGAGCGCCACCGTCCCGTCGTGGATCGCGTCCTTGCCACGGCGATTCGTCTGGTTGGCGCGGGCCCGCCCTTCGACGACCGGGTTCACCGCTTCGAGATGGCTCGGGTTCGGTGTGAGCGTGATGTTGACGGGTTTGCCCGCGGCGGTCTGGTACACGCCGTCCGCGCCGTGGTGATACTTCACGTCGCCGGTGCCGCCTTCGGGCGTGAGCGTCCCCTCCACGTGCCGCCCGCCCTCGAACTCCGCAAAGATCGTTTCGTACGGGAGACCCACGATGTGGGCCAGCACGTTCAACCGGCCGCGGTGCGCCATGCCCAGCACCACCCGCCGGGCGCCGCTCGTGCCGGCCAGCTCGATCGTCTGGTCGAGCATCGGCACCAGCGTGTCGAGTCCTTCGATCGAAAAGCGTTTCTGGCCGAGGTACGCCTTGTGGAGGAAGCGCTCGAGCGTCTCGACCGCCGTGAGACGCGCGAGCAGCTTGCGCTTCGCCTCTGGGGTGAGCGGCTTCTTGTGGTCCCCCGATTCGATCACCTGACGCAGCCACACGCGCTCCTGGTGGCTGCCGATGTGCTCGACCTCGTACGCGATCGTGCCGCAATACGTCTCCTGAAGCTTCGGGTACGCCTCGGCGAGGGTGCGTCCGGGCACGTAGATCCGCAGCAGGTCGGCCGGGATGCGGGCCATGATCTCGGGGGTGAGCCCGAGGGGTCCGGGATCGAGCGCCGGGTCGCCCGGCGGCTCGGAGCCGAGGGGGTCCAGGCGCGCCGCCATGTGGCCGAAGTTGCGGATGGCTTTCACCAGTGCCATGGCGGCAGCGACGTGCTT